>JAYWBR010000515.1:0-8660 GCA_043781315.1 Verrucomicrobiota bacterium | reverse complement strand
GGCCATGCGAACGCGGTTTTATTTCGGAGCCGTCGGCGGAGCGGTCAGGCGGGCAATGATCTCGGCGTATTTGGCGGCGTCTGCTTTTTGATCCTGCTGCTGGGCGAGCGCGAATAATTTCCGGTAGAGGCCGAGCTTGGCGGGGTAGCTGGGATTTTCCTGCAACAGCTTGACCAACTGATCGCTGGCTTCTGCCTGCCGGTTGAGGGCGGTTAGTTTTTCTTCGAGCGCCAGGCGGAGCCGGATTTTTTGCTGGGGCGAGGTGGCGAGCTTGAGCGCGGTTTCCAGGGACTCGACGGCGGACGAAGGTTTTCCTTGCGCCGTGTACAAACTGCCGAGCTTCTCGTTGAGCACGGCACTTTGTTTGGTCGCGGGGAGGGATTCGATGAAGGTGGCCATCGCGGGGGCGGGCACGCCTTTGAGGAGGTTGATGTTCACCAAGTTTAGGTACGACCATTCGAGGAGCGGGCTGTGCGTGCGTTCCAATTGTTCGTGCAATTGCGGCGGGGCTTGGGCGAACGGGCGATACAAGGGATCGCCGACGACGGTGGTCTGCCAGGACACGGTGGCTTGCGCGGCGCAGGCGGCTTCGCCAAACGTGAAGTTGAAAAAGGTAAGTCGCGAAACGAACACGGAGATGTCCGGCGTGCCGGTCAGGTACGGTTCATCTACGGAACCCATGGTGATCGTCGCGCCCTTGGCGAGCAGCGGGCCGACCCAATACATGTCCGGGCTGCGGATGTCGGACGCGCTGTACGAATGCAGGTGATAGGCGAACGCGCCGGGCATGAACTCCACCTGGGGTTGAACGAACGGGCCGGACACGGTGCCGTCATACCAGCCGGCGTACAGCGCGATCTGGCTCAGGGGGAATTCCGGCGCGAAGGTGGCGGGGTTCGTGTCCACGATGGTTTCAAAACCCCAGCGCCGCGCGTATTCCGAGGCATCGTGCAACATGTCGTCGCCGGGTTTGTAACCGACGTCGGTGATGCTCCGCAGATCAAAGTAGGCGCGACCCCACAGGCCGTTCGTCTCGGCGATGAGGGCTTTGTCCACGAGACTGCGGGCGATGGCGGGCGTCGGGCCGTCGAGCCGTGTGACGACGAGCACGCCGTTGGTGGGATGAAAGGCGGCGACGTTGGTGGCGCCAAAGGCCGGGTTCGGCAGCGGCCCGCCGAGAAGCAAATGCTGTTCAACGCGCGGCAGCAGGGTGAGTTCGCTGTCCACGGCGGCGACGTTGCGGCGCAATTCCGGCCGGACATTTTCCAGCGCGGCTTCTTTGAGCGTGGGATCTTCGGCGATGCGCACCGGCACGCCGTAGCAGAGGACGAGGTAGCGGATGCGGGAGTTTTTCACGACCCATTGGAGATGGGCGCGGGTGGTGCCGGTGGCGGGAATCATGGTCGAACCGATGTGCCACAGTTGTTTCTTTTCCAGCAGACTGGCGAGCGGTTGCTGCAATTTGTCGGTGAACTCGCGCCGGGACATTTCAATGCCGGCGCTGAGATCGAAGCCGAAAATCTGGTTCGTGGGAACCTGCCGCAGCGCGGCGTAATGCTGGGCAATACTTTTGGATTCGGGAACGCGGGAGTTGAACACCACGACCACTTCGTCGCCCGGATTGGCGGCGCGGAGAGAATAACCTGCCAGGAGAAGGGTGAGAATGATTCGCAATGGTTTCATTAAAGGAGGTCGTGAATCGTGAAACATGATGCGTGAAAAGAAAAATGGGTGCGGGTTGATTTTCATCACGTTTCACGCATCACTCCCCACAGTCCACCTTCAATCCGTCGTAGGCAAAAATCACACCCGGCGGCAACTCGGCTTGGGCAATGTCGTGGTCATAATCGTGCGTCAGATGCGTGAAGTAGGTCCGCTCCGCGCCGATGCGGCGGGCGGCGGTTAAGGCTTCATCCAGACACATGTGCGTCGGATGCGGCGTGCGGCGGAGGGCGTCCAGCACGGCGACGTTCACGCCCCGGATTTTTTCGACGGCGTCAGGCGGCACTTCTTTGCAATCGCTCAGGTAGGCGAGGAGTTTTTTTCCGTGCTGCACGAAGAGGTAGCCGTTGGTGTTCGTCCGGCCGTGCGGGAGCGTGAGCGGCGTGATTTCCAGATCGCCGATTTGAAACGGGCCGTCCACGACGTGTTGTTCGGGAATGAAATAACCCCTGGGCCACGGGCCGTTGTGAAACGCGTAGGCGAAGACGCGGCGCAAGTCGGCCATCGTCGCGGCATTGGCATAGACCGGCAGCGCCTTGTCACCGCGCAGATCGCAGAAGCGGCGGCAATCATCGAGGCCCATGATGTGGTCGGCGTGCGAGTGTGTGAAGATCACGGCATCCAGCCAGCGCAGATTTTCGCGCAGGCATTGAAGGCGGAACTCCGGCGTGGTGTCCACGACGAGTTTGGTTTTCTCCGTGGTGATATAAATGGAAGGGCGCGTGCGGTGGTTTTTGGGATTGGCCAGAAAAGCCGGCGGATGATCCATGCCGATGATGGGCACGCCTTGCGAGGTGCCGGAGCCGAGAAAAATAAAACTCAATGCCATGTTAAATCAGTAATCGCGAATCCGAAAAAATTTACGTTGTCGCCCGGTCTGAAAATTCTTTTGCCGAACGGGGGCTTATCCGCTCAAATGACGCGACGACTCTAACCATGTTGACCACGTTACGCATTAAAAACCTCGCCATCGTGGCGGATCTGACGCTGGAACTTCAGCCCGGCTGCAACGTGCTCACCGGCGAAACCGGCGCGGGCAAATCCATCGTCATCGGCGCGCTAAACCTCGTGCTGGGCGAACGCGCCGACCGCACGCTGATCCGCAGCGGCAGCGACAGTTGCTCGGTCGAGGCGGTTTTCAACGTGGCCAAGTTGAAAGCGCCGTTGGGAAAATTCCTCGACGAAAGCGGCCTGGAACCGTGCGAGGAAAACCAGCTCGTCCTCAAACGCACCTTCACCAGCGCCGGGGCCAACCGCCAGTTCGTGAACGGCTCGCCGACCACGCTCGCCGCGCTGGCGACCATCGGCGAATGGCTCGTGGACATCCACGGCCCGCACGAGCATCAGTCACTTTTGCACGCGCCCAGTCAGCTCGCGATTCTGGATGCGTTCGGCGGCTTGCAAAAAGAGCGCGACGGATTTGGCGCACTGGTGCGGCAGCGCGCGGGTTTGGTGGAGGAAAAGTCCGCGCTCATCGTGGATGAAAAAACCTACGCGCAGCAGCTTGATCTGCTGCGGTTTCAAGTCGCCGAAATCACCACGGCAAAATTTCAACCCGACGAAGAGGAACGAATCACGCAGGAATACCAGCGCGCCAGCAACGCCGCGAAGTTGTTGCAGCTTGGCCAGGCCGCGCTGGATGCGTTGTCCGAAAACGAAAACTCCCTGCTCACGCAAGCCGGCGTGGTGGGTCGTTCGTTGCACGAGTTGCAGCGCGTGGATGCCGGGGCGGCGGGGGTTTTGAATTTGCACGAGTCGGCGGTGAGTTCGTTGCGGGAGTTGCAGATGGAACTTTCCCGCTACGTGGACAAGGTGGATTTGAATCCCGAACGCCTGCAGGAACTGGAGGAGCGGCTCAATCTGATCCACTCGCTGAAACGCAAGTTTGGCGGAACCCTCGCCGAAGTCATCGCGTTCGGTGCGGCGGCAAAGGAAAAATTGCAGAACCTCGAACAGCGCGACGAGGTTCTGGCGCGGTTGAACGCGGCGCTGGCGAAGCTGGACGCTGAAATTTCCCGCGCGGGCTGGGAGCTTTCCGGGAAACGTAAGAAGGTCATTCCACAACTTAGCAAAGCCGTCAGCCGCCAGCTTGAAGACCTCGGCTTCCAGCAGAGCAAATTTGAAGTAACGCTGTCCATCAGCACCCAGCCGTCCGCCACGGGCCTGGACGCAGTCGAATTCCAGTTCGCGCCCAACCCCGGCGAGCCGGCCAAGCCGCTGCGCGCCATCGCGTCGTCCGGCGAACTGGCGCGCGTGATGTTGGCGTTGAAAACCGTGCTCGCGGCGGAGGACGAAATTCCGGTGCTGGTCTTTGACGAGGTGGACGCGAACGTCGGCGGCGAAACGGCCAATGCGGTGGGCGAAAAGATGAAGACCATCGCGGCGAAGCGCCAGGTGTTGTGCATCTCGCATCTGCCGCAGGTGGCGGCAGCGGCCACGGCGCATTACGTCGTGACCAAGTCGGTGAAGGACGGGCGGACGGTTTCGGAAATCCGGTTGCTCGACAAAAAAGAGCGCGTGAAGGAACTGACGCGCATGTTGGGTGGCCAGACCGACGCGGCGCGGAAACATGCCGAGGCGCTGTTGGATTAACGCGCTGCGGTCGAAGGAAGTTTTTAGTTTCCGGGAATCCTTGACCGCCTAAGGTTGCCGACAGGGAGGAGATTTACTCAGCCGTATTCTGGTCCGAGTCGGCCAACTCTGGCCAGCCCGGGTGACGACACAAATGGGTGAACCCAAACGGAGTGGCAAAAGGACATTCCGTGGCGTGTTTTGAAAGACAATGGGCGAACTCGCGGATGTGACCAATCGGTTCCACGCCGCATTCCGAACCAAAAGGCATCGCAGCGTGCAAATTCTTATTCTTATCGAGACTCATCAAGCCCGCAAAGATTGCCCGACGAGGGGGGAGTTGTGAACCGCACAAACATGCGGGGGCTGGAAATAACGGGTGATGGTGCCAGCGGGCGGAATCGAACCGCCGACCTCGGGCTTATGAGTCCCACGCTCTAACCAACTGAGCTACGCTGGCAACGAACCGGGTTGAATTATGGCATGGAACCACCGTTCCGTGTCAAACGGAATGATGCAGGTTTTTGCCAGCCGCGCGGCCCGCTGCGTAATTAGATTGTCTGCCCGGACGCGGCCGGTTATGAATTCTCCGACATGATCAAAGCCTTGCTCTTGATTTTCAGTGCGCAACCCACCTGGTTGCGCATTGCCCAGACCCCGCGCCATTGGGTCGCGGTGCTGACGACCTACGTCATGCCGATGCTGCTCTTGGTTCATGCGGTGGAAGGCTACGGCATGGTGCATTGGGGCAAGCCGCACGGCGAGATCGCCAAAATCAAGCCGTATTCCGTGACGTACGCCACGGCCTATGAAGCCGTCCAGTTCCTGCTCGCGCTGGCGCTGGTGTTCATCGTCGCCCGGCTGATCAAATCGCTCGGCGGAACTTTTCACGGGCGTCATACCTTTTCTCAAACCTTCACCGTCGCGGCGTACGGACTCAGCCCGTATTTTTTGCTGCGGCTGCTGGACGCCTTTCCGCAGATTTTCCCGTGGCTGACCTGGATCGTCGGCATCCTGCTTTCCATTTCCGTCCTCTACAGCGGCATTCCCCTGATCCTGCGGCCCGATCCGCCGCACGCGCTCGGCTTGTATCTGATGACTTCGCTGTTTCTGTTGATGATCACCGGGCTGATGTGCTTCACGACCTCCTGGTTTCTGCTGGGCAAGTTCGGCAAGCTGGACGCCTTCATCGCCAATTATATCCACTGACATGACCGCGCAGGAACAATCCATTTTGCAGTCGCTGAACGAACTGGACGCCGTCGTGAAGGCGATGCCGGCGGCGAATCCCAAGCCCAGCCTGCTGCCTTTGTTTGCACGGCTGGATGAACTCACCCACGGTCTGCCCGCTGACACCGCGCCGCAGTTGCTCCACTATCTCCACAAAAAAAGCTACGAGAAAGCGCGGCTGTGGCTGGAGGGAAAGCACGCTCAGATCGCCCGGGGCGGCTGCGTGGGCGACTAAATTTCAAAGGCCGAACGGTCTGATTTTCTGCCATGTTTGACGACACCATTGCCGCCATCGCCACGCCGCTCGGCGAAGGCGGGCTGGCGGTCATCCGTATTTCCGGCCCGCAGGCATTGATGATTGCGGACAGGGCGTTCACGCCGGTCGGAAAAAATTCCCTCAAACCTTCCGCCGCGCCGACGCACACGATTCATTTCGGCAAGGTGACGCGCGACGGCAAAACCATTGACGAGGTGCTGGTCGCGGTGATGCGTGCGCCGCGAACGTTCACGCGCGAAGACGTGGTTGAAATCACCTGCCACGGCGGCGTGCTGCCTTCCAAGCTGGTTTTGGACACTGTGCTGGCCGGCGGCGCGCGGCTCGCCGAACCGGGGGAGTTTACGCGGCGCGCTTTTCTCAACGGTCGCATTGATCTCGCGCAAGCCGAGGCCGTCGTGGACATCATTCATTCGCGAACCGATCTCGCCCTGCGCGCGGCCAACGAGCAGCTCGCCGGAAAATTATCCCAGCGCATCAACCAGCTCCGGGACGATCTGCTCAAGACACTGGCGCACGTCGAGGCGTATCTGGATTTTCCCGACGAGGACATCCCGCAGGAAACGCAGACGCAATTGTTGACGCGGTTGGAAGGCGGCGCGGCGTTCATGGCCGAGCTGCTGCGCACGGCGGACGAGGGGCAGATTCTCCGGCGCGGCATCCGCGCGGCGATCATTGGCCGGCCCAACGCGGGCAAGTCCAGTTTGCTCAACCAACTGCTGGGCCATGACCGCGCCATCGTCTCGCCGATTGCAGGAACCACGCGCGACACGATTGAAGAAACGGCCAACATCCGTGGTCTGCCGGTGGTGTTCATTGACACGGCGGGTTTGCGCGAGGGCCGGGACGAGATCGAGGTGGAAGGCATCCGCCGCAGCCGCGCGACGCTGGCGAAGGCCGAATTGATTTTGCATGTGCTCGACGCGAGCGAGCCGCTGACCGAGGCCGATGAAAATTACCTGACCGAGTTTGCTGACAAGAAGCGCATCTTGGTCCGCAACAAAACCGACCTGCCGGTGAAACTGGCACTGCCGGCGGATTCACGTTTCACGAATCACGTTTCAAGCGTGGACGTTTGCTGCCTCACCGGTGCCGGTCTCGAAGCGTTGAAAGACGCGATCAAGGAGCTGGTCTGGGCGGGCGAAATTCAGAACGAGATGCTCCAAGTGATGATCAATTCGCGGCATCAGGACGCGCTCAACCGCGCGCTGGCCGCCACGCAACTCACCCTCGGCGCGCTCAGGGCAGGGGAGACGCTCGAACTCGCCGCGATGGATCTGCGCATCGCGGTCAACGCCGTCGGGGAAATTGTCGGCAAGACCACGACCGAGGATTTGCTGGATCTGATCTTCAGCCAGTTTTGCATCGGGAAGTAACCGCCGCGGATTCTTGGGCGGCCGCCGCGTGCTGGGCTTGCTTTGGAGTGTTCGTCCTGAAATCTTTCTCCCCAGCAAACTCCAACAATATGAACTCGCAACCAATGAAATTATTACTCGCCACCTTTGCCTCCGTCGCCCTCGCCCTCAGCAGTCTGGCGGCGGAGACCAACACGCTGCCGGTCAGCGCTTCCATCGCCAAAGACTCGCGCTGCTTCGAGCTGCGCACTTACTACGCCGCGCCGGGCAAGCTGGAGGCGTTGAACGCGCGCTTCCGCGACCACACCTGCGCGCTGTTCAAAAAGCACGGCATGGAGATCGTCGGCTTCTGGATGCCCACGGATAAGGAGCAAGGCGCGGAGACCAAGCTGGTTTACCTGCTGGCCCACCAGAGCCGTGAAGCGGCGCGGCAATCGTGGAAGGATTTCAGCAATGACCCGGATTGGAAAAAAGCGCGCACCGAGTCCGAGGCGAACGGCAAGCTTACCGAAAAGGTCGAGTCCGTTTTTATGGCCGCCACGGATTATTCGCCGGTGAAGTAGCCGCCGCGCGATCCTCGGTTCCGGTATTTTCACGGAGATGCGGGCGGAATGTTACTGATTGCGCGAGCTGATCAGGTGAGGGAGATTCCTGCCGATAAACTGTTGTCGCTGCATGAAATTAAAAGCTCTCTCCAAAAACCTCGGTGGGTTCATTGTTTTCACGGTTCTCACCGCACGCGCCAACGTCACCTTCAACCTGATTCCCGAAGCTGGCACGCCGCAGTTCGCCATTGACGGTTTCACGGCGGCGGCGAATCTCTGGTCGGCGCGGCTGGCGGACAACATCACCGTCAATGTCCAGGTCGGCTTCAGTCCGTTGGGCGCAGGGATCATCGGCGAGGCGGGCAGCGCCTACGTCGAACCCAGCTACGCAACCGTCACCCAGGCGCTCGGCACGCACCGCGTCTCGGCGGATGACAATTCCTCGTACGCCGCCCTTCCGTCCGGCGCAAGCTACAACCGCATCATCAACCACACGAGCAACAATCCCAACGGGGCCAACAGCGCTACCCCGTACGTGGACACGATGGATCGCGTCGGTCTCACCACGGCCAATGCCAAAGTGCTCGGGCTGGTCAGCCCCGGCAGTGCGCTGGATGCGCTCATCCGGTTCAGTTCGGATTTCAGTTTTGATTTCAACCACGGCGCCACCATCGGGGCGGGGCAGATTGATTTCATTGGCGCGGCGGCGCACGAGCTGGGGCACGCGCTCGGCTTCGTCAGCGGGGTGGATGACATTGACACGTTGAAGGGCGCGTATGCCGGCAACACCTTCAGCTCCGATCTGCTCGACCTCTTTCGCTATTCAAGTTTGAGCCTGACTGCTGGCGCAGGCGTTACGGATTACACGGCGGACAATCGTGATAAATATTTTTCCGTGGATGGCGGGGCCACGCCCATCGCGTTATTCGCGAATGGAATTGTGTACGGCGACGGTCGGCAGGC
>JAYWBR010000514.1:0-2829 GCA_043781315.1 Verrucomicrobiota bacterium | reverse complement strand
ATGCAAATGAAGCTGGCGCGCCTGGCGCGATTCGAACGCACGACCGTCCGCTTAGAAGGCGGATGCTCTATCCAACTGAGCTACAGGCGCTGACCGGCTTGATGCCGTGGGCATCGTGGAAGTGGCAGATGTTTTTTCGTGCCGCCCTGAGAAAGTCCCCGCATTCAAAACTTATCCACCACGTTCCAGTGCCGCTTATTATGCCCGCTGGCGCGGCAAGGGCAAGCTCATCCGCACACGCGGCAGGGGTTCGGGTGTGATTAAAAGTTGGTGAGGCAACATCCCAGGTAGGGCACGTCGCTCCGCGCGCGCCGGGCAACGGACTGCGTGGCGGCGGCGCGCGCGGAGCGACGCGCCCTACCACGCTTTCCCTTTGTATGAACGGCTTTCACCTTTCGCCTCACCCGACTTTAATCACACCCGGTTTTCCCCGTGCATTTTTTTGGCTGGGTGTTGAAGGAGTGACAGCGCTTTCGCTTTTTTTATTTCTGCGAACGCCCGCCGGATCGGTCGCCCCGGCCCGCTGCCGCAGTTCCGGCCATAATCCAATCGAATTTTGACCATCTTTGAAAATGATTTCGGTCGCAGCCGGCTGGCAGTTGATGCGCCCCATGAATTTTGCGCATCGCCACCATGAAAGAATGGCCGACTGGTGCCCGGGTCGGTGGCATGATGGTGGCTCATGCGAATCCGTCATCGGGCGATGGTTCCGTAATTGCATTAACCGGGAGTCGCTTCGGTGCAAACCAACAATCGGAGTAACCAAACAACTATGAAGAAAAAACTCGCGTCTTAAACCCATCACCAAAACCATCTGTTTCGGCGGCGCCCTCATGGGCAGGCCTCATCATCACGGCGGGCGGGCTCGACACGCACATTCATTTCATCTGTCCGCAACAAGCGCACGAAGCCATTGCGGCGGGACTCACCACGATGGTTGGCGGCGGCACCGGCCCGGCGGTCGGCACTTGCGCCACGACCTGCACGCCCGCACCGTTTTATTTCAAGGCGATGTTGCAGGCGGCGGATTCGCTGCCGCTCAACTTCGGTTTCACCGGCAAGGGCAACACCGCGATGCCTGCCGGTTTGCCTGAGCAAATCGCCGCTGGTGCCATCGGCCTGAAACTTCACGAAGACTGGGGCACCACGCCCGCCGCGATTGATTGCTGCCTGACCATGGCGGACAAACACGACATTCAAGTCACGATTCACACGGACACGTTGAACGAATCCACTTTCGTCGAAGGCACGATTTCCTCGTCTGGCAATTGATGGACTCCGCGTTTCCCACCGGCGGCTTTGCCCATTCGCTTGGACTCGAAGCGGCATGGCAGCACGGCGAAGTCCGCAACCGCACGGAACTCATTTCGTTTGTCGAGGCGGGCCTGCATCAGCTCGGGCACGCGGCGCTGCCGTTCGTGACGGCGGCGTTTGCTGCGCCGGAAAAACTCGGCGAGTTCGACGAACTGTGCGATGTCTTCACGACCAACCACGTTGCGAACCGCGCCAGCCGCGCGCAAGGCCGGGCGTTTCTCACGGCGGTGGAGAAAATTTTCCCGGAGCGCAGCGTTCACGCCGCTTCAACGTGCAACGGCAAAGATGAGTTGAAGCGGCCTGAAGGCCGCGCTCCATTCGCGCACTTCGCGCCGGTGTTCGGCGCTTGCTTGCGACGATTGGAAATTTCCCGCGAGACCACGGGGCGGATGTTTTTCTTCAACCAACTTCGCAGCGTGCTCGCGGCGGCGGTGCGGCTGAACATCACCGGGCCGATGGAGGCGCAGATGTTGCAGCAGCGGCTGGCGGTGAAGGCGGAGGAAGTGCTCGCGCGCTGCGAAGCGCTGACGCTCGACGACCTCGCACAAACGTCGCCGCTGCTGGACGTCTGGCAGGGCGCGCAAGATCGGCTTTACTCGCGGCTGTTCCAAAGTTGATTTATGAGACTGTTACTTCACTTCCATTCGCACGGCGGCAACGGTCACACGCACGAACAGGCCGACACGCCCGGACATTTTGATGACCGCGATCTGCCGCTGGATCGGGATTTCAAACAGCGCGCGTTCACGGTGGGCAGCGGCGGGCCGGTGGGCAGCGGCAAGACGGCGTTGCTGTTGCAGCTTTGCCTGAAGCTGCGCGAGCGGATGAACATCGCCGCCGTGACGAATGACATTTTCGCCAGGGAAGACGGGGAGTTTCTGACGAAGCACGGCGCGCTGCCCGCCGAACGCATCCGCGCGGTGGAGACCGGCGGCTGTCCGCACGCGGCGATCCGCGAGGATATTTCTTCAAATTTGCTCGCGCTCGAAGAATTGCATCGGAAATTTCAGCCGCAGATTTTGTTCATCGAATCCGGCGGGGACAATCTGGCGGCGTGCTTCAGCCGCGAGCTGGCGGACTACACGATCCAGGTGATTGACGTTTGCGGCGGCGACAAGATTCCGCGCAAGGGCGGGCCGGGCATCACGCAGAGCGATTTGCTCGTCATCAACAAGACGGACCTGGCGGACGGTGTCGGCGCGGATTTGAAGGTGATGGAGCGCGACTCAAAAAAAATGCGCGGCAGCGGGCCGTTTATTTTTGCCCAGGTGAAGCACGGCGTGGGCGTGGACAAAATCATCGAACACATGCTTCATGCCTGGCAGCACGCCGTCGGCGCGGCGCATGGTCACTGAGCCGGAAGCTGCCTCAGCACCGGACGCTTAATCCGTTTCCGGATTGGTTTTCACGGGCGGCTTGGGACGGTAGAGCACGACCACGTTGCCGACGCGGGTGACGAGGTGGCTGCCGGTTTTCTCGGCGAGCTGGGGGGCGAGTTCCTTTTTCTGATCCTTG
>JAYWBR010000513.1:0-8663 GCA_043781315.1 Verrucomicrobiota bacterium | reverse complement strand
GTCTCCACCTGGATGCTTGGGTCGAGATTTCCGGCCACTCCTTTCCAACCAATCAAACTCAGATCAATTCCGCCCTGTAATGTACTTGAAAACTCCACCTCCACGCGGGAAAGAGCCGTGCCAGTGTTCGGAGTCCAGGCTTTGGCCGTGATGGTCTGGCTGGCTGTCCCGGAAAAATTCAAACCCAATCCGCGCAGTTTTGAATTGTTGTATTTCATGTATCCGGCCATCGCCCCGACGCTGCCGGACACTTCGGTTTCCAAACCAAGAACCACAGCGCTCTCGTTTGGAATGATTGATTTCTCGAATCCCAAAAATCCTCCCAAGTGACCATCGAACTCCCCGCCAGCCTTCAAGTTGAAGTTCCCCGAAGTTCCGGCCTCAAGCAACGCTTCCGCGTTGGCATACACACCAAGATGTATCTGCCCTGCCGTCCCGTTCAAAGTCGCTTTCAGCAGGTTTTGCCCATAGAGTGTTGTCAGGGAATCATTCAGGGAATGTGCCAGACCATCTGACTCAACCATCGGTCCACCCAGGGCAACAATAATTTTGTATAGATTGAATATTTCGTCGCTAGTGTTTGCTGGGAAAAGATGTTTGCTCGCCAGATCAACCCCCAGATAGCCACCGGCACCCACGCCGGCTCCGTCCTTGAGGCTGCCAAGTTTTAGCCCGGGTGTGGAGAACTCCAAACCCGCCCGGCCTTCCGATTCCCATTTGGCCTGAACCGACTCATTTAATATAAGATTTTTTCCATACTGATCCCTGACCTCGGTCTCCACGAAAGCCGCACCGCCTAGTTTGAAAACGGAAAGCTTTCCATTAACACCACCTCCAACCTTCTGTTTCCAAACTTGGTAATACTGCCGGGACGACATCGTGGCCTGGAAAGTCGCTTTGACGATTCCTGATTCCAACACTTCCAGATTGTTCACGGTGGATGCCGCGCCCAACGCTGAAGCGGGAATCCGCAGCCGCACGATTCCATCACCGTCTGATACGCCGGCCGTGTTGCCCGCCCAGGTGCTTGAAGTGTCCCCCGCCTGGGAAATGGTGCTGCCCCCCGCGATGCGCAGCGATACTGCCACGCCACCAGCAGGCAACTTCCCGTCCGCCGTGACCACCCGGTAATAGCGATACCCCACGCCACCCTCTTCAATCCGCGTCATTGTTGGGTTCACATCCGGTTGCAGTGGGATGAGGCGGAACGGCCCGCTCAAGGGTGAAAGCTGGATGATGCCCAAGTCCTTTGTCCCAACTGGAACATTGATACCCGGCACGGACTTGCCCGCGAATCCGGCGACGGAGACCTTGAGCAAGTAACCGGAACCCACCGGCACATTGCTAATTGTGAACACACCATTGACGCCTGTGTTTGTGGTGAATCCGGTTCCATCAATTCTTACTTGGGCATTGGGGATCGGCGTGCCACTGCTCTGCACAACACCTGTGAGCGTCCCGATCTGAGCCGTGCGCGTGTCCACCGCCGCGATTATCGAATCCGCATACTTAGCTGATGTGCCATCCGAAGCGGTGACACGAAAGCGCACATTGGCGGAGAACTTGTTCGGCCAGTCCGTTCCGGCGTTCCAGGTAATCCGTTTGTTGCTCCCCGGTGTCACCCCTGCTCCGAGCGCGCCCGTAAAACTCGTGGCTGGCTATGTGTAGCTCGCCCCGCCATTGGTGGACACGGCCATGGAAACCGTGAGCGTGGCGCTGTCCGCATCCGCCAGGTCGTAATCCACATCCACCAGTTGCGTCCCCGCCCGCTGCGCCGAGCGCACATTGGAAACCACCGGCGCCGCCGCGTGCAGGAGACCCGGTGCCGACATCACCACCACCAGGGCAAGGCTCGTTTGAAGGGTGTAATTGAAGTTCATCAATCCTTTGGTTTAGTGAAACGCTGGGCAGGTTCGTTGGTAAATTGCTTACGGGCTGAACCCTTTGTCCCACATCCAGCCCGCCGGGACAAGCCAATATTCCGTCCTGAACCGCGAAACCGGTTGTGATTAAAAGCGGTGAGCCGTTAACGGAGCGCCGGTCGGAGCGCCGGTCGGCGACCGGCTTAGAGCCTGGTTTGAGGCGGATCGAACTATTCTGAAAATGGACGTGAACCGCAGTGCTTCGCCGCAAAGCCGGTTGCAAGCCAGCGCTCCCTCCACCAGCCGCGCGCGCGGGAGACAATTTCTGGAAGTAGATTGAACCAGCAACGGGAAGCTTCTATCTTGCGCCCGAATTTTATGTCGTCGCTGATCAACACCAAAATCAATTCGCCCGCCGAACTTGGCTACACCATGCCCGCCGAATGGGAGAAACACGCCGCCACCTGGCTCGGCTGGCCGCACAATGAAACCGACTGGCCGGACAAGATTGACACCATCCGCTGGGTCTATGGCGAAATGGTCCGCAAAATTTCCGCCGGCGAAATCGTGCGGCTGCTGGTGCGCTCCAAGGCCGAAGCGAAGTTTGCCGGCAGCTACTTGAAGCGCGCGGGCTGCGATTTGAAACAGGTCGAGTTCGTCGTTCACCCGACGAATCGTGGCTGGACACGCGACAGCGGGCCGATCCATGTAAAGCGGAAAGCGGAAAGCGGAAAGCGGAAAACTGAGACGGCCATTGTGCATTTCCATTTCAATGCGTGGGCGAAATACAACGACTGGCAGAAGGACACGCGCGTTCCTGAAACGGCGGCGAAGGTTTTGAAACGACCTTTGTTTGACGCGCAGTTCAACGGCAAGCGGTTCACCATCGAAGGCGGTGGCATCGAGGTGAACGGGCGCGGCACGTTGCTCACGACAGAGGAATGTTATCTCCATCCGAAAATTCAAATCCGCAATCCCGGCATGACCCGGGCGGAATATGACGCGCAGTTCAAAAAATATCTCGGCGTAAAAAACATTCTCTGGCTGCTCAACGGCCCGGTCGGCGACGACACGCACGGTCACATTGACGACATCTGCCGCTTCACCGATGCGAAGACCCTCGTGTTGATCGAGGAGCCGAGCAAGCGCGACATCAATTACAAGCCGCTCGCCGAAAACTGGGAGCGCGTGCAGGACTTCCGCCTGGAGAACGGCTCCAAGCCCGAGGTGATTGCACTGCCCATGCCCGCGCCGGTTTTTTACGGCGACTGGCGGCTGCCCGCGAGCTACGCGAATTTTTACATCGGCAACGCCTGCGTCATCGTGCCGACCTTCAACGATCCGAACGACCGCGTGGCGCTGGGCATTCTCGGCGAGTTGTTCCGGGATCGTCCGGTCGTGGGCATTCACGCCGTGGATCTGGTGCTCGGTTTTGGTTCGCTGCATTGCCTGACGCAGCAAGAGCCGGTGTGACGGGCGGTTGTCCGTAATTTTCCTAGGCGAATCCGTAATGGCGCGCGTTGTCGGAATTCCAGCCGTCAGCGATGATGGCGGCGAACCAAACCCAGTTCGGAACCATGACAACCACCGCCAACGCCGGAGCCGCGCCGCGAAAAATCCGCACGCTGATCGTGGACGACCAGTTGATCCAGCGCGAAGTGCTGCGCCGGATGCTGCGCAGCGAAGCGGACATTGAAATCGTCGGCACGCCCGCCAATGGCCGCGAAGCCGTGGACTCCATCAACGAGCTTCAGCCCGACCTAGTCTTCATGGATGTGCAAATGCCGGAACTGGACGGTTTCGGGGTCGTCTCTGAAATCGGCGCGGCGCGGATGCCGCTGTTCATCATCATCACCGCCAACGACCAGTTCGCCCAGCAGGCCGCCGACGCGCACGCGCTCGACTATCTGCTCAAGCCCTGCACCCGCGCGCGCCTGCAAGCCACCCTCCAACGCGCCCGCGAGAAAATCCACGCCGCACCGTCGCCTGAAGCGGTTTGACCCGCCCGGCTTCCGGCTTTTTCATTGAACTTTTCCGCCGCGTCAGCCCATCCTCTGGCATGAATGTTTTTGTCACGGGCGGCGCGGGCTACATCGGTTCCGTCTGCACGGAAGAGCTCCTCAACGCCGGCCACACCGTCACGGTTTATGACAACCTCACCGAGGGCCACCGCTCGGCGGTGGATGGCCGCGCCAAATTTATTTTCGCCAAACCGGAGCAGGGCGACGACATTCTGGAAGCCGTCAAGTTCGCGAAGCCCGACGCCATTTTGCATTTCGCCGCGAGCGCGCTCGTTGGCGAATCCATGACCAACCCGAAAAAATATTTCCACAACAACCTCGTCAATGCGCTCAAGCTCGCCGACGCCGCCGTGGAATGTGGCGTGAAGAAATTCGTCTTCAGTTCCACCTGCGCCACCTACGGCCCGCCGGATCGCGTGCCGATGACCGAAGACCTGCCGCAGCGCCCGATCAATCCCTACGGCGAATCCAAGCTGATGTTCGAGAAAGTCCTGACGTGGTATCACGAGATTCACAAGCTGGACTTCATCGCCTTCCGTTATTTCAACGCCGCCGGCGCGAGCGAAAAATTCGGCGAACATCACCGCATCGAGACGCACATCATCCCGAACGTGCTGCAAGTCGCGCTCGGGCAGAAGAAGCAGTGCGAGATTTACGGCACGGATTATCCCACGCCCGACGGCACCTGCATCCGTGACTACATCCACATCCGCGATCTGGCGCAGGCGCACATGCTGGGCTTAACTCCGGGCAAGAGCGGCTTCTACAATCTGGGCAACGGCGACGGCTACTCTGTCCGGCAGGTCATCGAAACGTGCGAAAAGGTGACGGGTAAAAAAATCAAGGCCATCGAAAAACCGCGCCGGGCCGGTGATCCGCCGCGGCTCGTCGCCGCCGCCGACAAGGCGATCAACGTACTGGGCTGGAAGCCGCAATTTCCGAAACTCGAAGACATCGTCGCCACCGCCTGGGCGTGGCATGTGAAGCATCCGACCGGGTACGCGGATTGATCGGCGGCGAGGAATTAAATCCCGGCGCGCGGCTGTGTCCGGCGTCGCGCGGGATCAACCGTAGCAGCGACGGTGCGGCGGACGCGTTTTCAAAACCGTAGGAGACGACGTGAGGAGTCTCTGAATTTCTTTTAGTTTGAGCCTCGTTACCTCGTCTCCTACGAGGTTGGTTAGAGCATGGCCAGAAACCCTGCCTCGTCCAAAATTTTCACACCCAACTCCTGCGCCTTGGTGAGCTTGGAACCGGCCTCGGCTCCGGCCAGCACAAAATCCGTCTTCTTGCTCACACTCCCGCTCACCCGTCCGCCGAGGGCTTCGATTTTCGCCGTCGCTTCCTCGCGCGTCAGCGTCGGCAGCGTGCCGGTCAGCACAAAAGTTTTGCCAGCGAATGGAGCGCCGAGCATCGCTCGGCCAGTTGCGTCGCCGCGGTCCGCGCGGAGCGATGCTCCGCGCTCCGGCGTGATGCCCAGCTCGCCCATGCGCTTCAAAATCTTTTTGCCCGCTGGTGATGTGAAGAAATCCAGCACGCTCGTCGCCGCCACCGGGCCGACTTCCATCAGCCTGGCTTTTAATCCGCCCGCGTCGAGCCGTGATTCAATCGCGGCAATCTCTGCTTTGAGTTCGGCGTCGCGCTGTTCGCGGCGCGCTTTATCGGCTTCGTCTTTCGGCGGATTCTTGCGCGAGCGTGGACTGATTTCTGCACGCTCACTTTCCGTCGCGCCGAGGTCGCGGATGTCGCGCAGGACTTCGGAATCGGCGAGTGCCTCCAGCGATTTGTGCGTGGTGGCGAGCTGCTTGGCCGTCGCTTCGCCCACGTCGGCAATCGCCAGCGCGTGAATCCAGCGGGCCAGCGGCGCGGTTTTGGCGCGTTGGAGCGCGTCGAGAATTTTCGTGGCGTTCTTTTCACCGAACACGCGCGGCTCGTCGTCCGTGCCGAGGTTCAGTTTGCCGAGCGCTTCGAGTTTCAAATCGAACAGGTCGAGCGGTTCCTTGACGAGGCCGCGTTCCACGAGCTTCTCGGCGACGATGCCGCCGAGTGATTCGAGATCGAGTGCCTTGCGCGCGGCGAAATACTCGACGCGCCGAGTGAGCTGCGCCGGACAGCCCGCGATGTTCTGGCAGCGCCACGCGACTTCTTCGGTAGTGGCACGGGCATCCTGCCCGTGCGAACCGGAACTCACGGGCGGGACGCCCGTGCCACTACCCAGCTTATCCTTCGCAATCGGCCCGCCGCACGCGGGGCATTTGCCGCCGACGTGTTTGAAGAGATCAAATTCCAGCGCGCCTTCCGGACGTTTGGTTTTCACCACCTCGAAAATTTCCGGGATCACCATGCCGGCCTTGCGGATGACCACGGTGTCGCCGATGCGGATATCCTTGCGGCGGATCTCGTCCTCGTTATGCAGTGTGGCGCGCGCGACGGTCGAGCCTTGCACGAAGACGGGTTCGAGTTCGGCCACGGGCGTGAGCACGCCGGTGCGTCCGACCTGCACGGTGATGGCTTTCAGCACAGTCTCGGCGGGCGTGATCCACGGCACGGGTTTGTGGACGATGGCGTAACCTGGGGCGCGGCTGCGGCCGGGAATTTTCGCCCAATCCGCCAGCGTGTTGACCTTGAGCACAATGCCGTCAATCTCGTAAGGCAACTGGCGGCGCAGGTCTTTGTCCTCGTCGTAATGTGCCACGATTTGCTCACGGTAAATTTTCAAAACCTCCTCGATGCCGTCGCACACCCACCAGAGTTTTTGCGTGGGCAGGCTGAACTTGGCGAGCGCTTCGAGCATTTCGGAATGCGTATTGAACTCAATGCCATCCACCGCGCCGACGGCGTAGAACACGGCGCGAATCGGGCGCTGTGCGACGAGGCGTGGGTCAAGTTGCTTGAGCGCGCCGGCGGTGGCGTTGCGGGCGTTGGGAAAACTTTTTTCACCGGCGGCGGCGAGCCTGGCGTTGAGCGCGTCGAAATCTTTGATGGAAATGTAAGCCTCGCCGCGCACTTCAAGCAGGGTAGGGACGCGTTCCACAGCGTCCGTGATTTTTGAAGATGAGGACGCGGTGGAACGCGTCCCTACCAGTTCCAGCGGAATGCCGCGCACGGTTTTTAAATTCGTGGTGATGTCATCGCCCTCCGTGCCGTCGCCGCGCGTGACGCCGAGGGCAAGCTTGCCGTGGCGGTAGTGAACACTGAGCGAAACGCCATCCACTTTCGGTTCGATGATGTACTGGATTTTGTCGCGGCCCAAATGTTTGCGGATGGTGGTGTCGAAGGCGCGGAGTTCGGCCAAAGTGTTTTCGTCCTGCGCGCGGTTGCGCTGGTCGCGGTCGGGTACTTCATCCTTCGTCGGCGAATCGCTGGCCTCGACCTTGTCGAGCGAGAGCATCGGCATGAGGTGTTTGACGCGGGCGAATTTTTCGCTGGGAGCGCCGCCGACGCGTTGCGTGGGGGAATCCGGCGTGACCAGCGGCGGAAATTGTTTTTCCAGTTCCTGCAACTGCTTGAAAAGCTCGTCGTATTCCCGGTCGGTGATGAGCTGCCGGCCCTCGACATAATAGGCGTGGTCGTGCCGGCGAATTTCGGCGACGAGTTCGGCATGGCGTTGTTTGGCGTCAGTGAAAATCATGGCAATTGGCTGGCGAGAGCTTAACGGGTTTGTTGCGGGCACTCAATTTGAAGTTGAAGTTTTCACGAAACCGGAATTGGCAGGGGAATTAACGGCGGAGGAATAAATGCAGGCTTTTCAGATTTTTTTATTCCTCTGACGATTATTCCCCGGCCTTCATCACCGGTTTCACGCCGTAAGCCAGCCGGACTTTTTCGGCATCGGTCGCGCTGATGCCGTTGTCGCCCCACTGGCCGATGACACCGTCGTATTTTCTTTCCACCGGCGCAATCACGGTGCAAGGGCTGGTGCCGTCGGCATCGCGACATTCAGCTTCGCATTTCGAGGCCCAGCAGATGCGGTAGTGCATGATGGAGCGAAAATCGTAGGCGGCGGTGCGGACGAGCCAGTTGGTCTGCGGAATCCAGTCGTAGTCGTGGGCCCGGCCCGGCTTGATGTTCTCGTAGTGGATGGTCATAAACTGGTCGCGATCCCAGCGGGCGTGCTCGTGAAAAAATCCGAGCATGTGGCCGAGTTCATGGACGGCCATCCACTCGTCGCCCCACCAGAAGGCCGTGATGTTGAGGTCGGAATGATTTCCTTTTTTGAAACCGACAAAGCTGGTGTTGTTGCCTGCGTTGGTCTGGCCGGTGAAGTTGACGTATTCGAGTTCGTTGGTGCGCGGGACGAAGCGGATGTTGGCGCCGGTGTCCTGCCAGCGTTGCATGGCCTTGCGCGCGTGCTTTTGCTGACGTTCGGTGAGCTGGGAAATGTCGTAGGGAATCACGCCGCCCGGCCAGGCAATCGCTGTTTCAGAATCCGTCGCGCGATGGTCGGGGGCGGATTGGGCGCGGGCGAACGGACACGCCGCAAAAATTGCCAGGGCCAACGCAATGTGCTGCGGATAACACCGAAGGCCGGAAGCGCGTGGCGAAATAAAATTCATTGCCGGCAGGATTCTGCGGGGCGGGTCCGGGCGCGGCCAGTCGCAACAAACCTGTCGCGGGGCGAGCAAAGCAGGAGGAGTTTTGTAGTTAGTGGTTGCCGGAAAACGTTATGACCCTTGTTTCTGTTGGGTTTGGTGGTGATTTGAGTGTGCGAATGTTGGCGGGGATTTCGATGTCTGAACCTGCAACATTGCGGTGGTTCTCCCTTATGCGCCATCACTAC
>JAYWBR010000512.1:0-8699 GCA_043781315.1 Verrucomicrobiota bacterium | reverse complement strand
CCTACCTTTGGCCTAAATAACCCGCCTTCGACTTTCTGCCAGACCGCCGCCGGCATTTTCCGGCGGCGGTTTGTTTTTCAACAGGTGCGCGGCCGCAGCCAACCCAACGCTGAAACCAAACGGGTTGAAATCAAATTCCAAATATCCGGGGAGCACGCCCGCCCCGGGCGTGGCGGAACGCGCCCCGCGTTCCGCACTGGGGACGCCGTGCCGCAACCGAATCGTTTGGAAAAATTCGTGCGCCGCCCGTTTCCATTTCGGAGTTCGGGTTGAATCCCCCGCCACCGGCTGCTAGCCTGCCGCCGCGTTCCAAAACTTAACGGCATGAAATCCGAACTCGATCCGGCGGCCAGACTTTATCAGGGATCATCTGGCCAGGCTTACCACGAAGATAAACGCGCGCTGCGGCCCGAGTGTCTGCCGTGGTTGATGACGTTGCGGGGGGGGGAATTTGAACCGCTGGTGCGCCCCGGCGACGTGGTGTTCGAACTGGGAGTAGGAGCCGGGTGGAATCTCGGACGGCTGCGTTGTGCCCGGCGGATTGGCTGCGACACTTCGGGGTTTCTCGCGGAACGGGTGCGGGCGCTGGGCATTGAATTTGTTGCGGACATCACCGCCGTGCCGGACGCCGCTGCGCACAGGGCGATCTGCCATCATGCCTTGGAACATTTTTTGGAACCCGCCGAAGCCTTGCGACAGCTCGCGCGCGTGCTGAAACCTGGCGGCAAACTGATCCTGCATGTGCCGTGGGAACGGGAGCGGCGTTACGCGCGGTATCAGCCGGACGAACCGAACCATCATCTCTACGATTGGAACGCGCAGAACCTCGGCAACCTCGTCACCGTGCTGGGTTACCGGATCGAGTCGGTAAGGATTCGTCGCTATGGCTATGACCGCTTCGCCGCGAATCTGGCGTTCCGAATGCGCGCGGGTGAAAAGGGATTTCGTGCGCTGCGCGCGAGCCTGATTGCCTTGCGACCGTTGAGGGAGGTTGAACTGATTGCGGCGCGCTGATTAACAAAATTACCGGAAGCTAGTGACCAACCAGAAGACCCCCACCCCCATCGCCGCCACGGAACAGCAGCTCATCATGCCGCGATAAACCTTCGCCCCGCCGATGGAGCAACGCGCCGACACCCAGCCGATCACCGAGGAAAAAGTCGCCATGGAAATCACCGTGCCCAGACCAAACGTCGCGAGATAGGTCGCCGCTTCGAGCTTGGTGGGGAACGCCAGAATGGGCAGCACGCCCAGAAAATGCGAGCTGCCCGCCAGCCCGTGCAGAATGCCGATGCCAAAGGCGGCGTGCGTGTGCTGATGCGCGACCACTTTTTTTTCCGAATGGCCATGCGAGTGAACATGGACATGGACGTGCCGGTCGCCGCCGTGCGCGTGTTCGTGCGCGTGGACTTTGTTTTTGAAAGCCTTGCGCAACCCCCAGACGCCGATGCCAAGCAGCATCACCCCCACCATGCGCTCGCCCCAGGACGAGAGCAGTTCCACCGGCAGGAGATCACGCAACCACAGCGACAGCAGCCCGATCACCGCCACGCCCGCCGAATGGCCGAAGCCCCAGCGCGCGCCGGGAATCCACGCGCGCTCGGGCCGGCGCGCGGCCAGCGGCGCAATGGCCGCCAAATGATCCGGGCCGGACCAGACGTGGACCAAGCCGGCGATCAAACCTGTGATGGCTGCGATCATAAATTAATTCCTGACTCGACGTGAACTCTGCCCGATGCCCGGGCGGCTTGCAAAGAAAACTTCACGGCCAAACTGGTTTCCCGGGACGCAGGCTTGAATGTGCCGCGCGGTTTCATTACATCTCCTGCGTGCCAACCAAAGTTGTAGCCGTTGCCAATCAAAAAGGCGGGGTCGGAAAAACCACCACCGCCGTGAACCTCGCCGCCTGCGCGGCCGCGCTCGGCAAGCGCGTGCTGCTCTTCGACCTCGATCCGCAGGCCAACGCCACCAGCGGTCTGGGTCTGGAAAAAATTGAGGGCGCGAGTTCCTACCGGCCGTTGATGGGCGAAGGCGCGTTGCTGGAAAAAGTCCAGAAGACCGCGTGGGACCGGCTCGAAATCATCCCGAGCGAAGTGGATTTGTGCGGCGCGGACATTGAACTGGCGCGCACGGAAAACTGCCTGCAACGCGCGGCCGTGGCCTTGCAGCCGGTATTGGACACCGGACGGTTTGATTTGGTGATCGTGGACTGCGCGCCTTCGCTCGGCATCCTGACCATGAACGCCTTCGCGGCGGCGGACTGCCTGCTGGTGCCATTGCAATGCGAGTATTATTCGCTCGAAGGCGTTTCCATGATCAACCGGCTGCTGGCGCAGATTCGCGAAGGCGGCGTGAACCCGCGCCTCGAACTGCTCGGCGTAGTGATGACGATGTTCGACAGCCGCACGAAGCTGGCGAACCAGGTCGTCAGCGAAGTGCGCGAACATTTTGGCGACCGCGTCTTCGAGACGATGATCCCGCGCAGCACGAAACTGGCGGAGGCACCCAGCTTCGGCCAGCCGATCATTCACTACGACAAGTACAGTGCGGGTTCGGCTGCCTACGAACTGCTCGCGCAGGAAGTGGTGCTGCGGCTGGGGATTTAGCTCAACGTTTCGGTGAGGAGCGGGTTGTCTTGACGGCTTCCGGCGTCTTGTAATGCCGTTTCAAACCCAGCTCGTTGAACATCCCCGCCGGTGCGCGCGCGATGAATTCCGGGAAGCAGCGGTCCACGCGGTCGCGAATTAATTTCTGTCCGGTCTTTGACGCCCAGAATTCCTCCTCGATCTTGGACAACGCGATGCCGCCTTCGTCTGGCGTCATGTTTTCGCGCTTGGCCAGCAGCCAGACCAGTTCCTTGTCGCCAGCCATGCATACCGGGAACGGCACGAACTTCAACGTGATCTCCTGCTCGTCACTCTCGGGTGCGCCTGCGTTGGGATTCACTTTGATCTCGCCAGTGAACTGCGAGCCATCGGTCAACGCCACTTCCACGGTAAGACTTTTTTCCTTGGGATTGGAGCGGACGGTGATGTCGCCGTCGCCAAACGAGGCGGCGAGCTGGGCTTTGACCTCGTTGATGCTTTTGGTTTCCAGGTCGGGGAGCTCGACCACGGTGCAGAATTTTTCAAAGGCCGCGACGCGGGCGTTCGCCTTGAGTTCAAGCTTGATGGCGTCGTAAATTTGTCCGGTGAGTTTGGGGTCGTGGGTGACCTTGGGCAGCACGCGCTTCAACAAATCCAGCAACTGGGCTTCGGTGGCTTTCTTCGGTTCTTTTTTTGTATCTTTTTTCATGCGAATAAAATGGGGCGCTGTTGTGCCAGACCGTGCCGCCGGGCGCAATGCATTTTCCGTCCAACGTTCTGAAAGTATTGGCAGCAAATGTTTCTTTGACAGTCCCCTTGAATCCCGGTTATCTAATCGCATCCAAAAAATATGAGCCGCGTCATCACCGAAATGCTTGTGGAGTCCGTGACCCTCGAACTCCCGGACACAAAAACCATCCGCCTGCAATGGCCGGCGGGCTATGAGCCGGATTTTCTGACGGGCCAGTTCATCACGGTTTACTGGCCCGACACACCGGCCTACAAACGCGCCTACTCGCTCTCCTCCTGCGCGCTGGACCGCGGGTTTTTCGAAGTGACGGTCAAGCGCGAGGGCAAGATGGGCACGCGCATCGTGGACTGGGCGAAACCGGGCGACAAATTATTCGTCATCCCGCCGGTCGGAAAATTTCTGCCGGTGTTCGAGCCGGACAAGCACTTGGTCTGCATTGCGGGCGGCTCGGGAGTGACGCCGTTCCGCGCCTTTGCCCGCGAGGCCGCGCGCCGCCAGCTCGACACCAAGATCACCGTGCTGTACAGCGTCCGCACCACGAACGACATCATCTTCGAGCGCGAGTTCCGCGAGCTGGCGCTGGAGAATTCCAACTTCAATTTCTACATCACCGCCACGCGGCTGCATCCCGAGGACAAATGGACAGGACGGCGCGGGCGCATTGATCCGCCGTGGGTGCGCGAGCAGATTCACGATCTGCCGAACACGATCTTCTACGCCTGCGGCCCGAATCCCCTGGTGGAATTCGCCGAGCATCTGGTGGTGCATGAAATGGGTGTGCCCAAGGCGCAAATGAAGACGGAGAAGTGGGGATAATTTTCCCGCAGCATTGCCAAACCCGGCGGTGCCAAAATAAAATTGGTTCGCCGCCCCGCCGCTAAATCCAAACCGCATCGCGCCGCCGAGTCTGCCCCGGCGGCGGGCGCTCAGGGAGCCAGCACCGCGCGGTAAAACCGCTGCGGCAAACCGGGCGCGTTGGTGTCAATGAATTGGAAGGCGCCGTTCACCGCCGTGTTGGTGCTGATGGCGGTCCAGGTTCCGGTGGTGAGATTGGTTCGGGCTTGAACGACGTAGCTCGAGTTCGGCTGGCCGGTCAGGGTGAATTGGAACTGGCCGTTGGACTTGTAGATCACACCAGACAAGCGCGCCTGAATGATGGACAGCACCGTGACGGAGGCGCTGGCCACATTGTTCGCCGAGTTCAGGTCGGTCTCGTTGGCAGTAACCGAGGCGGCATCCGTGGCGATGCCCGCCACGGTGGGAGTGACCACGATGGTCACGACCGCACCAGCGCCCACGGCAAGGTTGTTGAGGTTGCACACCACCGCGCCGGCATTGGCGGTGTAAGTTCCACCGGATGAAAATATGACCGTTCCCAAGGCCGCTCCAGCGGGCAACAGGTTGGTGACCACAACGCCGGTCACCGTGGCCGGCCCCTGGTTGGTGACGCGCAAAGTGTAGGTCAGTTGGCTGCCGACATTGATCTGGTTTGTGCTGACGGAGGCGGTGATGAAGAGGTCCGCCGTCGGGTTGAGCGGACTGACCGTGGTCAGCGCCAGGCTCCAACCGTAGCTGATATTGCCACCATCACCCGCGACATCGTCCACCACATACAACGACCAGACGCCGTTGGGATTTCCGCCGTTCAACTGGCTCAACAAAGCGGTGGCATTGCCCGACGGGGCCGGGGATGAAAAAGTCCGGCTGGCCGGGAAGGACACGGGTTGCGCGACGCCCGAGATGAGCGGAGCCGAAGTCGTCAGCGTTGTGGCGGCGGCATCATCAAACGTCAGGGTCAGGTTGGTGATGGAGTTTCCGCCACCCACGCCCGACATCACGACCGATTTTGTCCCGGTGGGGCCAACCAGCAGGACGCCGATGTCGCGCGGGAACGAATGAGTGACGCCATTCAACGTGACCGTGGCCTTGCTCACCAGGCCGGTCAGGCCGGCCACGGTGATGGTGGCCGGATACGGTGCGGCAATGCCATGATCGGGAATAATGATGGCGTTGGTGTTGGCGAACGCACTGGTCTGGGGCAACAGGAAGGTGAACTCAACCGTGCCGAGAAAGGCAGAACCATCTTGAAGTCCCAAGGTCGCCGTCACACTGCCGCTTGCTCCCACGCTGGCAGTAAAGGTGAAGGTTCCCGAAACCGCCGGGCCATTCCGAATGACCGCGCCGTAATTTACTGGACCACTAGGACTGGTAACACCACCGGTGTGGCGCAAGGTGGCCACAAGGTTGGTCGTATCAATTTCACCCGTGTTTGCCAGCGAGAGCGAGACGGTGACGGTTTCACCGGCATCCACAGTTCCATTGGCCGGCGTGAAGTTTTCCGAGAGCAGCCGGGCGCTGATGGCACCGATCAAAGCAGCCGGCGCGCGGACCACCGTGCTGACACTCGCGATATTATCCGCTGCATTGGCCTCGGCGGAAGTCGTGGTGACCGTGGCAATGTTGGTAATCGTCCCGACAACGGCGGGCGCGTGCGCGTTCACCGTAATCACCACGCCGGCTCCCGCCGCGAGGTTTCCAAGCGAGCAAGTCAGCGTGTTGCCCACCACCGTGCCGAAACTGGGGGACACGGCGGAAAGGCCAGCGGGCAGGAAATTGGTGACCATGACATTGAGCGCGGCATCCGGCCCCAGATTGGTCACGGAAATGGTGTAAACCAAATTGCTCCCGGTCACGACTGTGCCCGCAGAGGCGGTCGTGGCAATGGATACATCGGCCACGGCGTTGGTCACCGAGGTGACGATGTAATTCGTGTTGTTGCCAGGGACAAGATCAATCAAGGCTGCGGACACACTGGCCGTGTTGGTGAGCGAACCCGCCGCGTTGGGCGTCATCACTTCCACAACCGTCGCACTCGCACCCGCATTGAGGTTCGTGATACTGGCAACGACACTGCCGCCGGTGAGCGTGTAATTGCCCTGAGCAACCGTGACCGAGGAAATAGTCACACTGACGTTGGTGGCCAGCGCGCTCGTGAAGGTCAGCGTGTTGACCAGGTTCGTGCTGTTGTTGGTGATGGTAAAGGTGTTGGTGAGGCTGCTGCCGGCCTTCATCTGACCGGCTGAACTCACGCTGGCCAGGGACAAATCCGCCACCTGATTGATCGCACTGATGGTGGAGATGGCGAGGCTCCAGCCATTGCTGATGGCACCCTGATCGCCGGCCGAATCATCCAGGACAAACAGCGACCAAGTGCCATTGGGGTTGGTACTGTTGAACACGGACATGGCCGAGCCATAGGCATTGGTCGGCGCCGGACTGGGGAACACGGGCGTCGGCGCATATCCCGAGGGCTGCCAGGAACCGGAACCAGCCGAACCCGACGACGGCAACGGAGCCGGGGCGGAGTCGTCAAAGGTAAAATTCACATCCGCCTCGGAAGATCCCAGATCCGCGGTGTGCGACATCAACAAGGTTCGGGCACCCGTCGGCGAAACGAGCAGGACACTCACGTCGTGCGGATAGGTGTGGTTGAACTTGGACAATGTCGCGGTGACTTTGCCGACCAAGCCAGTGACGCCGGAAACGGTGATCGTCGAAGGATAGGGCGAGGCGAGGCCCGAGTCGGGAATCACGATGACGTTGGTGTTTGCAAAGGTGCTCACCTTGGGGAACGCGAACACAAAGCTGACGTTGGTGAAAAACGCGCCGTTGTTGGTCAATTGCAGCGTGGCGGTGAGGGAGCCGCCGTTGGTTCCACTGGCGGTGAAGCTGAATGGTTTGGAATCGGGGAATCCACCGGGGCTGAGGGTGTAGTTCTTGGCACCCACGCTCGGCGTGGTGACTCCGCCCGTGGCCAGCAACGTGGCCGTCAGATTGGTGGTCGAAACATTGCCGATATTTTTCAGGTAGAATTGCACGGTGACGGTTTCGCCCGGATCCACCGCGCCATTCGCCGGCGCAAAATTTTCAGCCAGCAGCAGCAAACTCGCGGCTTGAATGCTCACGAAGGGCGGCGCGACTACGGTGTTCACGGTGGCGGAATTGTTGGCGGAATTGACGTCGGCCACCGCCCCGGAAATGGTGGCGGTGGAGGTGGCGATCTCATTCGTCGCAATGGCCACCTGCACATTAATCGTGACGATGCCGCCCACACCCAGCGTGCCCACATTGCAGGTGATGAGGCTGCCCACCTGCGACAAGGTGGTGCCGGGTGAGGAACTGGAACTGTTCACCACGGCATTCGCCGGGAGCGTCTGACTGATGAACACACCGGTCGCAATGCTCGGGCCGAGATTCGTGGCGCTGACGGTGTAGTTCAAAACGTTGCCCAGCACAATGCTGCCCGGCACGCTTTGGAAGCCCACCGCGAGATCGGCCGACGGACTGACCGAAATGATTGCCGTGGCGGTGTTGTTGCCGGAGATGGAATCAACTTGGTTGGCTCGAACCGTGGAGGTCATCACGGCCTGGCCCAAGGCGGACGGGATCGCCGTGATGGTGGCCGTGGTCACGGCTCCCGGGCTGAGCGAACCCAGATTAAAGATCACCGTGTTTCCCAAGATCGTGGCCGAGCCTTGGGGATTCGCCGACGTGACCGCGAGCGTGGCCGACAACGCGTTGCTGATGGTCAGACCGGTCGCCGTGCTCGGGCCGTTGTTCGTGACGGAAATCGTGTACGTCACCGTGCCGCCCACCAGCACGGGGTTGGGCGTCCCGACAACGCCGATGGCCAAATCCGCCGTGGGCGGATTCACATGGCTGGTGAACAGGATGCTGTTGTTGGAAAGATCATAGTCCGGGTCTGAAACCGCAGCCACGGCCGCCGTGGAATTGAATGTGCCGGCCTGGGTTGGCAGCACGGTAATGGTTGCCGTCACCACCGCGCCTACCGCCAGACTGCCAATGTTGGCGTTAACCGTCCCGCCCGACTGGGAAATGTTGCCCTGGGAAATGCTCGCTCCGATATAGACCGCGCTCGGCGGCAACGTCTGGATGAGCGTGACACCTTGGGCGGTTTTGGGGCCAAGGTTTCTGATGGTCAATGTATAAACCAGATTGCCACCAATGACCAACGGGTCTGGCGCAACCGAGCCGCTGATGGCCAGATCGCTGCCCGGACATTCACCCCCGCCATCGGTGCAAGTGGGTGTAGAGAACATCAATGACCAGCATTCGATGGAGCCAAAATCAAGGGCGGCTTGATCCACCACATGCAGATGCCAGGTGCCATTGACATTGGTGCCCATTTTCCCGATGAAAACGGAAAGCGGGGTCACCGGGCGGAAGGAGCCGATGAACGGCGCGCCTCCGCTGTTAATACTGAGGCTGGCGTCATCATCAAACACCGTGCGGGAACTGTCGGAGCAATCCGCCCCAAAATTATCCCCAGCTCCGCCGACGTT
>JAYWBR010000511.1:0-8699 GCA_043781315.1 Verrucomicrobiota bacterium | reverse complement strand
GCAGCACGGTGACGCCGCCGGTCTGCTCGTGCTTGTGAAGCACCATGAGTTCGACGCCAGGATACGGGCCGGGCTGCCAGGTTTTGTCTTTGGTCAGGGCGATGTGAGGAAACATGTTCTTATCAAGCGCGAGTGGGAGGAAATTGCAAGCGTGTAGTTTTCAAAACAAATTTGAGCCTCCTTACGTCGGCCCCTACGAAGTTATTTGTTTTCCGTGTTGAACGCCGCCACCAGCGGACGATGATCGGAGCCGATGCCCCAGTTTGGAATCGTCGGAATGTAGGTTTCTTCCTTCACCCATTCGCGCGCCATGCCGGGGCTGAGCAGAATATAATCAATGCGGCTGTAGGTGTCTTCGATCCCGTAGTAGTAAGTCCAGGTGACATTCAGCGGATCGAAACGCGCCACGGAATTCGGTGCGTTGTCGCCGTTGCGCTCCGCGGGCCGCGTGTCCGTCAATTTGGTTTTGCCGCGACCGATGAGGGCTTTCGTTGAGGGAGAATTTTTCACGTCGTTGAAATCGCCGAGAACGATGAGGTTCACGTTGGGATTCGCGGCGAGCTTGGTGTCAATGTGCTCGCGCAAAGCCCTGGCTTCTTCGAGGCGCATTTCAGTCTCGTCGCCTTCGGGCACGGGGCGTTTGGATTTCAAATGCGCGGCGATAAGCGTGAACGAATAATTTGGGTTCACCCGGATGTCCACCTCCGCAAAACCCCGGCTGACATGGAAGCGCCGTCCGCTCAAAAGAAACTGGTCATTCGTATGCGGCCGGCGGGCGGCGAAGGGAAACTTGCTGAGCACGGCGACGTGGATGTTCGTGTCGTGTCCGCTGACGTGTTCCCAAAACGGCAGATCAAGTCCCTCAGCCTTGAGCGCGCCGCGCAGTTCGAGGAGCGCGTTGGTGGTGCCCATTTCTTCGAGCGCAAGCACGTCGGGTTTGAGGGCGCGGATGCTCTCGCGGATTTTGGCTTTGGCCTCGGCGGATTTGACATGCGGGCGCGACTCGGTGGGCTGGTCCAGATAATTTTGGACGTTATAGGTGGCCACGCGGAAGGTTTCGGCGTGGAGTTGAACCAGCGAACTGAAAAGGGCTGCAAAAAAAATCCCGCGCAACAAGGTGAAATGCATGAGCCGCTATTAACCGGCCAGTCCAGCCTTTGTCAAAAGTTAATTGCCCGCCGAGATATTTTTTGCAAACCCGGACGCGGCTGCTACCCTGTCACCGTGCCGAAAAATTCCAAAGCCAATGGCGTTCACACCTTGACCCGGTCGTCGCGGAAAAAAGCCGCGCCGATGCACGACAAGCAGAGCGAGCGCGATCATCGCGAGCTGCGCATTGACAAGGTGGGCGTGCGCGGGCTGCGCTTTCCCATCCAGATCCGCGACAAGGCGCACAGCGTGCAAAACACCATCGCCACCATCGGGATGTTCGTGGACCTGCCCAAAGAATTCAAAGGCACGCACATGAGCCGGTTCGTGGAGGTGCTGAACGCGCACGGCAACATCATCCATGTTGAAAACATCACGGACATTTTGCAGGCGATGCGGCAGAAGCTGCACGCGGCCTCGGCGCATCTGGAAATGGAGTTTCCGTTTTTCATGTCCAAAAAATCCCCGGTGTCGCGGCTGGAGAGCCTGATGGATTACGTCGCCCGCTTCGATGCTTCCGCGTGCGGGACGGAGATGGATTTCGTGCTGACTGTCAAGGTGCATGTGACGACGCTGTGTCCCTGCTCGAAGGCGATTTCCAAACACGGCGCGCACAATCAGCGCGGTCTGGTGACGGTGGCGCTGCGGTCGAGCAGCATTGTGTGGATCGAGGATGTGATCGCGATGGTGGAAGCCTCGGCGAGTTCGGAACTGTATGCGTTGCTGAAACGGGCGGACGAGAAGGCGGTGACGGAGCGCGCCTATGAAAATCCGGTGTTTGTGGAAGACCTGGTGCGCAACGTGGTGCTGCGGTTGAACGCGCATCCGCTCGTGACGTGGTACAAGGTGGAGGCGGAGAATTTCGAGAGCATCCACAACCACAACGCTTATGCCTGCATTGAAAAGGGTTCATAGCACCGGTCTGATCCGGGCCGTTCGAGACCTTTCAAAAAAACCCAAAGTTTTTTGTGGAGTATTCGGTCTGCTTTGATACATTCCCGCACCTTTCAAAGAACGACAAAGGTTCCTTGAGGAAATAGATTTGACGGAATTTTAGAAAACGTATTGTGACAGCGAAGAAAAAAACCACGAAAGCGCCCGGCGGAAAACCGGCCGGCATGGCCACGGCGGCTTTGATTTTAGGACAGGGCGGTCCCCGCACCAAAAGAAATGGCGCGGTCAAGGTCAAGGCCGAGTGGCAGGTCTTTTACAACCGTCTCCTCGAACTGCGCGAGCAACTGCTCCGGCAGATGAACGGCCTGGCCAAGGAGTCCGCCCAGGAGATGGCTGGCTACAGCCTGCACATGGCCGATTCCGGCACGGATAATTTTGACCGCGACTTTGCCTTGAGCCTGCTCTCGTCGGATCAGGACGCCGTCTATGAGATCGAAGAGGCGCTGAAGCGCATCGAGCGGGACACCTACGGCATCTGCGAACTGACGGGCAAACCGATTCCGAAGGCCCGCCTGGAAGCGATTCCCTGGACGCGCTTCACGGTGGTGGCGCAGGCGCAGTTGGAACGCGAGGGTGCCTTGCGGTCCCGCCGGTTGGGAGCACTGGGGTCAGTGGATTCAGTGGGCGTCACGGAAACTGATTCGGAAGAGGACGAGCCGGAAGAAAAATCAAAAGAAAAAGAATAATTTATGTCACGGGAAATCATCACCATCGAATGCACCGAAGCGCGCAAAGAAGGCAAGTCGCCGTCGCGCTACACCACCACGCGCAACAAGAAGCTGAAGACGGAAAAGCTGGAGATTAAAAAATACAACTCCGCCCTCCGCCGCCACACCCTCCACCGCGAAATCAAATAATTTTATGCCTCGTAAAACGCACAACGACAAGCCCGACAAACGCGGCGGCCCCGGTGGCCGCAAGTCCGCCACCGAAAACCGCACGCCCCGCCCCAAGCCGAAAATTGATTTCACGGTGGACGCGCTCGACTACAAGAACGTCACGCTGTTGAAGACGTTCGTCACCGACCAGGGCCGCATCCTGCCGCGCAAGTACACCGGGCTGCCGGCGCACTATCAGCGCCGCCTGAACACGGCCATCAAGCGCTCGCGCCAGATGCTGCTGATGAAGTAAGCAACGGGCTTCAATTCTTATCACCCGCAACCGCACGGTTGCGGGTTTTTTATTGGAAGGCTGGCGTTGAACATTGCGCGGCGGGGAATTGCAAAGCGATGAGCCAATGGTTTCGCGCGAAGGCCGCGAAGCAAGCGAAGGAGCAGGGAGTTTGTCCTTCGCCACCTTTGCGCCCTTCGCGCGACAGTTTTCAAAAAAACTCGAACTCAGAGTCGAGGTGAATCAGGTGAAGAAGATTTGCAGTCTATCCTGATGTTAGACCTCGTCACTTTCTCACCATCTTTATCTTCCGGACAACGCCAAGTATGAAAGCGGCGATCAGCGGTGTAAAGACCGCCAGCAAAAGATCGGTCCGAACCAACCATGACTGAAAATCCCAAGGCCATGACAAATACGCGAACCAGACAAAAGGCAACGACGTCGCCAAGCACAACAATGTGAGACCAACGACACGGAGAAAACTAAAATCCTCTCGGTGACTTCGAGTGCAAAACCAAGCAACCGCCAATACGACAGCGAGGTTGACGCCGCAGAAGACCGCCGCCTTCGGTAAGCTCATGTGGTAAAGTGCGGAATCTGCGAGCATAGTCGAGGGGTCTAACAGTGAGTAGATGGCGCGTTTTGCAGTCTATCTCGTTTCATGTTGTTGACTTTCTGCCCGCCAAATTTTTTTGTCCAGACGAATTTAACATGCCTCTCCGGTTGGTTGCCAACATGGGCGCGGTCTGGCTTTTGAAAATAGCCCAGCGCTTGAGCGCTGGGAACCCTGCATCGCATGAAACCAAGTCCCGCAGGGACAAAAAAGGTTCTGCCGTCCCTCCGCGAACCCAGCACTGAAGTGCGGGGCTATTCTCGGAAGGCGGCGTGGCCAGCAACCGGATAAGCGTGTAATTCACACCGGAAACAACGTGCGATCCTCATCCGACAAAGGCGGCAAAATGTTTTCAGCCCGGCGTTGTCACCGCCACGGGTTTGCTGTCATTTGCCGCTTGATCCGCAGCTTCAATCTGCCCGATCAGCACCGCCACACCGACGCCGGCCAGCAGCGCGAGCGAAAGCTTGAACCGGTCGTGGGAATGAAATTGCAACTCGGGCAGCAGATCACTGCACGCGATGCACAGAAAAGTTCCCGCGCAAAACGCGAGCGCGCAGCCGAGAAAAACGGCGTTGGAATCCGCGAACTGATTTGCTCCCAGGTAAAACAACCCCGCGCCGAGCGGCGTGGCGAGCGCGAAGAGGGCGTTCAACAATTGCCGCGAGAAGCGCGAACTCCCGCCCGCCGTCATCAACGTGGAAACCGCCATCGCATCGAAGGGCTTGTGCAGGATGACCGCCAGCGCCACGCCCAAGCCTGCCAGTCCGGCGTGACCCTTCGTGCCCGCTTCCACCGCCGCCGCCAAGGCGAGTCCGTCCAGCAGGGAGTGGAGCGAGAGACCAAGCGCAGTGCCGACCCAGGAAAGTTGTTTCGCCGATTTGTCGGCCAGCGTGTGGGCGTGCTCATGGCCATGATCGTGATGGTGTTCGTGTTCGTGGCAGCAATCTTCGGGATCGCCCTCCGGCAGGTCGTGATGATGAAAATGGAAAAAGCGTTGCAGAAAAAACATCGCGAGGAAACCGCCCAGCACCCAGGTCACCGTGCGATCCAGGGAGTGCAACTGTTCCGCCGCGTCCGGCAAAAAATGCAGCAGCGCGATGCCGAGCATGAGACCCGCCACCAGGCTGATGGCCATTTGCAGACGCGTATGGGTGAGCTTGACGAGGAGCGGCAGCCAGCCGCCCGCGAGTGAAGCGAGCAGAACGAGCAGGCAGTAGAGGCCCAGCAGCCAAGCGGAAGAAATCATCGCCTAGTGATAGATAATCCGGGCGCGGTAGGCCAGCCGGAAAGCGCCGGGGCCGGGCAACGATGTGTTTCACGGGAGAGAATTCGCCGCACGAAAGGTTCGCGCCTTGAACCCCTGAACCAAGGAAGAACATTCAACATCCAACGCTCAACCCTCAACTCAAACGGACGAGACTTCGCTGGTTCGTTGGGCGTTTGGCATTGAATGTTGAATGTTTCAGAAAGTTCATGGGAAGAAGATTTCAAGTTTGCCGTCAGGCGGTGCAACGTGCGGGGGGCATCCAAGCGGATGCAGAAAAAACGCCACGGTCCGCGTGGCGTTGGCGGTTCAAATTGTCCCGTTATGGATCATATCATTTCTTCGGTCAGCCAGTCGCCGAGGTGGAGGTACTCTTTGATTTTCCGGCGTTCGTAGCGATGTTTCATCGCTTTCTTGGGCTGATGGTCGGCTTTTTTGAAGGAATGTTTCGGGTTTTTCACCGCATCATTCATGGTTTCCAATGTTTTGGTCATAGCTCGAATGCCTTTCTCGAGAAACATGAAGCGCGAAGGGTGCCAACCCTTTGCCAGAGGTTTTGCGGCTTGGAGTGAGATCCAGAGCTTCATGCGTTCTGAGAATAAGACCGCCGCGCCCCGATGTCATTCAAAATAATTCAAAAATTTTCCGGCACCGCAAAAGCACCCGACTGCCATTCGTTTTCCGCGCGTTCGGCCACCAACCGCAGCCCCGCTTTTTCATAGACCGCCCGGACTTCTGCAAACTCTTTTTGCAAGATCCCGGCCAGCACCAGAGTGCCGCCGGCCTGCACGGTGGCGGCAATTCGTGCCTGTTCCGAAATGAGCAGGGTGGAAATTAAGTTTGCGCAGACCACGGAAAATTTCTTCGCGCTGCGGCGGGGCAGTTTCGTCACATCGGCTTGGTGAATATGGATACGGTCGGCGACCCGATTTCGTTTGGCGTTGGCGCGGGCGACGATCACGGCTTCAGGATCAAAATCAAACGCCTCCACGGGCGAGTAGCCAAGTTTAGCGGCGGCGATGGCGAGAATCCCCGAGCCGGTGCCGATGTCCAGCAAAGACAGTTTCGAGTTTCGAGTTTCGAGTTTCGAGTTTTTCTGGCGCGGCTGTTTCTTCGACTTGGAACTTGGGCCTTGGATCTTGGAACTATGCACGGCCACCTGTTGCAGGCAAAAGCTTGTGGTCGGATGCTGGCCGGTTCCAAAACTCAAACCGGGATCGAGGATGATGACCGCTTGGTGTTTCTTTGCGCGCAGTTTGCTCCAGCTCGGTTTGACGAGCAGCGCATTCCCAATGGCGAGCGGTTTGAAATGGCGCTTCCACGATTCCGCCCAGTTTTCGCGGCGGACTTTGTGCAGGGAGATTTTTCCGGTGCCGATTTGCAAGCCGCAGTTTTTGATGCGGGTCAGACCGGTCTCCAAGACCTCGCGGGTCTTGGGCCATGCGGGTTTTTCCAGGAGATAAGCAGTGATCGTGGAGATGCCGGTTTCGAGATCGAGGTAAGTGGCGGCGGGTTCGTTGAAGCAGATCAGCATTAATTCGGCGACGGCGTCGTCCGCCTCGGGCAAGGTGCTGACGGAAATTTTCCAGAGGGATTTTGCTTTCACAATCCAGCCTCGCGCCAGGGGGTAAAGTTGAGCAACTGCACTTCGGTCTTGTGCGGAAACAAACAGACCTTGGTGACGCTGGCGTAATCAATTTCAAACGCGGCCATCTTCGGCAGCGGCAGTTCCAGCAGGATCGCCAGCAGCATCCGGATCACGCCGCCGTGACAAAAGACCGCGACATTTCTTTGCGGGCTCTCCCCGAGGATTTGTTTCAGACAGGGTTCGATGCGGGCGCGATAGGTCCGGGTGTTTTCGGCGTTGGGAATCGCGCCTTGCTCCAGTTGATCGAGCCAGGTGAAGGCGCTGATGCCAAATTTTTCCTGAACAAGTTCAAAGCTCAAGCCGGTCCAGTCCCCGAAGTCCACCTCGTGCAGAGCCGGTAGGACGACCGCCTTGGGCGCACCGTTGTTGGCGAAAGGGGCGAGGGTCTGCTGCACGCGTTTCATCGGACTGGCGTAAATGGCATCCAGCGGCTGACGCTTCAGCCACTTCGCCAGCGCGCCGGCCTGTTCGAGGCCGAGCGGCGAAAGATTCATGTCAATCGTGCCGCCGAAGACACGCTGATATTTTGCTTCGACTTCCGCATGGCGGACGAGCAGCAGAGTGGTGTGGGTTTGCATGAGTTGAAACCGGGAGCGCCCGCGGGATCAGGCCAGCGCCGCCGTTTGCGCCGCGAGCAACTGGCGGATGCCCGCCTTGCCGGACGCGAGCAGTTCGGCCAACTGCGCTTCGGTGAAGGTGGCTTCCTCGCCGGTGCCTTGCAGTTCGATGAATTCGCCTTTGGAGTTCATCACGAGGTTGAAGTCCACGGCGGCGGCCACGTCTTCCGTGTAACAAAGATCCAGCAGGGTCTGGCCCGCCACGATGCCGATGCTCACGGCGGCGACGCCGTGCAAAATCGGACTTTCGGCGAGCTTCTTTTCCGCGATCAACTTTTTCACCGCGAGCGACAGCGCCACGTACGCGCCCGTGATGGCGGCGGTGCGCGTGCCACCATCGGCCTGCAACACGTCGCAGTCCACGCAGATGGTGCGCGGGCCAATCTTCTCCAGATCAATCGCCGCGCGCATGGCCCGGCCGATGAGCCGCTGGATTTCCGACGAGCGCCCGTCAATCCGGCCCTTGGTGATGTCGCGCGGTTTGCGTTGCAGGGTGGAGTAGGGGAGCATGGAATACTCCGCCGTGATCCAGCCGCCGGTGACGTTTTGTTCCTTCATCCAGCGCGGGACATTTTCCTCGATCATCACGGCGCAGATGACGCGGGTGTCGCCCCACTCAATGAGCGTGGAGCCGGTGGCGTGCGGGGCAAAGCCGTTTTGAAAGCGCAGCGGGCGCAATTCATTTGCGTGCCGGCCATCGGCGCGCAGGGCGGGGGCAGTCGGTGTGGGTTCAGCCATAATGCGCGCCATGTTAATCGGCGCGTCCGCGATGGCAACGCGGAAGTCCGGGCCTGTCGCGTAGTTTTCAAAACAGGAAAGTTTTGTAGTTTTCAAAACAGGAAGGTTCATTTGGGGCGATTGGTGAAGAGGAGTGCGGGTTTTTGCTTGGGATCGGGCGGGTTTGCTAGGACGGAGTGATGTCCTGAAGGGTGGAGGCACAGCACCACTTTGGTTGCCGGCGGTTTTTCGATCCGCAGCCGTTGCGTGCCGATGGGCACGCGCCCGTCGCTGCCGATCTTGATGACCGTGCGGACGCTCCACACGTAATCCCACCACGGGCAGCGGGGCGCGGGCCGCAACGCGGAGCGTTTTTCTTGGCGGGCCTGATCCCAGGCCCGTTGCGGCGTCCGGCCCAGTTCGCGATGCACTTCCCGGGCGTTGCGATGCGCCCGCAAGGCGTCGATCTGCGGATTGGCGACGGCGATTTCGGTGATTTTTTCGCTGGCGAAGTAGGCGGGCAGGCGGCCCTGCCAGTATGGGTGGGCGCGTTCGATTTTGCCTTTGGCCTGGGGCGTGGGTGAAAAAGAGACTGTGGTAATCGCCGCCGATTTGAGCGCGTTG
>JAYWBR010000510.1:0-8730 GCA_043781315.1 Verrucomicrobiota bacterium | reverse complement strand
CGGTTTCCGCATGGTCATTCTGGACGGCTGCTCTACTGCGAATGGCACCTTGCCAGAATCATTTGGCATTCCACATAAGGAAGGCATGACGGATCAGGATTTTCTTTTTGCTTCCATGCGGCCGTGCGCTTTTGTGGGCTGGTCGGCGAGCAAATACATTGGAATTCTAAACGGTGGCATGAACTACGACCATATTCGCTTTATCGGCCACATTCCGGAAGGAATGACGCTCAATGGGCTTGGAATTAAGGATGCTATCGAATACGCGCGCACGCGTACGGATGTCAATGACGCCTATGTTTTTGGGAGGGAATTCAAAGTTTTTGGAGACAAAGAACTGAACTTCAACTCATACAACAGCCAGTGAGCAATCTATGATGGAACTCATTCACATGACCGCGACGTATTCAAATGCGATGTTGGTCGCGATTCTTCCACAAGTTTCTGATTTCGCCATGAACCTCGATTTGCCCGGCCCGCAGCCGATAACTGCCAGTCAAGTTATCGAATTCAGACCTTCACCCTACAAAGGCGAAATTGGCGGTGGATTGATGTTGTCCAACCACTACTGGTTCAGTTACGCTGATGGCCACGTCATGAGCTTTCGGTCTCCGGATAATTTCTTTGGCAGGGACGATATTATTGAAAACTGGCGGCGTTACACGGGCAAAGACAACATTACGACCAACCGAGCCATTGAACTGGCGCGGCAAACATTGTGCAAGTTAGGTTACAATGTCGAAGAATTACATGCGGACGTGCCGCCAACAAGTGCTCAATTTCCATTTGATTTTCAGGGTTATCGCATCCCGCATTTTCAAATGAGATGGGAAAGTGAAGGCACCAATTCAGCGGGAGAAGATTCGGGTGTTTCTTTGCATTTCGAAATGAACCTCGACAAAAAGAGTTTCACCGGCATGTCCCTAATCAGCCGGAAACTCCGGCGGCCTCCGCCGAAAGTGGATGTCGAGCCGGAACTGGAATCAGATTACCAGAAACGGACTGGCGTAAAAATGTTCGTTCGCACCAACGCTCCGCCCCGTCTTCCGAAACCTGAGTCTGATAACAGGGAATGAACGGAAATTAACCATTGGCTTTTTCCCACCGCTCGTGCTACAAACACCGTCCGCTTCTTCTCGGGGCGGGAAACAACAACCGAAAAAACACGGAATTTGATTTATGTCACAGCATAACAGTCTGCGCGCAGCCGCCATGTTGGGCGGCAAACGGAATGTCCTCAAGCGTTTTGAACGCACCGAACTGCTCAAAAAACGCGGCCAGTGGAAAGACGGCGACCGCATCACCGGCCTCCGCAAGACCAAGCCGGACGCGTAAAAAAGTGCGAAGTGCGGGGTGCCAGGTGTCCGGTGCGGAGCAAAAATCTTCACCGGCATATTCATTTGCCTGACACCTGCCCCTTCGCTCCTCGCACCCACTCCTTCGTGGTTCGTCTCCAAAAATATCTGGCGGATGCCGGCGTCGCTTCACGGCGCGCCGGCGAGCAGATCATTCTGGCCGGCCGCGTCACAGTGAACGGCGAACCCATCCGCCAGCTCGGCGTGAAGGTGGATCCGCTGCACGACCACGTTGCCGTGGATGGGAAAGCGGTTCGCGCCAAACGCAAACTTTACCTCGCCCTGCACAAGCCGCGCGGCTGCGTCTGTTCCAAGAAGGATGAGTTTGACCGTCCGACGATTTACGAACTGCTGCCCAAGGAATGGGACAACTTGAATTCGGTCGGCCGGCTGGATTACGAAACCGAGGGCTTGATTTTTCTCACCAACGACGGCGACTTCGCCCTGCGCCTGACGCATCCGCGCTACGCCGTGCGCAAACGCTACATCGTCACGGTGGACGGCCGGGTGGAAGCCGAGACGCTGTATAAATTCACCCGCGGCATTTATCACGACGGCGAAAAGCTCAAGGCCGAAAAAGCGCATCTGCTCTCCTCCGGCAAAGTGCGCAGCGTGGCGGAACTGGAATTGACGGAAGGCAAAAACCGCGAAGTCCGGCGGTTGTTTGAGTCCGAAGGCATGACTGTAAAACGACTGCAACGCCTGCAGATCGGGAAAGTTCGGCTGGGCGAATTGAAGCCCGGCAAATGGCGGACATTGACAGAACCGGAGATAAAATCTTTACTTGGATGACGATTATGAAAATGAAATTGAGTCTGCTCCTGGCCACCGCAGTTTCCGCAAATCTGTTCGCGCAGCAGGCCACCAACCTGCCGCCGATCCTCCCGCTGGACGCCCCCATGATGCTGTCCGAGGCGACCAACCCGCCGGCGGCCAAGCCCGCCAAGGCCGCCAAGAAAAAAGCGGTCAAGCCGGCTGCCAAAAAACCGGCGGCCAAACCCGCAGCAAAAGCCGCCGCGAAAAAACCGGCCGCCCCTGAATTCAAATCTCTGCCGCTGGTCGCCGGCCCGTCCGTCGTCGTCGCCCAGCACGTCAACGTCCGCACCCGCCCCGGCCTGAGCGGCGAAGTGCTGACCAAGCTCACCAACGGCGAACCCGTCACCGTCCTCGAAGAAATCAAACTGAAACATTCCGGCCCCGAAGAGCCGTCCGCGTGGGCGAAGATCGCACTGCCCGCCACGGCCCAGGCGTGGATCAAGACCGCCTTCATTGATGCGACCACCAAAACCGTGGCCCCGAAAAAATTAAATCTGCGCGGCGGCCCCGGTGAAAATTACGGCGTCCTCGGAACACTCGCCAAGGGCGACGCGGTCACGGAGATTGAAGTCAAGGGCGAGTGGACCAAGATCGCGCCGCCGGCCGGGGCTTACGCCTTTGTCGCCGCGCAATATCTCAGCCAGGACGGTGCCGCGCTCGCCACCGCCGGACTCGGAGCTCCGACGGTTGCGGCCACACAGCCCACCGCGCCGGTCACGCCCACCACCGTGACCGAGGCTCCGGTTGTCGCCTCTGCCACGACGGAAGTTCCCCCCACCAGCCGAACGTCGGAAATCATTTCCAACGAACTCGCCGCCGCCATGCACAGCGCGGTTTCGCTCGCGCCGCCGCCGGTGAAAGAAGCCCCGCTGCCGCCGCGCATCGTGCAGCACGAAGGCATCGTGCGCGGCAACACCAGCATCCAATCCCCGACCAAGTTTGAATTGGTCAACCCGGAGAACCGCCGCCTAGTCAACTATCTTTACACGACCTCGACCAACCTCGACCTCAATCGCTATAAAGGTTTGCACATCATCGTGACTGGCGAAGAAGGTCTGGACGAACGCTGGAAGTTCACCCCGGTCATCACGATCCAAAAGATTCAAGTGCTGCAGTAATGTCCGCCGGCAATCTCATTGACGGCCGGGCCATCGCTGCGCAAATCCAGGGCGAGCTGGTGGTTCGCGTGGCCGCCTTGAAGGCGCGGAACATCCAACCTGGCCTCGCTTTCGTGCGCGTCGGCGAAGACCCCGCCTCGAAAGTTTATGTCGGCCGGAAAGAAAAGGCGTGCGCCGATCTGGGGATTTTTTCCGAGACGATTGTCCTGCCCGAAGCCACCACCGAAGCCGAACTGCTCGCGTTGCTGGCGAAATTAAATTCCGACGCCCGGCTGCACGGGATTCTCGTGCAGGCACCGCTGCCGAAACAAATCCGGGAAGCGGTGGTTTATTCAACTGTTCTCCCGCAAAAAGACGTGGACGGATTTCATCCCGTGAACGTCGGCAAGTTGATGCTCGGCGATCCGACCGGTTTTCATCCCTGCACCCCGGCGGGCGTCATGGAACTGCTTGCCCGTTCGCAAGTGAACACCAGCGGGGCCGAAGTCGTCGTGCTCGGTCGCGGCAACATCGTCGGCAAACCGATGGCCGCGATGCTGTGTCAGAAGGGGCGCAACGCGAATTCAACCGTCACCATTTGTCATTCTGCGACGCGCGACATCAAAGCCCATTGCCGGCGCGCGGATATTTTGATCGCGGCGATGGGCGTGCCGGAATTTGTCAAAGCCGACATGGTGAAGCCAGGCGCGGTGGTCATTGACGTGGGTGTGAACCGCGTGAGCGATCCGGCTGCAAAGAACGGCTACCGTCTCGTCGGCGATGTGGATTTCAAAAACGTCCAGCCCGTCGCGGGAAAAATCACGCCGAACCCCGGCGGCGTCGGCCCGATGACGATTGCCATGCTGCTGCAAAACACCGTGCGCGCAGCGGAAAAAGTTTCTGGTTCCGAGTTTGGAGTTTCGAGTTAAACGCACCCAACGAAATTTCCCATCCGAAACCAGAAACTAGAAACTAAAAACTCGAAACAAAATTTATGACACCCACCCGCATCCTCCCCGACCTCCAATGCTCGCTGCTGTGCGAGGAAATCCGCCAGGAAGTCACCGGCAATTTATTTTTGATCGGCGTCATCGGCTTCATCCGCGTGCCGCAACTGCCCGTCGTCGCGTTCAAGTTGAGCGTGTTCAACCGCTGGACCGCCGGCGTCGGCCAGTTCACCGAAGGCGTCCGGCTCATCGCGCCCGACCAGACCACCGTGCTGCGCAAGGGCGAAGTGAAGTTCGGTTTGCAGGAACCGAATCATCACGCGACCAACGTCACCCTGTTCGCGCAGGTGGAATTCAAAGTCGCCGGCACGTATTACATCGAAGTGCTCGTGGACGACGTGATGAAACTCCGTTATCCCGTGCCGGTCATTCTCGCACCGATGCCGAACCAGCCGCAGCTGCCCACAAGCGAAACGCCGGCCTAGTGTTGGAGCGCCGGTCGCCGACCCGGCGTGGGGAGGGGAAACATTCAACATCGAACATCGAACTCTGAACAACGAAGTGGGGGACATGCCCGTTGTTGTTAGTTCGATGTTCGGAGTTCGATGTTCGGAGTTCGATGTTCGATGTTCCGCGCTTCCAGATGCAAATCGGTGTTTGCTCCCGCGTGCATCTGTGGCAATTCTCAGACTGTGATGCCGGCAGCCGATGAGCACGGAAAATTCTAAAAAACCCTTCGCCTGGGAGCCGTTGACTCCGCCCGGCGTGGCGGCGTTCGCCGGCGCGTCGTGGGGACGGCTGTGGCTGGTGCAACTGCTCGTCGCGCTGCTCGCCGCCACCACCGTCGTCTGGTTTTTGAAAACCGCATCGTTCCCGGTGGTCGGCGCGGCGATCCGCGAACTGCCGGCCCAGGGTGAAATTCGTGACGGGAAATTGGACAGCCCCAGCACCGCGCCGCAACTCCTCGCCGAAAACCGCTTCCTCGCCTTCGTCGTGGACTTGGAACACGCCGGCCAGGTGCGTTCGCCGGCGCAGGTGCAGGTGGAATTCGGACGGCACGATCTTTATTTGCTTTCGCTGCTCGGCTATTCCCGGATCGAATATCCCGCCGACCGCAGTTTTGTTTTCAACCGCCTCGATCTCGAACCCAAGTGGGGCGCGTGGCAGCCGCCGCTTTTGTGGCTGGCCTTCGGCGCCACGGTCGCGGTGCTGATGCTGAACTGGGCCTTGCTGACGCTGGTTTATTTTCTGCCCGTCTGGCTTGTGGGATTTTTTGCGAACCGCAACCTCAGCCTGTCCGCGAGCGGCAAACTCGCCGGCGCGGCGTTGATGCCGGGCGCGCTGCTGCTGACGGCGGCGATTTTTTTCTACGGCCTGGGCGCGCTGGATCTGGTGCAACTGGCGGCGGCGTTCGCGGCGCACCTGCTCAGCGGCTGGATTTATTTGTTCGCGGCTCCACTGTTCGCGCCGCGGCTGGAGCTGGCAACTGCGCCCCAAAAAAACCCCTTCACCGGAACGCCGCCACCCGCTGATTCCGCGCCCAAATAAATGCCGCTGCTCGAAATCAAAAACCTCAAGCTGGACTTCCTGGCCAATGGGATCGGCCTGCGCGCGGTGGATGGCCTGTCGCTCACCATCAACGCCGGGGAAACCGTTGCGCTCGTAGGCGAAAGCGGCTGCGGCAAAAGCGTGACCGCCCAGTCCATCGCCCGCCTCGTGCCCACGCCGCCGGCCAGATACGTCGGCGGAGAAATTTTTGTGAACGGCCGCGACGTGCTCAAGCTGCCGCCCGGCGAGCTGCAAAAAATCCGGGGCGGCGTGGTGGCTTATATTTTTCAGGAGCCGGGCGCGGCGCTCAACCCGGTCATGCGCGTCGGCAAACAAATCAAGGAATCGCTCCAACTGCACCAGCCGGAAAAGGCGACGGAAGTGGAAGTCCTCCGGCTGTTGAAACTTGTCGGCATTCCCGCACCGGAAGCGCGCCTGAAAAATTATCCGTTTGAAATGTCCGGCGGGATGCAGCAACGCGTCATGATCGCGATGGCGCTGGCGAGCGAACCACAGTTGCTCATCGCTGACGAACCCACGACCGCGCTCGATGTGACCATCCAGGCGCAGATTCTGGATCTGCTGCGCGACCTCAAGCAACGGCTGGGCATGGCGATGCTGCTGATCACCCACAATCTCGGCATCGTCGGCGATCTGGCCGACCGTGTGGCGGTGATGTATGCCGGGCAGATTGTTGAACTCGCGCCCGCGCGCGAACTGCTGCGCCGCCCGCTGCATCCGTACACCCGAGCGCTGATGAATTCCGTCCCGAAACTTTCGGGCGGCGCACACCGGCTCACGGCGATTCCCGGCAACGTGCCGCGCATCGGAAATTTTCCGCCCGGCTGCCGCTTTGCGCCGCGTTGTCCGCTGGCCAAACCCCAATGTTCGCAGGCGATTCCAGAGCTGGTGGAAGTGGAAGCCGGCCGCTGGGTGCGCTGTCCGTGGTGGAAATAAACCGCGCCGCCTTGGTTGTGGGGAAACATTCAACGCTCAACATTCAACCTCGAACATTCAATTTTCTCCGAACGCACGCGAGCGGTTCGATGTTGGGAGTTGAATGTTGAATGTTGAATGTTCGGTTTTATATCTCCTCCGCCAACAATTCATCCCGGTAGCGGTAGCGCGCGGCGATGATGATGAACAGCAGGCCCACCACGGCCATCATCGCGGCGTAAAAGAAAAATCGCCCGGAAGAAACGCTCTCGTCGCCGTGGCCGCTGCCAAGCTTGGTGATGGTGACGATGAGCAGATTGCCCACGGCGGTCGTCAGCAGGAAGAAGCTCATGATCGAACTTTTCATCGAGGGCGCGGCCTGGGTGTACGCGAATTCCAGCGCCGTGGCGGACACCAGCACTTCGCACGCGGTCAGGATGATGTAGGGCCAGGTTTGCAGCGCGAGGTCGAGCGTTTCACCGTGCTCAATCCGCTTTTGAAAAAATCCGACCCACACGAAACAGAACGTGAAGAGCACCATCCCAACCGACATGCGGCGCAGCGGCGTGACGCGCAGGCCGAACTTTTCCAGCAGCGGATACAAACCCAGGGTCATCAACGGCAGGAGAATCAGGACGAGGATGGCGTTAAGCGATTGCATCTGCTCTGCGCCGACGTGGATGCCGAGGAACACGAAGGGTTTCATCTGATCACCCTGCAAGACCCACGTTGACAGCGATTGATCCCACAACGTCCAGAAGGGAATGATGAAGGCAAACACCGCGAGGATCGGCGCGACGGAACGCGCGGCGGAAATTTCCCCGTCATTGAACCGCTGCCGTGCCCCGACCCAGAACGCGTCCGGCAGCTCCGAGCGAAACCAAATGCTCGCCACCAGCAGCAGCGCAAACCACGCGACGAGCAAACCCACGGCCAGCCAGCCAACGGATTTTCCCAGCGGCGTCATGTTTTCCTGGAACGAAATGAAAACCATGCACAGCACCGCCAGCACCGGGAGAATCGCGGAGGTGAACAGGCTGACCACGGCAGCGGCGCGCACGGAGACAGGCGCGCTGGTGGAGTTGCGAAAGGCCACGAGGAAGACTTTGAAGAACCCGGCGGTGCGCGTTTCTTTGGCGGCGGGTTTGCGGACGTAATGCTTTGTGCCGAGCCAGAAGATGAAGGTCGCCAGTGCCATCAGAATTCCCGGCACGCCAAACGCCCAACTGTAGCCGGTGAAGCCGACGTGTTTCATTTGCCACAGCGTGCGGTCAATGAAGCCGGCGTCCGCGCCGAGGTCGGTTTGCTTGGCCGCAATCCACGGGATGACGAGGAACGAAAAGAATGAGCCGAAGTTGATGGCGAAATAAAATGCGGCGTAGGCCTTGCGCATCAGGTGGCCTTGATTCTCGGCGAATTGATCGCCCATGAACGCTGACACGCACGGCTTGATGCCGCCGGAGCCAAACGCGATCAAACCAAGGCCGATATAAAGGCAGCGGAGCTTGGCGTCCACGCTGGGGAATAAATCACTTGTGGCCAGCACGCCGTGGCCGACGCAGTAGAACAGCGAAATCCAGAGGATGGTTTTATAGCGGCCCCACAGCCGGTCGGACAACCACGCGCCGAACAGCGGCAGGAAATAATTAACAAAAACAAACAGGTGGATGATGCTCGTCGCGCGGTCCTTTGTCTGCATCAGCGCCGAGGTGATGTAGAGCGCGAGGACGCTGCGCATCCCGTAGTAGCTGAACCGTTCGGCGGCCTCGTTGCCGATGATGTATTTGATCTGTAGCGGCCAGCGGTTGGCGGCGGGGTTGGATGCGTTGGCCATGGGAATTTATCAGGCAAGGAATTTTAGTGCTTCAGCGAGCGTTTCACAGGTCACGATTTGAATCTGGGCCGGGTAATGAAACCGCGACAGGATGTTCAGGCCGATGTCCTTCTTCGGATCGGGAATCACGCGCACGATGCGGCCGACGCCAGCCTTGTTGCAAAGCTCCATCGAATGGGCCAGGAGCGGCGCGCAAT
>JAYWBR010000509.1:0-2854 GCA_043781315.1 Verrucomicrobiota bacterium | reverse complement strand
AGGTTTTCATGCGGCGAATTTTATCAGCACCTTTTTCCAAGACAACGAGTTTCGTGATGCTTTGTCATTTTTTCCTAAGTTACCGGAGGTGCCCATATGTATCTGAAGGTGCGTCACGTCCAATCGTTGAACGGCGGGGGCGGCGTGGTATTCGCCACCGGGACGCCCATCGCGAACAGCATGGCCGAGATGTTCACGATGCAGCGGTATCTTCAGCACGACGCCTTGAAGAAGCACAACCTACATCACTTCGATTCGTGGGCGGCGACTTTTGGCGAACCCGTGACGGCGATGGAACTTTCGCCGGACGGCGCGGGCTACCGGCTCAACACGCGGTTCGCGCGTTTCATCAATGTGCCGGAGCTGATGCAGATGTTCCGCCAGTCCGCCGATGTGCAAACCGCCGCAATGTTGAATCTGCCGCGCCCGAAGTTGGACGGCGAAAAGCCGACCATCCGTAACGCGCCGGCCACGGAGGAACTCAAGGCGTTCGTCCAGTCGCTCGCCGCCCGTGCCGAGAGATTGAGGACAGGCCGAGTTGACCCCACCGAAGACAATATGCTGAAGATCACTTCCGAGGGGCGGAAGGCAGCTTTGGATCTTCGGCTGATGAAACCGTCCGCGCCGGATGAGCCGCAAGGCAAAGTGAATCTGGCGGTCGAAAAGATTTTTGAAATCTGGCAGGAGAGCAAACCAGAGCGTTCCGCCCAGCTAGTGTTCTGTGATCTCTCCACGCCGAAAGACCGGGGTTTCTCTGTCTATAATGATGCGGCGCAGAAGTTGGAACGGTTGGGAATTCCCAGCAGCGAAATCGCCTTCATTCAGGATTACGATTCGGATGCTTCCAAGCTGACGCTGTTTCGTGACGTGCGGTCGGGCAAAGTCCGCGTTCTTTTCGGCAGCACTCAGAAGATGGGGTCAGGCACGAATGTGCAGGAGCGTCTGATTGCCTTGCATCACCTCGACGCGCCGGGGCGACCGGCGGACGTGGAGCAACGCGAGGGACGGATTCTGCGGCAGGGAAACAAGAATGCCGCCGTGCAAGTTTTCCGCTACGTCACGGAGGGAAGCTTTGACGCCTATATGTGGCAGACGTTGGAGACGAAAGCGAAGTTCATCGCGCAAGTGATGAGCGGCGACATGACCATCCGCCGTCTCGAAGATCTCGATTCGGCTGCATTGACCTACGCCGAGGTGAAAGCCATCGCGTCAGGCAATCCGCTTGTGATTGAGAAGGCCCAGGTGGACGCGGAGTTGATTCGACTCACGCGACTCCGCTCCGCGCACGCCGAGGAACAATACCGCATCCGCACCAATCTCCGGCGCTCGCACGAGGACGCCGAAGCGTTCACAGGACGCCTTACAAACTTGCGCCAGGACATCGCTGCGCGACAGGACACTTCGGGTGACAAGTTCAGCATCGAACTCGACGGGCAAACGCTCGATAACCGGGGCATTGCCGGAGAATTGATTGTTCGCCGCGCCGAGAAGATCAAAAACCGTTTCGGCGACGACGTGCGGGTTGGCCGCTTTGCTGGTTTCGATTTGTTCCTGCGTCCGAGCTTCAACAACACCGTGGAAATGATTGTGCGCGGAAAGAACAGCTACGCCGCGCGAGTGACGGACACGGCGCAGGGCACGATTCGTTCGCTCGAAGCGAACATCCAAGGTTTTGAGGAGCGCGCCTCCAAACTCGACTACGACATTACCGACGCCACCAAGCGGGCGAAGGAATTGGAAACCAAAGTTGGCGCGCACTTCGAGCGCGAGGAGCGTTACCAGCAGTTGACCCGCCGCCAGAGTGAGATCGAGGAAAAACTTGACCTCACCAAGAACCAAGCGCCGAGCCAGGTTGAAGCTGATTCGACCGAAGCAGACGAACAGAAGAAAACCGAGAAACAAACAAAAACTCACTCGCCCCGGCCTGCGCGCCGCCCGGCCATCCGCGTATGAATGTGACCGAGCAACAAACAGAATTTCTCAGTTGGAAGGTTGTTCCCGCGCGGCTCGACGCAACCCAAACAGCCTGGTTTCTCGGCTTTGAGCCGCACGAGATTCCGATTCTTTCTGCGGCCAGCCTTTTGAAGCCGCTCGGCCATCCACCGCGCAACGGCACAAAATTCTTCGCCACAGAAATGCTGGAGCAGCTTCGCCGTGACGAGAAATGGCTCGCCCGCGCCTGTGACGCAATCTGCGACTACTGGCGCGTGCGAAACGGCCGCAAGCGGATTCGTGGACGTGGCACGCGGGGCAGCACGCCGTTCAGCCGACCGTCTGCCCCAAACGGGCAGCCCGGTCACGCTCCGGCGAAAGCGGCGGCAACTGGATGATTTGACCTTCCGCCGCCTGCTTTTCGTAACTCTCCAGCGACGGCAGCCGCACCTTGGCCTTGCGCGCGTAAGCCCGATGCACGGCCTTGCTGTTATGGCCGAGTGCCTCCTGTGCAAATCGCTCCGGGTAGCCGCATGTCTTGGCTCGTTCCGCCCAAGCGTAGCGATAGGAATGGAGGGTGACGCCTTTGATACCGAGTCCGCCGCACCGCTGTTTGAACTCTGTGGCGCGGTCGCCAGAGCGAACGGATCGCAGGTAAGGGAACAGCGCGCCAATAACCGGCAGACGCCGCAATACCGCTTCAATGTCCGGGCCGAAGTGAATCATCGCGAGGCTGCCCGTCTTTTGACGGGCATAGGCAATCGTCTGATTCGGCCAGTCAATATCCTCTGCGGCAAGATTGGCGATGTCACTTTGCGAACCGCCGAGATGCCAGCACAGTTCGTAGAAGCTGCGGCGCTCCGGGTTTTTCTCCCGCTCAATGATGAGTTGATGTTCGTCGAACGTGATGGCGCGTCTTGGC
>JAYWBR010000508.1:0-8731 GCA_043781315.1 Verrucomicrobiota bacterium | reverse complement strand
GGTATCTACCAGAAACTGTCCGTCAACGCCCAGCGAAAAAACAGACGCCGTCTTGGAATCGTTTGGCAGAAAGGGCATCGGCATGAGAAATGATCCCTCGTTCATCACCAACCAGAAAGTTCCATGTCTTGGAATTTGATCGGCGGTCACAGGTTTCAGACCCGCTGCCTCAGCCAATAACCCAACGGCAGAATCCGCCTGACTTTTAACAACGCGAACCTGTGTTTGAGCCGACGTATTTACCATCAAGACACACGCCATGAGGATGAAGATTTTCCTTATGATCATAAATTCTCCGATGGCTATTGAACCCTACGACGACGGGCGCACGTCCCAGCTATTCCCAAAAGAACAAGCAGTCCGGCCGATGGCTCCGGGACAATGATACCTTCTCGAAACCATAAATCTGACCCTGCTTGAGCAACCCCCGTAAAAAAGGCACTTCCGTTTACATAATTAAATCCTGGTACAACTCCCGTGCGCCAATGATCTACGGATGAAACGACTGGCTGAAAATAGTAGGTTGTTCCGGGTATTACTGATACCGGCGTCGAGAAAATAAAATTCGTATAGCCAAGAAAATTTCCTGGTAGAGTCACAACCGAACTGGCAGATAGAACTGGGCCGGTTATGGAATTTGCGAGCAAATTCAAATAGATTGCCGCACCGGAACCACCTGTAAACGTGGAGTCCTCCACATATAGCCTGACAAAACCTACGGACGAAAGGCTTGGTACAAAGGATTGGCCAAAGGGTTGATTAGACTGAATCTCAACTGCAAAACTCGCCGGAGCGGGTTCATTTGTTGCAGACTGCTGGTCATATTGAAACGCGCCTTGCCCGCGAGCGCAGCAGCTAGCCATCAGCACAGCAACGGAGATCGAGAGAAATTTCATGACCGGTTTCCTTTCATGGTGCTTACACTGCCAAAGTTTGCCGTGCTTTGTCAATAAGAAATTCCGCAAACGGAATGGATTTTACCAAGCATACCGTATGTGCGCGACATACTCGAAAAGCAACTGGCCTCATTTCTCCGCGAAAAACGTGGCAACCAGACTTTTGTTCAATTTTCGAGGAAGCTCGGCTTGCCGCCCTCAACCTTACATCGGCTCGAACAATGCCAACAGAGTATCACGCTGCGAAACCTTCATCAAATAATGAAGCGGTTGAAATGTAATTTGACTGATATTTTCCCCGAATAGCACGGGTTTTGAACTGCGGAGAGTAAACTTAATTGTTCCAAGGCCGTCCTCGTTTTCACCCCACCGCCGCCGTGCGGTTCACCGTCATGAAGCTGATGTAGTCAATCAACTGCTGCTTCATGTCCTTGCGTGACACGATGGCGTCAATCAATCCGCGATCCAGAAGAAATTCCGCCGTTTGAAATCCCGGTGGCAGATCGGCCTGGGTCGTATCCTTGATCACGCGCGGGCCGGCAAAACCAATCATCGCCTGCGGTTCGGCAATGATCAGATCACCGACGCTCGCGTAACTGGCCATGACGCCGGCGGTCGTGGGATGCGTCAGGACGCTGATGTAAGGGAGCTTCGCCTCGGCGTGATACGCCAGCGCGCCGCAGGTCTTGGCCATCTGCATCAAGCTGAACATGCCTTCGTACATCCGCGCGCCGCCGCTGGTGGAAATGATGATGAGCGGCAGGTTTTTTTCCGTGGCCTTTTCGATGAGCCGCGTCAGTTTTTCGCCGACGACCGAACCCATCGAGCCACCGAGGAAACTGAAATCCATCACGCCGAGCGCGACGCGGTGTTCGCCGATCTTGCCGATGCCGGTGATGACGGCGTCTTTAAGGCCGGTGTTTTTTTTGTGCGATTCCAGTTTGGACGCGTAGGAACCGACGCCTTTGAAGCCAAGGATGTCCACGCTGGTCATGTCCGCGTCGGACTCCTCGAACGTGCAGGTTTCCACCAGCGAATGAATGCGTTCGCGGGCGCCGATGGTGAAATGATGGGCGCACTTGGGGCACACCTTCAGATTTTCATCCAGCTCCTTATCGAAGACCATCGTGCTGCACTTAGGACATTTGGTCCACAGGCCTTCGGGGATTTCCCGTTTGCGCGACTTGGTGGAGCCGACCTTCGGTTTCTTGGCGAAGGTGGTGGCCGTGCTGCCTGGCGGCGGCGGTGTGACGGCCGGCTCCACGGTGTCAAAGCCCAGTGATCCCAGGTTTTTTTTGGTGAACGAGGTGGTGGACATTTCTAAAAGGTTTTATGTTTCGGTTTTTGGTTTCGAGTTCCACCGCCGTGCTGCGGTTGGAAAAGTTCAATCCAAGCTGACCGGATTATTCAAAGTCCGCGCGCCACTGTCCAGACGCAAACTTCCGCCGCGCCGGCCTGCTTGAGCGCCCGGGCGCACGCACTGGTGGTGGCGCCGGTGGTGAACACATCGTCCAGCACGACGATCCGCGCGCCTGACAAATCCAGCCCGGCCTTTTGCAACGCGAACGCCCGCCGGACATTCGCGGCGCGTTCCGGGCGGGTGAGCCGCGTCTGGGTCAGCGTGGGTTCAATGCGTTGCAACAGCCGCGCATTGACGGGAATGTTTGTGGCGGCGGCGAGATGTCGGGCTAGGCGTTCGGCCTGGTTGAATTCGCGCTCGCGTTGTTTGGCGGGATGCAAGGGCACGGGAACGATCCAATCCCACGCCGCTCCGCGCAGCACCGGCGCGGCTTCGCGGATCAGCAGGTCGGCGAGGAAGGGTTCAAACCACAGGGCGCGCTGATATTTGTAGCGATGAATTATTTCCAGCACCATTCCGCCGGCGGCCACGGCCGAGCGGGCGGAACTGAAATGCAACTCCATCTCCCGGCAGTTGGTGCATTCAAACGTCGTCGTCAGTTCACCCGCGAATGGCAGGCCGCAACGATCGCAAAACGGTGGACGGATAAATCGCACCTGTCGCCAGCAGGTCGCGCAGACGTAACCCTCGGCAACGGTCGCCCGTTCCGCGCGGCAAATCTGGCAGACCTCGGGATAAACAATGGCCAGGGCGGCATTCCACCAGTCGTTGCGGATTGACGCCGGTGAAGTCATGGTTGTTCCGCCTCGCCTTTGGAAAAATCCAGCCCGTCTTGCAAGCTCAGTAGGTCCGCAGGGGGAAGCGCTACCGCACCACGGATACATGCCCACGGGACTCGCATGGCGTGACCATAAAAAAAACATCGCCTCAAGCCAAGCAGGAATTCCGGCGCGGGCGAGCGGGCGCGCGGACAAATTTCACAGAACCCTAGCCAACGGCTTTTTCGTTTGCTACGTTCGCGGGCGAATGAATTTTCCGGCCAGCAAAAGGATCAACGACGGGCTTGAAGAGTTGGGGCGTTTGACTCTGCTGGCCAAGGAGTTTGTGGCCTCGCTCTGTTCGCTCCGCGTCAGTGGCCGCGACCTGCTGCGGCAGATGCACTTCATCGGCGTCAAATCCCAGTCGGTCGTGCTCATCACCGGCGCGTTCACCGGCATGGTGTTGTGCGCGCAGGCCTACATCCAGTTTCACAAGGTCAAGATGGACACGGCCACGCTGGCGCTGGTGAGCGTCTCCATGTGCAGCGAACTCGGCCCGGTGCTGACGGGCTTGATGGTCGCCGGGCGGGTCGGCGCGGCCATCGCGGCGGAACTCGGCACCATGCGGGTGACGGAGCAGATTGACGCGCTGCGCACGCTGGCCACGCATCCGGTGGATTACCTTGTCGTGCCGCGCATCGTGGCGGCGCTCCTCACGATGCCATTGCTGACGGCGGAGGCGATGGCGGTGGGCATCGGCTCCGCCTATATGGTGGGGGCGTTTCTGTTTGGCATTGATCCGACGTATCTCTGGGACAACATGCTCAATTACACCCATTCGGTGGATGTGGTCATCGGTTTGACGAAGGCGTTTTTCTATGGCGGCATTGTCTCGCTGATTGGCTGTTACAAGGGCATGTATTGCGGCGAGGGCGCGGAAGGCGTGGGCCGCGCGACGACGGAGTCGGTCGTGTATTCCTCCATCACCATCCTGATCACCAATTTTTTCCTGACGCTCTCCATCGGTGCGCTGCTGCATCTGCTATGATCGAAGTCCGCGACCTGAAAAAAAGTTTCGGCACCCAGACGATTCTGGACGGCGTTAATCTGCGGATTGCCACGGGCGAATCAGTCGTGATCATCGGACGCAGCGGCGGTGGCAAAAGCGTTTTGCTCAAGCACCTCATCGGCCTGCTCAAACCGGACAGCGGCTCGGTGCAGATTGACGGCGAGAACATCGGCGGCATGAACGAGCGGCAACTGCTCCCGGTGCGGCGCAAGTTCGGCATGTTGTTCCAGGGCGCGGCGCTGTTTGATTCCATGACCGTGGCCGAAAACGTGGGCTTCGTCCTATGGCACAACCAGCGGCTGGCACCGGACGTGATCAAGGCGCGGGTGGCGGAGGCTTTGGAAATGGTGGACCTGCCGGGCATTGAAAATAAAAAACCGTCGGAACTTTCCGGCGGCATGAGAAAGCGCGTGGGCCTGGCCCGGACGATTGTCTATCAGCCGCAGATCGTGCTGTACGACGAGCCGACAACCGGTCTTGATCCCATCGCCTCGGACAGCATTGACCAGTTGATTTTGAGAGTGCATCAGCGGCTCAAAATCACTAGCGTGGCCGTGACGCACGACATGCGGAGCGCGCGTCGGCTCGGGCAGCGCATCCTGATGCTGCACGAGAAAAAAATTTATGTGGCGGGCACGCCGGATGAGATTTTCAATTCCACCGATCCCGTGGTGCGCCAGTTCATCGAAGGCGTTTCGGACATAAAATAAAATTCAGCTATTCATCTCACATGGAAAACAAACGTCTGGAATGGAAGGTCGGCTTGTTCATGTTCATCGGCCTGGTGCTGCTGGCCGCGCTGCTGATTCAGTTCAGCAAGGGCGCGAGCCTGTTTCGCAGCACCTACGAACTGGAGTTGCACGCCGGCACCGTGGGCGGATTGAAAAACCGTTCCGGCGTGTTGCTGGCTGGCGTGGAGGTTGGCGCGGTCTCCGACATTCAACTCGATCCCTCCGGCAAGAGCGTGATCATCCGGTTGAAGATTTACAAAGAGAACCCGGTCTATGCCGACGCGCGGTTCGTCATTGAGTCCGCCAACTTCCTCGGCGACCAATACGTCGCCATCGTGCCGGGACTGAACCAGGGGCCGGTGCTGGCGGATCATGCCGTGGTGAACTGCGCGGACCCCTTTAATCTCCAGGAGGTCGCCCGCAACGCCGCCGGCTTCATCAGCCGGATTGACGAGACGGCCCAGCGGCTCAATGAAGCCATCGCCGATGTGCGCAAGCTGGTCTTGAACGAGGAGACGCTCACGAACCTCGCCGTGACCGTCGGCACGCTGCGCACCGCCTCGGAACACGCCCTGACCGTGGTGAACAACGTGAATACGCTCGTTGAAACCAATCGCGCGTCCGTCAGCACCACGATGAGCAACCTGGTTTATTTTTCCGAACAGCTCAACGCGCTCTCCGGCAAGCTCGGCGGCATGGTGGACACCAACAGCGCCGAGTTGAACGTCACCATGAAAAATCTGTCCGCGTCCAGCGCCGATTTGAAAAACCTGCTGGACGACGCGCAGGCGGGCAGGGGGCTGGCCGGAGCGGTCTTGAAAAACGCCGCCCTCGCCCAGGACATCTCAACCGTCGCCGCCAACCTCTCCGTCACCACCAGCAACCTGAATCAGCAGGGGCTGTGGCGCGTGTTGTTTCCCAAGAAAAAATAACATCACGCCATGTCGCTCTGGGTCATCCGCATCCTGTTCCTCGGCCTCAGCACTATGGGCGGCTTTGCCGTCAGCCAGGTGCGGCCGGAACTCATCGAGTACCACTGGGCCGGCCTGCTCGTCGGCTTCGGCTTCGGGTGGCTGCTGATCGCGATTGACGAGATGTTGAAAGGCTTTTCGCTCCGCGCCTTTTCCGCCACCACGTTTGGTCTGCTGCTCGGCACGCTCATCGCGCTGCTGATTGACAACTCCGGGCTGTTTCAAAATACCGACGACAACACCCGCTGGCTCATCCGGCTGGCGCTGTTTCTGGCCTTCGGCTACATCGGCATGATCCTCGCCATGCGCAGCAACAAGGAGGATTTCTCGCTCATCATTCCGTACGTCCGCTTTGCGCCCGAGAACCGCCCCGACAATTTTCTGCTGCTCGACACCAGCGTCATCATTGACGGACGCATCGCTGACCTGATCGAGGCGAAATTTCTCGAAGGCATTATCGTCGTGCCGCGGTTCGTGCTGAAGGAACTCCAGCAGGTCGCGGATTCCAACGAGCCGCTCAAGCGCGCCCGGGGCCAGCGCGGCCTGGAAATGCTCGGCCGCCTGCAGCAGAACCAGCGGCTCGGAGTGAAAATCCACGACGCGGATTTCCCCGGCGAAACCGGCGTGGACGCGAAGCTCGTGCTGCTCGCAAAAAACATCCGCGCCAAACTTTTCACCAACGACCACAACCTTCTGCGCGTGGCCGAACTGCAGTCCGTCAACTGTGTCAACCTGAACGAACTCGCCAAGTGCCTGCGCGTGGCCCTGCTGCCGGGTGAGGTGGTGAGCTTGAAAATTGTCCGCGAAGGCCGCGACAAAGGGCAGGGGCTGGGCTACCTGCCCGACGGCACGATGGTGGTCGTCAACCGCGCGCAAAGTCACATTGGCCAGGAGGTGGATGTCGAAATCCAAAGCACCCGGCAGACCGGTGCCGGCGTCATGGTGTTTGCGGAACTGCGTTCAACGGGCGGCGCGTAAGGATAATCTGGAATAGCCGGCAGCCCTGTTTCCGAGCGTAAAACTTTTTGGTGGGACGGAGCTGCCGCTCCGCTCCGCCCCTGAAAAGAGGCAAAGCAGCAGCTTTGCCCCACCGTTTACGGGATGAGTTCCTGGCAATTTTGGAGACTGTATTACTTCACCGCGTTCACCAGCGGTGCCAGACCTTGGATGCGGACTTCCAGTTTGTCGCCGGATTGGATCGGGCCGACGCCGCTGGGCGTGCCCGTCAGGATGAGGTCGCCGGGGACGAGCGTCATGTTGGTGGAAATAAAACTCACGAGCTGATGACAGTTGAAAAGGAGCTGGCTGGTGTTGGAGTTCTGGCGCAACTGGCCGTTTTGAAAAAGCTGGATGGTCAGGTGGTCGGGATCAATCTTCGTCTCAATGAACGGACCGAACGGCGTGAACGTGTCGAAAGATTTGGCCCGCGCCCACTGGCTCTCGCCGCTTTGAATCGTGCGGTCGCTGATGTCCTGCGCGCTCGTGTAGCCGAGGATGCAACGGGACGCGGTGGCCGGCGTGGCGTTGCGGATGCGGCGCCCGATGACGATGCCCAGTTCCGCCTCAAAATCCGTGCGGTGATTTGGAAACGGAATTTCAATCTTCGCGCCATCGGGAATGACCGACGTGTTGGCCTTGAACCAGAAGAGCGGTTCCTTGGGCAACAGCTTGCCGGACTCGCGCGCGTGGTCGGCGTAGTTCAAGCCGATGGCGATGACTTTGGACGGAACGACCGGCGTGAGCGTGCGGAGGCCTTTGCGCGGGGTGGGTTTGCGGTCGAACGAATGCGCCCCGAAGACGTCGCCGTGCAGCCGGAACAATTCCCCGTCCACAATTTTCGCGTGGAAGATTTCCTCGCCCTTTTGGAATCGGCCGATGGCTGCCATAACCGAGCCGCAAGCTAGCAAACGCCAGACGGTCGTCGCAAGTTGAAAGCGGGCGGGACCGACTCCAGAGCGGGTCAGCTGTGAGGCTTCCGGCGGTGTCCCCAATTTTGGCTATGTCAGTCTTCCAGCCCGGATCGTTACACTCACGGCAATCACTATGATATTGCCCGTGTTTTTGTTTCAGCACGGCTGCAGTCAGCGCCCGGCGTTTCCGGTACAGTTTCATCAGTGATCCCTCGTTCCAACTCACTACAAAAAATCCCCAAGAACAAGTCTATGAAATCATTCCTGTCCGCCAACCTCCGGTTCTGCGCGCTGCTGGCCGCCGCCGTCTTCACCCCGATCCTGGCCCGCGCCGATCTCGTCGGCAATTACACGGCGGACGCCAACACGCTGTTCCTGCTGCACTTTGACGAGGCGGCGGGCGGCACGTTTGCCACGAACAGCGGCTCGAAGGGTGGAAAATTTTTCAGCGTCACGGAGGCGGCCGCCTCCGCCACGTTCTGTATCGCGACAATTTCGGCAGCAACGGCCTGACCATCGTCCACTCGCTGCCGTACGCGGTGGATCCGCAGCGCACGAACTGGACGACCATTGATCTGAACACCGCGAACCTGGGCAATTATGAGCCTGTGATTGACCAGGCGCGCTGGGCGTTGGACAACCATCTGCAGATTGTCTATCAGCCGTCGGAGGGCGAAGGCTACACGGCACCAGCCAACACCGCCGCGCAGATTGGCGTGATGGATTGGAACGCCGCCGCGTATTTCGCGCACCGCCCGCCGCTGCAAATGACCCTGGTCAATCAGAACCGCGACGCCGTCTTTGCCTGGAATTCGCAACTCGGCTGGGGCTACCGTCTCTGGGCCAGCACGAATCTGTCGTCATCATGGAGCCAGGTCATGACGACGAACGGCACCGGCGGCGCGCTGCAATCCATTCAAACCAACGCCACGATCCTGGCTTCTTCACGGATCTTAGTGGCTAGGTTTGGGGGTGCTTGGCACCGTCGCCAAACCAGCCAGCCCGTTCTCACTGGAGCAAAACCTCTGTGGCAGTG
>JAYWBR010000507.1:0-2859 GCA_043781315.1 Verrucomicrobiota bacterium | reverse complement strand
AGGCCGCTACACCATCGCGGTGAAGGTGATTGATATTTTCGGCAATGACACGATGTCGCTCATGGCCGTGACGGCGGGGTGAAAGGAAAGGTCCGCGCAAAATGTTTGAACTTGTCTCCGATTACCAACCCGCCGGCGATCAGCCGCAGGCCATTGCCAAGCTGACCGAAGGCGTGCTCGCGGGCGCGAAACATCAGACGCTGCTCGGCGTCACGGGTTCGGGCAAGACGTTCACCATTGCCAACGTCATCAGGAACGTCAACAAACCCACGCTCGTCATCTCGCACAACAAGACGCTTGCAGCCCAGCTCTACGCGGAGTTCAAAAGTTTCTTCCCCAACAACGCCGTCGAATACTTCGTCAGCTATTTCGATTACTACCAGCCCGAGGCCTACATCCCGCGCACCGACACGTTCATCGAGAAGGATTCCGCCATCAATGAGGAGATCGAGCGGCTGCGGCTCTCGACCATGAGCAGCCTCTTTGCGCGGCGCGACGTGATCGTGGTGGCAAGCGTGTCGTGCATCTACGGCACGGGCAGCAAGGACGATTACGAGGCGATGGTCATCCCGGTGCATGTCGGCCAGGCGTTGTCGCGCGAGCAGTTTCTTTCCCGCCTTGTGGATCTGCAATACAACCGCAACGACATCACCTTCGAGCGCGGCCAGTTTCGCGTGCGCGGCGACACGATTGAACTCTGCCCCGCCGGCCGCGAGGACGCCTTGCGCATCGAATTCTTCGGCGAGGAGATCGAACGCATCACGCGCTTCGATCCGCTCACAGGCGACAAGCTGGAAACGCCCGCCAACACGATGATTTTTCCGGCGAAACAGTTCATCACCACCGGCGACAAAATGAAACGCGCCGCGCTGGCCATCCGCGAAGAACTGCGCGAACGCATCGTGCATTTCGAGAAACACGGCAAGCTGCTCGAAGCCCAGCGCATCAAGATGCGGACGGAATACGATCTGGAAATGATGGAGGAGATGGGCTTCTGTTCCGGCATCGAGAATTATTCCCGGCACATCGCCAACCGCGCGCCCGGCTCGCGGCCCGCGACGGTGATTGATTTTTTCCCGGACGACTTTCTCCTCGTGCTGGATGAATCGCACGTCAGCGTGTCGCAGATCGGCGGCATGTCGGAAGGCGACCGTTCGCGCAAAACGGTTCTGGTCGAACACGGTTTCCGGCTGCCGAGCGCGCTGGATAACCGCCCGCTGAACTTTCTGGAATTTCAGGCGATTCAAACCCAGACGATCTACGTCAGCGCCACGCCAACGCCGCGAGAGCTAGGCTGGTCGCGGGCAAGTGCGGGCGTGGCGGCGGGCTTCCAGCCCGGCGGAACCGGCGTGGATAGTGCGGCGCGTGTGAAAGATTCGAGCGCCGATCCGGGCGGCAAGATGCCGCCCTCTACGGCAGGCAGGATGCCTGCCGCTACATTGCCAGGCGTCGCCGAACTGGTCGTGCGCCCTACTGGGTTGATTGATCCCAAGGTGACGATCAAGCCGCTCAAGGGCCAGATTGACGATCTCATCAACGAATGTCGCAAGCGCACCGATCTGCACGAACGCGTGCTGGTGACGACCTTGACCAAGCGCACGGCCGAGGAACTGACCGATTACCTCCGCGAGATCGGCATCAGCGTGCAATATCTCCACAGCGACATTGACGCGATCCAGCGCGTGGAAATTCTGCGCTCGTTGCGCAAGGGCGAGTTCGCCGTCCTCGTCGGCATCAATCTTTTGCGCGAAGGCCTCGACCTGCCGGAAGTTTCGCTCGTGGCGATTCTCGACGCGGACAAGGAAGGTTTTTTGCGCAGTGAAACGAGTTTGATCCAGACCGCTGGTCGCGCGGCGCGGCATTTGAACGGCGAGGTGATTCTCTACGCCGATGTGATGACGAAAAGCATTCAGAAATTTCTCGCCGTCACCGAGTATCGCCGCACCCGCCAGATCGCTTACAACAAGGAACACGGCATCACGCCGCGCAGCGTGAAGCGCGAGGTGGAAGGCAGCCTGCACAGCGCCGCGCATCAATACGACAGCAAGGCCACGGCGGTCATCAACGATGCGGGCGGAAATTTCGACGTGGTGGAAACCATCCGCGAACTTGAGGAGGAAATGCTGACCGCCGCGAACAATCTGGAATTTGAAAAGGCCGCCCTGCTGCGCGATCAGGTTCGGGAGTTGAAGCGCTCGGCGGAAGGTTCGCCGCCGGGCAAGGATTCAAAAGCCAGTCCGGTCAGCTACAAGAAACCTGGCCGTGCAAAAAAGTTCCAGGGAGGCCGCGCATGAGACAGATCGGGCAGCTCACTGATGAGAAACAGGCGAAGGTTTTCGGCGACCACCTCGTCGTCAGCCGCATCCGCAACCAGATCGAGCGGGACGACGGCGCGTGGGCGGTCTGGATTCTGGACGAAGAGCAGGTGGCGGACGCGCAGGCGCGGCTGGAACGATTCCGGGCGAACCCCGCCGCGCCCGAGTTTCTCGCCGCCGGTGCGCAGGCCGCGAAGGCGCGCGAAGCGGAAGCCCGCGACCTGGCTGATTATAAAAAACGCGTCCGCACCGGGAAGAGTCTGTTTCCAAAAATGGGCGGCTATGGCGTCGGGCCGCTGACCTTTGGTTTGATCTGCGTCTGCGTGCTGGTGGCGGTTTATTCCAAGCTGGGGGAGGATTCAGTTTTCGTGCGGAAGCTGCTGCTTGCCGATCCCGAGTACGCCAGCCACGACTTTCTCGCGCAAGTTCGCGCCGGCGAATTCTGGCGGCTGTTCAGTCCGGCCTTCATCCACTTCGGCCTGCTGCATCTGTTGTTCAACATGATGTGGCTTTACCAGCTCGGCTGCATGATCGAAGCGCGGCA
>JAYWBR010000506.1:0-2875 GCA_043781315.1 Verrucomicrobiota bacterium | reverse complement strand
CAGCGGCGATTCAACTGCCGCGCAAGGCCGGCGGAAATTTCCAGCTCGCCCTCCGTGCCGCGAAAATAATCCGTCCACTCCGTCGCGTGGGTGAGGTTCACCGCCCATTTCCAATCGCCGCAGCGCTGGCCGATGATGATTTTTTGTTCCAGCTCGGCGCTCTTGCCGGCGTAGGTCGGTTCGAGGTAAAGCGTCAGGCCGATGGCATGGTTCGCGGGATCAAGCACCAGATAGCGGTTTTCAAAGGACACGCCCGCCCAATCATAGTGCGTGGTTCTTGCGCCGCTGGCCGGGTCGCGGAAATGTTGCAGCGTGTGGTTGACGTACAGCGCGGCGGTGTAGTTTTCCGTGACGCCATATTCAAACTCGTGCCGAAATTCCCACTGCGAAAAATCCCGCTGCCCGACCGCCGCGTTCCGGCCCGCGCGGAGGGTGACGGACTGCTCATATTCCCGGTCGCCTTGCGGTTCCGTCTCGGGTTCGTAGGTGTAGGTGAACAGGCGGTGATCCGCGCGGCTGGTTTCCGCCAGCAACATGGCGCCAAGAATGAGAGTGGCAATCCAGGATATTTTTTTCATGCGCCTTAAAATTACGCGCCGAAAAAATGTTTCGCTAACGGGGGCTTGCGGAAGAGTGTCGGCGGGTTGCGGAAGGTTGAACCACGAAGGAACCAAGAGAACTGAGCCGGCTTCGTTCCTTTGTTCCTTAGTGGTGCGATCACTTTGCCCGCTTCGCCAGCGGCTGCGACGGCGTGGCGAGCGGATACAAACCGGGGCAGCAACCGAACGTCGCGTGGAACGCCGCGCTGAAATGGCTCAGGCTGTTGTAGCCGACTTCAAGCGCGACCTCGGTGACGTTGAGTTCGCGGTCCCGCAGCAGTTCCGCCGCGCGTTCCATGCGCAACTGCCGGAGACATTGCGTGATCGTCTGGCCGGTTTGCCCGGAAAAAATCCGGCTCAGATAAAAATGACTGCACCCGATTTTCCTGCCCAGCTCTTCCAGCGTCGGTGGCGCGGCGAGGTTTTGGTTCAATAAAAAAATCACCTGCTCGACGCGATCCTGCGCGAGCCGCTGCTGGCGCGAGCAGAACATTTCCTTCTCGGGGGACGGCTGGATCAGAAACGTCACCGCCAGTTCCAGCGCCTTGCACTGATACCAGAGCGGCTGGGCGGACGCGTAAACCGGCGGCTGACGCAGGGTGGAAATCAATTGCTGCTGCCCCGCGCTGAGGCGCACCGTGGCACCGGAAACGAATTCGCACGGACGGTTTTCCACCGCCGCGCGCACGACCGGATGCAGCGTGGCTTCCATGCCGGTCAGGTGCCTCGCCAGAAAGGTGCACGAAAATTCCACGGTCAGAAACTGGTGCTGCTCACCTGCCGTGCGCCGTGCGACGAGCGGTTCATCCCGGCGATGATAAAACCCCACGGTGTTCGGCAGGAATTCCGTGCGCTGCCCGCCGCCTTCCACGAAGCCGTGGCCGCCGAGGTTCAAACACAGTTCGACGCAGCCCGGATGAAAACTCGCCGCCCAGTCGAACTCGCGCTTCGCAAAAAAATCGTGCCACTCCACGCTGAAACCCGCGCCGCGAAAATTCCCGAACAGCGGCTGCCAGCCCGCGCCCACGTCGCGCCAGGCGCCGGCCTCGGTGAAGGGCGCAACGGGAACGTGGGTTGGTTTCGGATCGGAGTTCATGGGTTGGGACGGCTCAACGGCCACACGGACGCAATTCTCAACGTCGGATGATTGGCTGGCAAGACGTGAGTTGGGCTTCGATTCGTCCCGGAACATTTTCATTTCTAAGCCGCTGTTTCTCCGGCATTGTGGAGCAGTTATGGGAAAGCGACGCGAAGCACGGGAACGAGCCGTGCAATTTTTATTTCAGCACGATCTGAATCCGCCGGAAAACCTGGACGCCGCCCTCGCGGAGTTCTGGGATTCGCAGCGGGCCGCCGCCATCGCCGCAGAAAAAGGGGGCCTGGCCACCTGGGGCGAGGAAGCCGAACTGCCGCCGCCCACGCCGCAGGAAACCGCGCTGCGCACGTTCGCCGAACCCTTGATTCGCGGGGCCATCGAGCATCGCGTCGCCATTGACGACCAGATTAAAAAATACGCGGCCAACTGGGAGCTGCACCGCATCGCCGCCGTGGATCGCAGCATCCTCCGGCTGGCGATTTACGAAATGCTCTACCGCGACGACATCCCGCCCATCGTGAGCATCAACGAGGCGGTGGACATCGCCAAAAAATTCTCCACCCAGGACAGCGGCAAGTTCGTCAACGGCCTGCTCGACAAGATCAAGGGCGAACTGATGCGGCCCGCGCGGATCATCAAATGAAAAATTCAAAATTCAAAATTCAAAATGCCTTCGGCTCGGCGGCGGGCGGCGGTGCTCGTTTTTAATTTTACATTTTTAATTTTTAATTGCCCCCATGTTCGCCGACCTCCATCTGCACACGAATTTTTCCGACGGCACGTTCTCGCCGGAAGAACTCGTCGCCAATGCGGTGAAACAAAAGCTGTGCGCCATCGCCCTGACGGATCACGACACCTTGGAAGGTTGCGAACGCGCGGCGGCGGCGTGTGCGACGGCGGGGATCGAATTCATCACGGGTTCGGAACTGACCGCCGAACAGGACGGCCATGAGATTCACATCCTCGGTTATTTTCTCGACGCGCAAAACGAAAAGCTCCTGACGGAAACCGCCAAGTTCCAACTCGTCCGCCAGAATCGCATCCGCGAAATGGTTGCGCGCCTGAACGAGCTGAACGTGCCGCTGGACGTGGACGACGTTTTCAAGCTCGCCAACTGCCGGGCTCCCGGCCGGCCGCACGTCGCCCGCGCCTTGGTCAAAGCTGGATTGATCGCCACGCT
>JAYWBR010000505.1:0-8786 GCA_043781315.1 Verrucomicrobiota bacterium | reverse complement strand
CCATGATCGCCACCAGGGATTCCAGACACATCGCGCCGTAGCCGACGGGCCGCGCGTAGGTTTCTCGCGAAAGAATTTTTGGCGTCGTGCCGCTGGCGATCAGCGTGTGGAAGCCCGAGATCGCGCCGCAGGCAATCGTGATGAAACAGAACGGAAAAAGTTTCCCCGCCACCACCGGCCCGGAGCCGTCCACAAACTGCGTAAACGCCGGCATGTGCAGATTCGGCAGCACGCAAAAAATCCCCACGACCAGCGCGAAGATGGTGCCGAGCTTCATGAACGTGCTCAGGTAATCCCTCGGCGCGAGCAGCAGCCACACCGGCAGCGCGCTCGCCGCAAAACCGTAGAGGATGATCGTCCATGCGACGGTGATGTCGCGCAGTCCAAATACCTGCGACCAGTGCGGACTTTGGTGAATCATTTTCCCGCCCCACACCGCCAGCAGCAGCAGCGCGACGCCGAAGACGGACGCCTCCAAAACTTTCCCCACGCGCAGAAAGCGCATGTAGCCGCCCATGAACATCGCGATGGGAATCGTCGCGCCGACCGTGAAGATGCCCCACGGACTTTCCGCCAACGCCTTCACGACCACGAGCGCCAGCACCGCCAGCAGAATCACCATGATGGCGAGGATGGCCACCAGCGCGATGCCGCCGGCGAAGGTGTTCAACTCTTCCTTGACCATCTGGCCGAGGGATTTTCCGTCGCGCCGCAGCGAGCAAAACAAAATCACAAAGTCCTGCACCGCGCCGCCCAGCACGACGCCGATCAAGATCCACAGCGTTCCCGGCAGATAACCAAACTGCGACGCCAGCACCGGCCCGACCAGCGGCCCCGGCCCGGAGATCGCCGCGAAGTGATGGCCGAAGACGATCCACTTGTTCGTCTTGCAAAAGTCCTTGCCGTCGTCGTGGACCTCGCACGGCGTGGCGCGGCGTTCGTCGAGCATCAGCACGCGGACGGCGATCCACTTGGAATAAAACCGGTAGCCGATGGCATAGGTGCAGAGCGCGGCGATGAGGATATAGACGGAATTGATTTCCTCGCCGCGATGCAGCGCGAGCGTGGCAAACGCCCACGCCCCGAGGACGGCGAGCAGAAACCAGAACAGGCGGGCCAAAGTTTTTTTCATGCGCTGAAGAACAAGGTCAGTGGTTCAAAACGAAATCAGTTTCAAATAGCTCGTAGTCCGTCTTTGCCAAACCCAACCGACGGTAGGCTTCCTGGGCGCGTGAGTTGTTGGCCTCGACGTAAAGCCGGAGGCCGCAGACATCGTGGCGGGCTTGGGCCAGTGCGTGAACGTGTTCAAACAGTGCGCGGAAAATTCCCCGACCGCGAAACGGCTCCAGTACATAGACGCTTTGAATCCACCAGAAATTCCCATTGCGCCAGTCGCTCCACTCGCGGGTGATCAAAAGCTGGCCGACCGGTTGGCCGTCTGCTTCCGCCAGGAAATAAATTCCCTTCGCCGCATCCGCCAGCAGCGCATTTACTCCTGCTGCAACCGTGGCCGGATCGAGTTGCCGCCGCTCCGTCTCCAACGCCAGCCGCAGATTGCCGCTCACGATGAACGGCACGTCGGATAAAGTGGCCTGTCGAATGGTCGTTTTGATGCCGGATGCTAAACCGTGTGAAGAAGCGGAATCAATGCTTTCCCGGTGGTGACGAACGGAGTGCGGAACATTGCCCCGCAAGTCGCTCAGCGATTCGGGCGGAGCAATGCTCCGCGCTCCGGGGATTTTCTCGGCAGCGGTTTCAAAATTGCGTAGTCTCAACCCCATGTCCGAACCGTTGCAACTGCCCATTGATGGCGTGCTCGACTTGCACACCTTCAAGCCGCGCGAGGTGAAGGAACTTGTGCTGGATTATCTCGCCGCCTGCCGGGAGCGGGGGATTTTCCAAGTGCGAATCATCCACGGCAAAGGCATCGGCCACTTGCGGCGCACGGTGCATTCGGTTTTGGAAAAACATCCCGACGTGATCGCCTTCACGCTGGATCATCCGCAGTTCGGCAGCTGGGGTGCAACGCTGGTTCAATTGCGTCCGCCGTTGGCTCAGTGATTCAGCGGCTCCACAAACATCCTGCGAATCTCAAACTCCGCGCCCTCGCTCTGGATGCCGAGGAAGCCGGACGACACCGTGCATTCCGTCGTCTCGTTCATCAGCCGGTCGTTAATGAAAGCCTTCACCGAATTGCCCGCGCAAGCCGTCACGCTGGCATTCCATTCGCCCACAGGTTTTTCATTGGAATCGCCGTGCATTGGAATCGCCGTGTTGGCATCCAGTCCGCGATGTTCCTTGCTCTCCGCGCCGGCCATGAGAATTAAATCGCCCTGCCGGTCGTGCTTGCCCTGCACTTGGACGCACATCGGCCAGACCTTGTCGGGCAACTGCATGTGAACCAGCACGCCGGTGTTGTCCAGCTTGGGCGCCATTTTCACGAAGCGCCATTCCACGGTCAGTTTGCAGTCGCGGAAACTTTTTTCCGTGCGCAGGTAGCCGATGGATTTGCCGCTGCAATGAATGACGCCATTGGTGACACTCCACGTTTCAGCCGGGGCGTTGGTGCTGCGTGAAAAGAAAGTCCAGCCCGTGAAATCCCGGCCGTTGAAAAGTTCCAGGCGGTTGGTTGGCATAATTTCATCCGCTGCCGCCACGGAAAATTGGGCAAAGGAAAAACCCATCGCCACCAAGACGGCCATGAAGCCGGGAGTAAAAATTTTCATCAGGAATGGACGGTTGAAATTTTCGGGCGGCAAGTCAAGCCCGGCTACGCTTTGGTTTTAGGTGGCACTGGCGTCGCGCCGGTCGTTTTTTCGCGTCTCGCGGAAACCCGGAGAGGGTGAACAACCCACGCCCCGCGGAACGCATCCGTCCCGACGCTTTCCGGCGCGACGCCGGAAAGGACAGGCCAGCGGCCTGTGCCACCCACGGACAAACAGCGCATCACACATTGAACTTGAACATCAGCACGTCCCCGTCTTTCACGACGTATTCCTTGCCTTCCATGCGATACAAACCCTTCTCCCGGGCCACCGCCACGGAACCGCACTTGATCAAGTCGTCGTACGCCACCGTCTCCGCCTTGATGAAGCCGCGCTCGAAGTCCGAGTGGATCACGCCCGCCGCTTTCGGCGCGGTGTCGCCCGCATGAATCGTCCACGCGCGCACTTCTTTTTCGCCCGCCGTGAAATACGTTCGCAAGCCGAGCAGATGATACGTCGCGCGGATCAAGCCACCGACGCCGGATTCCTGCACGCCCAGCTCCTTCAAAAATTCCAGAGCCTCCGCGTCCGACAAATCAATCAAGTCACTTTCAATCTGCGCGCTGATGACCACGGCTTCACAGGCGAAATGGTTCTTGGTGTACTCGCGAACCTTCAGGACGTGCGGGTTGGTGTCGGCGGTGGCCAGATCACCTTCCTTCACGTTGCACGCGAAGATCGTGGGCTTGTCGGTCATCAACCAGAACAGGCGCGAGATGGCCTTGTCTTCGGGCGTGAGCGTGAGCGTGAGCGCAGGCTTGCCGGCGTTGAGATGCGGCTCGATTTTTTTCAGCACGGCCTCCTGCGCGAGCGCTTCTTTGTCACCGCGCTTGGCGTCCTTCGCGACGTTGGCCATGCGCTTCTGCACGGCTTCCAGATCGGAGAGGACGAGTTCGGTGGTGATCGTTTCAATGTCGCGCACGGGATCCACGTTGCCGGCGACGTGATGAATGTCCGCGTCCTCAAAGCAGCGCACGACCTGCATGATGGCGTCCACCTCGCGGATGTGCGTGAGGAATTTGTTGCCCAGCCCTTCACCCTGCGACGCGCCTTTGACGAGGCCGGCGATGTCCACGAACTCAATCGCCGCCGGAATCACGACGGTGGTCTTGGCGATCTTTTGCAGCTCGTACATCCGCGCATCCGGCACGGTCACGATGCCCACGTTCGGATCAATGGTGCAAAAGGGATAATTCGCCGCCTCCGCCTTGCGGGTGCGGGTGACGGCGTTGAACAAGGTTGACTTGCCCACGTTGGGGAGACCGACGATTCCAGCTTTCAACATAAGTAAAAAATTATTTAGTGTGGGAGGATTGCTCCCAAGGGTTATAGACAGGGTGAAAAAAATCCGCACCATTGCGCGTGACCACGGTCAATCCAAAGTGAATGGCCGTGGCTTCGATCTGGCTGTCGAGCACGGACAAATGACGACCACACTTGCGCGCCCGGGCCACCAGTTGCCCCCATTCCACCGCCACGCCCTCGGTGAAGTCCAGGATTTTTCCGGCGTAATCCTCGCGCAAAAATTTCAGCGCCTTTTCGAGCGAACGCCGCCGCTTGCCTTCGGGCAGCCGCTCCAGCCCGGCCACCATTTCGCCAATGCTGATGGCGCTCAAGGCGGATTCCGGTTCATGCGCCTCCAACCAGTCCATCAAACCAGCGAACGGTTTGGGCTTGGTGAGTTCGGAAAGTGTGTTGGTGTCCATCAACCAGTTCACCAGGCCACCTCACGAACCGGCTCGCGATTACGTTCCACGCGCAGGCCCTGCAACCGCCGCAGGTGCCAGACCAGGGATTTTTTTGGGGCGCGGGTATGACGGAGGAGCAGGTCGCCATTGGACAGCTCAAACAGCAGGAAGTCGTCGCCGGGGCGGATTTTATGCCGCTCGCGAACCGGCCGGGGAATCACCACCTGGCCCTTGCTGGATATGGTCGTCGTCACGCGGTAAGAATGTCTTACCTCATCGGGTTGTCAAGTCTGGGGGGAAACGATTCCCCGTTCTCCGCGCTTGCCGCACCGAATCAAATCCAGTAACCAATCCGCGTGCTAAAACTTTCTCTCGCAAAATCTGCGGCATCGCTTTTGGCGGCCGCAGCGTCGGTCTTGTTAGCCGGCTGCGGCAAACCCGCCGGCCACGCCTTGCCGGAACCGCCGCGCGTCGCCGCGTGCGAGCCGGGCAAATCCGGCGGGCGGCTGGTGCTCGTGACAGATGGCGTCCCCAAGACCTTCAACCCGCTGCTCGCCGCCGACAGCGGCTCGGAATCCGTCACCCGCCTGCTGTTTTCCTCGCTCATCCATTTTGACATGGCGACCCAGGAACCTTCACCCGGCCTGGCAGAATCCTGGTCGGTGGACGCGGATCAAAAAACCTGGACCTTCAAACTCCGCAAAAACTTGCGCTGGAGCGACGGCCAGCCATTGACCGCCGACGACGTGGTGTTCACCTGGAACGACCTGATCTATAACCCGGAATTCAGCCGGTACATGCGGGACTTGCTGCGCATGGATACAAAAACCTTCACGCTCACCAAAGTGGACGATCTGACCGTGCGCGTGTTCACGCCCGACGTGGTGGCGCCGTTTCTCCAACTCGTCAGCGCCGCACCGGTGCTGCCGAAACACATCCTGGCCCGGGAAGTCCGCGCCAAGACTTTTACCAACGCCTACGCCATCAACGCGAATCCGGCGGCCATCGTCGGCAGCGGCCCGTTTCGCCTGCGGGACGCGCGCGCCGGCAAAGTCGTGCTGCTCGAGCGCAACCCGGAATATTACGCCGTGGACAAAAACGGCGTGCGCCTGCCGTATCTGGACGAGGTGCAGATGAACGTCGCGCCCGATGCGGGCATGGCGCCCTTTTTCTTTTTCCAAAATCAAAGCGACGTCTGCGAATCCATCCGGCCTGATTTGCGCGCCCAGTTTGAAGCGGCCTTTGCGAAGCGCGGCGGACACCTCGTCGAACTCGGGGCCGGCTCCGAGTGCAATTATTTCTGGTTCAACCAAAACACCAACCGCGACGCGTCCGGCAAACCCTGCGTGCTTCCCGCCAGGCTAAAATGGTTTCGCGACAAGACATTTCGCCAGGCCGTCTCCTGCGCGATCAACCGCACCCAGATGGTGCAGGCGGTTTACAACGGTCTAGGCGCGCCGGTTCACAGCTTCATCACGGCGGACAACCGCAAATGGAACAACCCCGCAGTGCCCACGTTCAGCTACGATCCTGCGCGCGCCTTGAAGTTGCTGGCGGAAATTGGAATTCAAGACCGCAACGGCGACGGCTTCCTGGAAGATGCGGACGGGCACGTCATCGAGATCAGCATTCTGTCCAACGCCGACAATGCGCCGCGGTCCAAGATGGCCGTGATGATCCAGGACGACTTGAAAAAAATCGGCATCAAGGCCGAGTATCATCCGGTGACGTTCCAGATGATCGTCGAAAAAATGAACCGCACGTTCGATTATGAAAGCGCCATTGTCGGTCTCGGCGGCGGCGGGCTGGATCCGTTCACCCAGATCAACATCCTGATGTCGAGCGAACCGCTGCATCAGTGGTTCCCGGCGCAGAAAGCCCCGGCCACCGACTGGGAGGCGCGGCTGGATTTCCTGATGGACGCGCAGTTGCACACGCTTGATTTCGCCGCGCGCAAAAAATATTTCGATGAAGCCCAGGCGATCTGGGCCGAGCAACAGCCCATGATCCCGGTCATTGCGCCCAATCTGGCGGCGGCCGTCCGCAGCGATCTGGCCAACGTCCGCCTCTCCACCGCCTCACCCTACCGGGCGACGTGGAACATCGAGGAGCTTTACCTGAAGCCGAAATGATTTCCGGGCCGGCGCGAAATTGCCTTGCGATTTTCCCGCGCGACTGGTTCATTATGCGGGCCGTGGGCGCATATGGTGGAATTGGCAGACACGCTACTTTGAGGTGGTAGTGCCGCAAGGTGTGCAGGTTCAAGTCCTGCTATGCGCACCATTTTTTACTTAGGTTTTTGAGAATTGGCTTGCAGTTCTGACAGATTTCTGACAGACTTGCGGGCATGAAGAAACCTGACGAATTTCCTCTCACGGTCAAGAAAGGCAGCGCTTCCGCCAAGATTTACCGCACTCCCACCAGCAACGGTTACGATTCTTTCACTCTGGTTTATTGGCAGGATAAATCCCGAAAACGTGAGGCTTTTGGCGATCTGGCCGATGCCAAACGTCGCGGCGGTGAGGTCGTGGAGTCACTGGCCAAAGGTGAGATTCAGGCGTCGAGCGTATCGTCTCAAGACCAAGCGGCTTTCTTTCGCGCAACTGAACTGCTCCTGCCAACGCGCGTCAGCCTTGAATCCGCCTGCCGCGAGTATGCGGAAGCTTTCAAGGTGCTCGGGGGCGTTTCCATTCTCCAGGCGGCGCGTGAATACGCAAAGCGACATTCGGTGGAAGCAGTCGCCAAAACGGTCCAGCAAGTGGTGGATGAATTTCTGGCGGCGAAACGTGAGGGACGCGCCACGCGGATGCGTGGCAATGGCCGCAAGGTGAGCGAACGATATCTTGACGATTTGGATCGAAAGCTCACGGCGTTCGCTGGACGTTTTCATTGCCTGATAGGCGCGGTGACGGGAACTGACGTGAATGATTTTATTCACGGGCTGGAAGTTGAGGGCCGCACGAAAAACAATTACCGGCAGGCGGTGAATGTGTTGTTCGAGTTCGCGAAGAAACAAAAGTATCTGCCGCGCGATCACGCGGTAATGGATGAAGTAGATGCGGCGGCGGAAGCGGATTTTGAGATTGAGATTTTCACGCCAGAAGAACTGACGAAGCTGCTGAATCACGCTTCCGAGGATTTGATGCCGGTGCTGGCAATCGGAGCGTTTGCGGGACTGCGGACTTCCGAGATTGAACGTCTCGACTGGCAGGACGTGAGATTCGACACCGCCGGCATCGTGGTGCAAAGGGGCAAGGTGCGGACGAAGCGCGGTCGCGCGCGGCGGATCGTGCCACTATTGCCGAACCTGGCCGCGTGGTTAAAACAAAATGCAAAACGTGATGGCAAGGTCTGGCCGCATTCCTCGCCTTACCTGTTTGAACTACAGGCCAGAACGGCGGCGAGCGCTGGCGTGGCGTGGAAACACAACGCCTTGCGGCACTCGTTCATTTCCTACCGCGTGGCGGAAACGCAGAACGTGGCACAGGTGGCGCTGGAAGCGGGCAACTCGCCGGAAATGATTTTTGAGCATTACCGGGAGCTGGTGCGACCGGCGGATGCGAAGGCGTGGTTCGGGATTGCGCCGAAAGGGAACAACGGGGAAAGCTGAAATGATTATTTTGCGCAAGACGTGCAAGTGGAGGGTGTCGTTTAGATCACAGGTTAAAAACGATTTATAGGTGAGACCCAAACGGCACTGCGCGGTTGAAAATCTACAAATGAGAAACGGTTGCACTGCCGCTGAAACTCAGGCTATGCTCAAAACCGAACGATTCATTGACGAGACTGTGCAACATCTACCTAACGCCCCAATTCAAGAAGCGCTGCTCGATATTCAGGTGGTCTTGCCACCTGATTTTGCGGTGACGACCTTGAAATTATTTGGTTCAGGATTGGAGGAGCGGTTTCCGGAAACGCAAGAGCGCATTGAATTAGTACAGGGAATGCAGTTTACACCCGGTGGTGATTTGCAAAGCTCCGCCACGACGCGATCCCTAAACGGGTATCTTTTTATTTCAAAAACAGAAGGGAAAACAGTTCAAGCGCGACGAGACGGTTTTACATTCAACAAGCTGCGACCATATTCAAAGTGGAAAGATTTCACAGAAGAAGCAAAGGAACTTTGGGGACATTACGAGAGCTTGGCCAAGCCGCAAAAAATCAAACGGTTAGGATTGCGTTACATAAATCGAATGGAAATTCCTCCTGATTTAAAAGACCTGCGTGATTTTTGCGGCCAAGCAACAAATTTTCTGTAAATTGATTTTTCATCTGAGGAGGAGTGGGGGTGTCAGTTTTTCATGTTGAGGAAAGAGTTGCCTGATTCCCATTC
>JAYWBR010000504.1:0-8839 GCA_043781315.1 Verrucomicrobiota bacterium | reverse complement strand
GCTCGCCGAGAAAGGTGTTGTCAAAATTCTTCGTGGGATCGGGGCGGGCAATCCACTGATCCTTGCCAATCTTCAGCGGCTTCTTGGGCAACGCGGCGACCGTGCGCTCGATGACACCGCCGGCCACGCTCTCGCGCGCGAGCAACTCCCAGAGTTCCCGCGCCCGCCCGGCGTACTCCCGAAACGAATACGTCCGCCACAATCCGACGAGCGGCTCGTCCTCCTTCGGCTCGCTGCCCACGACGTAAAGGTGCAACTCCTCGAAATCCGTCAGTACCGCGAGCGGAACGCCAATCGTCCAGGCATAGCTTTTGGCCTGTTGCGCGTGCGGCGGCAGTTCCTCGGCGGGCTTCTTGGCTTCACAGACGAAACGCGGCTTTCGGTCAGTGCGGAAGAAGTAATCTGCCCTGCCTGAATCGGTGCGCCGCTCGATGACCACTTCACGATGCGCCTGAATCAGCCCGGCGCGGTTGGTCAAATCCCAACCAAGCGCAGCCAAAAATGGATCGAGAAAATCAGCGCGGAGCTGGGCTTCGGCGTAACCGGGCTGCTTGAGTTCCGCGAGGCGTTTGCCGAAGGATTCGACGAGACGGTTCAACTCCCTTTCAAAAGAATCAAACCCGGTATTGTTCGGCATGGGCGAGAGTTTGCAACAAGTGAGCGGGCGCGACAAGCGCGGGAATTTTTTGATAAGGAAAGTTTCGTTGCCAGTATTTGCCGCCGTGATTAGCCTGTAACTCCAATGCTGGCATCGATCTTAAATCTGCTGGAAATTCAATACCTGATCAGCAGTCCATTCGTGCTGGTGCTGACGGTGTTTCAGCTTTGGATGTTCATTCACGCCATCCGGCAGCGCGAATGGATCTGGGCGTTGTTTCTCGCCTTTGGCTGGGGGATCTCCGCCTTGTTTTATTACCTTAACGTCTATCGCAACTCCGCTTCGTCCACGCGCGGGTTTGAACTGCCCGGCGCGAACAACCGCCGACGCATCAAGGAACTCCAGGCGCAAATCCACCACCTCGACAAGGCGCATCATCACTCGCAACTCGGCGACGTTTATTTTCAGCAGGGCAAACTGGAAAAAGCCGAGGCCAGCTACCGCGCCGCGCTGGAGCGCGATCCGGCGGACATTGATACCCGCGCGCACTTCGGCCAATGCCTGCTGCGTCAGAAAAAACCCGCCGACGCGCTGCCGTGGCTGGAAGGTGTCGTGCGGGAAAACCCCAAGCACGACTACGGTTTCTCGCAGATGGCGCTCGCGGAAACTTACACCGCGCTCGGCCAGGCCGACGCGGCGTTGAACCTCTGGAAACACATCACGGAGAATCATTCCTACCCGCGCGCGAAAGTACAACTGGCGGAACTTTATCTCGCGAAGCAGCAGCCGGAGCTGGCGCGGGCCGAATTGAAGGACGTGATTGCTGATGATGTCCACTCGCCGGTCTTTCAGCGGAAGCGTGATCGCGTCTGGGTGCGTCGGGCGAAGGGGCTGATGCGGAACGTCTGAGTGTTCGTTCTATCCGCTGAAACTGACCACCGTCGCGCCGGACTCCTTCATTTTAATCGCGGCCGGTTCCAACGGCAGCGGGCGGTCGTGATCGAGAAACTCCTCGCAGACGCGGAAGAAATCCGCCTTCGTTTCCACGCGGCGGATTTGAAACAGAAACGGTTCCGCCGGCTCCACGCCGAGGCCGATGAAGTTCAGATATTTTTTCATCTTCTCCACCTGCGCCGCCTCGCGCACGGCCGGGGAACAAACTGCATCGTAAAGCGCCCGCACGTATTCCAGCACGTCGCGGCCGGTCGGAATAAAAAGATCTTTGCTGCCAGAAGGAGTGGCACGGGCGTCTCGCCCGTTCGTTTCAGTTGGGATTTGGTCCGACACGGAAACACACGGACGGGACGCCCGTGCCACTAACACCTGCTGGCGAATCTGCTGGAACAACCAGGGATTGCGAATCGCGCCGCGTCCGATCATCAGGCCGCGCGCGTGGGTGATTTGCAAAACCTCCGCCGCCTTGGGTGCCGAGGAAATGTTGCCGTTGGCCAGCACGGGGCAGGGCATCGCGGCGACGGCTTGCGCGATGAGATCGTAATGCACCTCGCTGCGATACCCTTCCATGACGGTGCGTCCGTGAACCGTGAGCAGATCAATCGAGTGCTTCGCGAAGATCGGCAGGAGTTCGTCGAAGACCTGTGGCGAGTCGAACCCGAGGCGGGTCTTGACGGTAAATTTTATTTTCACCGCATCGCGGAGCGCGCCGAGAATGGCATCCACGCGTTTCGGCTCACGCAGCAACCCCCCGCCGGCGCACTTGCGGTAAACAATTGGCGCGGGACAGCCGAGGTTCAAATCCACCGCCACGATGGGATGCTCCTGCAACTCGCGCGCGGTGCGGACGAGCGCCGGGATGTCGTTGCCGATCATCTGCGCGACGATCGGGCGGCCGGTGGGATTTTCGGTGATGGATTGGAGGATGTATTTTTCCAGCGACGACGTGCCGTGGACGCGGAAGTATTCGGTGTAGTAAACATCCGCGCCGCCGTACGCCGTCATCAACTTCATGAACGGCAGGTCGGTCACGTCCTGCATGGGCGCGAGCGCGAGCACCGGGGCGTCGCCGGCGAGCAGGGCGGAAAATGTTACGTGCTGATCCACGCCGGAAATTTAACCACAGACGGCGGCGGAGGGACACGCGAATTGCAACTCACCCCCGGCGGGTCGCGCGCTGGGAAATTTTCAGCCGGGCCACGCGCATCCCGTCCATTTCCTCCACGCGCAATTCATACGCGGCGAGCGTCACCACATCGCCCGGTTTGGGAAACCCTCCCAGCCGCTGCGTCATCCAGCCGCTCGCCGTCGTGACGCCTTCCTCGGCCAGCGGTTCGCCCACCAGCTCGGCCAGCTCGTGCAACGGCAGCGCGCCTTCGGCATTCCAGGTGGTTTCGTTCACCCGCACCAGCAGGGGTTTTTCCTGATCGAACTCGTCCTGAATCTGGCCGACCAGTTCTTCGAGAATGTTTTCCAGCGTGATCAATCCCAGCGTGCCGCCGAATTCGTCCACGACGATGGCGAGGTGCAGTTTCCGTTCGAGAAAAATTTGCAGCACCTTTTCCAGGCGCGCGGTGGGGGGCACATAAATTAATTTCTTGGCCACCGGCAGCAACTCCGCGCCGGACTTTGCCTTGGCGCGCATCGCGTAAAGATCCTTGATGTGAACCACGCCTAGCATCCGATCCACGTCGCCGTTTTCGCAGAGCGGGAAGCGCGAGTAACGCAGCTTCTCCGCCGTCTCCAGGCATTCCGCCATCGTGGCGTGCGTGTCGAGGGGAACAATTTCCTGGCGCGGTCGCATCACGTCGCGGGCCACGCGGCGTTTCAAATCGAGCGCGTTGAGCACCATGTCGCGGCTGAACGTGGCGGCCCCGGAAAATTTCTGCGACGCCGAGAGCAGCAGGCGCAATTCCTCCTCCGAATGAACCCCCGCATGTTCCGTTGCCGCTTCGATGCCGAGCCGTCGCAACAGCCATTGCGCGGAGTGATGCAGAATCCAGATGAACGGATACGACACGCGGTAAAACCACAGCAGCGGCGTGGCGCAGGCGAGCGCCGTTGGCAAGGTCTGGCGGATGGCCAGGGCTTTCGGCGCGAGTTCGCCGACGACGATGAGCAGGTAGCTGTTGACGAAAAAGCCGACGGTAATCGCGATGGTGCGCTGCATCTCCGCCGATGAAACGTGCGCCAGCGCAAACAGCGGTCCGAGCAGGTGCGTGAACACCGGCTCGACCAGCACGCCCAGCCCCATGCTCGCCAGCGTGATGCCGAACTGCGTCGCGCCGATATAGGCGTCAATGTTGGCGATGATATGCCGGGCGATTTTCGCGCGCCGATTTCCTTTCGCGGCCAGCGCGTCGAGTTGCGTGTCGCGGATGCGGACGAGCGCGAGTTCCGCCGCGACGAAGAAGCCGTTGAACAAAACGAGTCCGCCCACCGCGAGGATTTTCAGACCGTCTTCGATGAGCGCGTCCGAGTTCATCACCATTGCACCTCGCCGAACACGACCTTCAAAATATCCTCGAGTGTCACGAGTCCGGTTTCGCGGCGGTCGCGACCCAGCACGATGGCGAGCCGCTGGCCGCTGCGCTGCATCCGTTGCAGCGCGACTTCGAGCCGCACATCTTCTTCGAGATACAACGCCGGGCGCACCTGGTCGGCCAGCGGTTTGTTCGGATTCAAATCCGTTTGAAACAGCAACGCGTCCAGACTGACGTAGCCCGCCACGCGGCGGCGGCCGGCGCGGGTTTCCCAAACCGGCAGGCGCGAGAACCGATGCTCGCGGCAGACCGCCAGCGCCGCGCCGATGGTGGCTTCGAGTTCAACGGTAATGGCCTGCTCCAATGGCCGGGCGATTTGCCGGACGGTCAGGCTGGGCAGATCAAGGACGCGGTTGATCATCGTGCGTTCCTCGTTCGTCAGCGCCGCCGCGGATTCCTGCATCACGAAGCGGAGTTCCTCGCGGTTGCCGAACAGGTGGCCGGAAAAAACCTTGCCGCCCGTCCAGCGCAACACCGCGCCGGACAAGCCTTCCACCACCCAGACCAGCGGACGCAGCAGCAGATGAATCAAGCGGAACGGCCGCGCGGTGGCCATGCACAGGCGGTTGGGAAACGCGCGGAACAACATCTTCGGCAGCAGATCGCAGAAGGTGTAGAACAGAAATATGCTGAGGGCGAAGAGCAGCACGAACCCGACTTTGTGATCCGCCAGCGAATGAAACAGCACGACGACCAGCCAGCCGAGCACGAAAAAATTCACGACGGTGTTGCCGACGAGGATCGTCCACAGAAAGTTCTCCGGGTTTTCCAAATAGCCATGCAGCGCCTGCGCGGACTTGCGCCCCGCGCGCAACTGCTGCCGGATTCGCAGCCGGCTCAACGCAAACACCCCCGCCTCCATGCCCGACAACAAGAACGATAGCGCGAGGCAGACGACGAATAATATCCAGATGGAAAGATTTCCGGTCATGCGGGGGAAAGGGAACTTGTGGGGGACAAGAAACATTCAACATTCAACATTGAACTTCCAACGCTCAAGGCGGGACCGTCGAAGGTAAGTCCTGATGCTGCCCTGCCGATGAACCACCCAAAGATTTGGGAAAGCCAAAGATAGTATTTAAATTCAATCTTTGGCTTTCCCAAATCTTTGGGCTTCTGGTTTGGGGCCGCAAATCGCGATGGTTCAGTGTTGTCGAATCTCGCGAAGCGCGGCGTGCTGAACACTTCTTCATTCGGTATTGAATGTTGAATGTTGAATGTTGAATGTTCCCCCGCTGTTGTTTTCATTTCACCACCTCCACGAGCAGTTCACGCACGCGGCGGTACTCCGCCACTTGCGCCGTGAGTTTCAAGCCGCGAAACACCGCCGACTCGCCGGTCGCCGGCACCACGTCGAGCAGGTTCACCAGCAGGCCGCCCATCGTTTCCACTTCGGCCACGTCGCCGAGCGGCGGATACTCGCGGCGGAAATCATCCAGCCGCATCGTGCCGTTCACCCGCCAGCGGCCCGGCGCGAGCGCGGCCATGACAAACCCTTCGCTCTCCGTTTCCGAGCGGATTTTTCCGACGATCTCCGCCAGAATGTCCTCCGTCGTCACCAGGCCCGCCGTGCCGCCGAATTCATCCAGCACGATTGCCATCGAGCGACGTTGCCGCTGCAAACTTTTCAAAAGCTGGAGCAGGTTCATGCTCGCGGGAACGTACGAGGGAAATTCAATCGCGTCCGCCAGATCCACCTGCGGATCGAGCAGCAGCGCGCGGGTGTTCAGAATGCCCACGATCGTGTCGGGTGTTTCGTCGAACATCGGCAATCTTCCGTGACGATGTTGGCGCGCGGCAGTGAGCATTTCCTCGATGGACAAATCATCCGGGATGCAGGCCATCCGCGAACGCGGCGTCATGACATCCTTGGCCGTACGGCGATCCAGGCTGATGATCTGGAGGATGATTTCCTTTTCCGACTGCGCGAGCGTGCCCTGTTGGAATGCGAGTTCGAGCAGCTCCTGATATTCTTCATTCGCCGGCGTGGGCGCGGGCCGCACGGCTTTGGCAATGGCGGAGGCGAGGATGGCGTCGTTGATCTTTTGCGCGACGCGGCACAGGACGAGGCCGAATTTTTCCAGCCACAACAGCGGCCGGGCCACGCGCAACGCCCAGAATTCCGGCTGCCGCACGCCGAGCGTTTTGGGCAATACTTCGCCGAGAAAAAGAATCAAGCCAAACAAGCCGCAGACCGTGGGAACCGGCGACCAGCTTCCGCGCAGCGCCATCCAGAAACCCGTCGCGAGCATCGCCGCCGTGGCGAAGGTGTTGCCGAGCACCATCGTCGCCAGCACGTCCTGGGCTTCGGTGAGGAGCTGCACCACGCGCGCACCAGCGACCGGCTCGCGTTCGGCCAGTTGCCGCGCCTGCCATTTGCCGAGGGAAAACAGTGCCGTCTCCGCGAGCGAGAAGAAGAAGCTCGCGCCCGCTGAAATAAAAATCACGATGACAGCCGCAATGGCCGCAGGTTCCATCCAAGCCAGCATGGGGAAGAATCACGGCGAACGCAAAAGGCAAAATCAGCGGGTGCGGGCGGGGTTTGCCACAAAAAGGCGCAACAAATTTCCAGAAAGTCGAAGCAGTGAATGCAGGTCTCTGGATTCTAAAGCGCGTTTGCCAAAAATCCCTTCTGGTTTTGCGCCTTCTGGGCTGCTTTGCGCCTGACTTTTATTCAGTCCGCATCCGCACGACTCGATGAAGCGCCAGTTCGCCTTTGCCCTTCACGGCCACGCGGCCTTCGCTGCAGCCATCGCAATGTGCGGCGAGCGCCGGCCAGATATCCGCCGTCACAAACAGTGCGCCCGGCGTCGCGGCCTGCATCATGCGCGCGGCGGTGTTTACGGTGTCGCCCCAGACGTCGTACTGATACTTGCGGCGGCCAACCACGCCGGCGATGAGCGGGCCGACATGCACTCCGACGCGAATCTGCCAGTGTGGCGGCAGTTCCTCGGCCTTCGCAATCATCGCCAGGCCGCAGCGCACGGAGTTCAGCGCGGGATTCTCCGCCGCCGTCAACAAGCCCGCCGTGGCCATGAAGGAATCGCCGATGGTCTTGATTTTTTCCAGACCGTGCTCGACCACCAGATGTTCAAACGCCTCCACCAGCGCTTGTAGATGCCCGTGAATTTCCTCCGGCTCATGCTGGTCACAGTACGCGGTGAACGAAACAATGTCGCAAAACAGCACGCCGACGTTTTCACAGCGGCGCGGCTTGACGGCGTTCGTCGCTTTCAATTCCGCCGCCACGTCGCGCGGAAGAATGATGTGTAGCAAATCATCCGAGCGCTTTTTCTCCTCCTCGATCTGACGGAGATGGGAAACCTCCTGGTCGCGCAGCCATTTTTTTTCCAGCGACGCACCGATGCGGGCCTGCAACAAAACCGGATCGAACGGCTTGGGCAGATAATCTTCCGCGCCCATTTCGATGCAGCGCACGAGGCGTTCGGTCTCGTCCGAGGCGGACAGCACGATGACGGGGATGTCGCGCAACGCCGGATCGGCCTTCAACCGTTCGAGCACCTCGTAGCCGTTGAGTTCGGGCATTTGAATGTCCAGCAGCAGCAGATCAAAACTTCCGGCGGACAAAAGCTCCAACGCGCGGCGTCCGTTTTCCGCCATGCTCACTTGGTGACCGAGCCGCACCAATCGCCGCGCCAGCATGGTGCGGTTGCCCTCGTCGTCGTCCACGACCAGGATCGAACGGTTGGGGGTTTTTGAAACCGGCTGGCGGCGCGGCGATCCGGCGGGCGCGGGTGCGGCCGTTTCCCGGCGGAGAAAAACCGTGGCCGAGGTGTTGGCTGATTTTTCCGTCTGGCCCAGCGTCATTTCCGGCGTGGCGAAATTTTCCACCACCAGCCGCAGCAGTTCGCGCGCGGCGGCGAGGATTTTTTCAATGTCCGCCACCAGCGCCTGCCCGCCATGCTCTTTGGCTTCCTCCTGCAACATTTCCCCGTAGCCGATGATCTGGTTGAGCGGGGTGCGGATTTCGTGGTGAACGAGATTGGGATCGGCCTTGTAGGCGAGGGATTTGACCGGATCAAACAGATCATTGATGACGGTGAGCAGCCGGCGGCCGGCGAAATGAATGCGCTCCAGATCGGCGACGAATTGTGGCGGCGGCAACTCCCCAGATTCTTCCAGCAACATCTCGCAATAGCCGATGATGTGGTTCAGCGGCGTGCGGAGATCGTGCTTGAGGTTGTTGGACACGGGCCAATCTTCGCGAATAATTGGAAAAAACAAAGCAGGTTTTTTAGATCCAAGGTGGTGTCGTGGACTGCGGTGGCAAGGCGGGAGCCGCGACACCGCTTTCGGGCGCAGGGAAGACGACCCGACTCAGGACGTGGTCGGGCGTGCGGCTGGATGGCTTGACGGGCGGGACGGCCTACGCCTTCCGCGTGGCAGCATTAGGCGCGGCGGGCTTGAGCGGATGGAGCGAGGTGGTGCTGAAGGGGGTGGCTTGAGGGGGTGGCTTGAGGGGGTGGGATGCGGGCCAAGCTTCGCGAATAATTTGAAAAACAAAGAAGGTTGTTTGGGTCCAAGGTGGTGTCGTGGACTGCGGTGGCAAGTCGGCAGCCGCGACACCGCTTTCGGGCGCGGGGAAGATGACCGAAGTCAGGAAGCGGTTCGCCCGTGCGAAAGCGGCGTGGCGCTGCGCTTCCCGCCGCAGTCCAAGGCGCCGTCCTGATGTTTGACGTCCTCGTACGCGCCGGTTTGCCGGCCAAGCGGCGGCGGGCCAAAT
>JAYWBR010000503.1:0-2898 GCA_043781315.1 Verrucomicrobiota bacterium | reverse complement strand
CGGCTTTTTGCGGAGGAAGCGATCCAGTTGTTTTTCAAGTTTGCCCATGAGTCCGTTCATCGCAGATTCGTGAGCGGATGGAAATGAAAAACCCGCCAACTTTCGCCGGCGGGTTGGTTCACGGTTCCTCCCGTTTTACCAACGGTCGTGATGGGAATGACGACGCTCGTCGCCAAATCCAAATCTCACCGGCGGCCGGGACACATAATAAACCGGCGCGCGATACACCACGACCGGTGCCGGCGTGTAGCAAACCGGCGGTGCATAGACCACGCGCGGCGCGGGTGGCGGACAATAGCTGTAGTCGTAGCTGCGGCACGGTGCGGGTTCAGAATAATAGACGGTCGAGCAGCGCGGCGCTTCGGCGATGACGTGATGGATCGCGTCCACCACGATGAAGCCGGTGAGGATTTTTCCAACGGTGGCCCAGTCGCGGTCGCCCGCCTTGGCGGTTTGCATTCCGGCGGCGGCCACGGCGAGCATTGTCATTCCCAAGATTATTTTTTTCATAAGTTGCCTTTCGTTTACCGACACCAAATCCGACGCGGCGGTTTTTAGTTTTATTCAAACCGCCCGAACCCTAGAGTGGCGGCGGAATATGGCGAAACCGAACCCCCAGCGTCCCGTGCGCCGGCGACTGCCCAAGTCGTTCAAGGATCTCACGCCGTCGAAGCACTTCAATCCGCGCACCTTCTTTCACGAAATGGTCTGGAAGGCCCTGCTCACCCGCCGCACCGGCCAGCACAAGGAGCCGGTCTTCCCGAAATTAAAATTCGGCGAGGTCGCCATCACCTGGATCGGGCACGCGTCGTTCCTGATCCAGTTCACCGACTTGAACGTGCTGGTGGATCCCAACTTTGCGAACTGGTTGTTTCTGTTGAAGCGCGTGAAACGCTCCGGCCTGAAGCTCGAACATCTGCCGCCGATTGATCTCGTGCTGCTGACCCACGCGCACTTTGATCATTTTCATAAACCCACGCTGCGCCGTCTGCCGCGTCCGAAGATCGGCGTCATGCCGCGCGGCGTCGGCGATCTCGCGTGGAACCTCGGTTTCGAGCGCGTCATCGAACTGGAACGCTGGGAAAGTTTTTCCGGCGGCGACTGGCAGGTGACGCTCACGCCGAGCAAGCATTGGGGTGCGCGGACTTTGCGCGACGCGCATCGCGGCTACGGTGGTTTTGTTTTGGAGCATCAAGGCCGGCGCATTTATCACGCCGGCGATAGCGCCTACTTTCATGGCTTCAAGGAAATCGGCCGTCGCCTGCCGCCAGAAATCGCGCTGCTGCCCATTGGCGCGTATCACCCCGCCTCGTTCCGGCGCGTTCACATGGGGCCGGATCAGGCGATCAAAGCCTTCAAAGACCTGGGCGCGCAATGGCTGGTGCCGATGCACTACGGCACCTTCAAACTTTCCTTTGAAGACATGGATGAACCGCCCCGCTGGCTGCGGCAACTTGCGGAAGATGAAGGCCTGACTCACAAGTTGAAAATTCTGGAAGAAGGCGTACCGGAAGTTTTTTGAAGCTATTACCGATCGCCCGCTCGCAGCGCAGGGATTGCAAGGAATCATCGACGATCGTTTGCACGCATCAGCCGTATTTTCTCCTGCGCCGCTGCAATTCAGCGTTTGAATCACGATGGCCATGCAAAATCGCCAGCACCACCACCGCCTCATCAGTGATGAAATAAAAACTGCCGTGTTTGAAAACGGGCATGTTCATGCGGCGGATGTCGGCGAAGCGGATCGCATATAAAGGGGTATTGGCCGGAAGGTCGGCAAAACATTCGTGGGCTTCGGAAAGAAAACGCTTATCCAGGCCGGGCTGCTGACGACCATACCATTCAGCGCTTGTGGCAAGGTCGGCCTCAACGAGCGGATGAAAGACGAGCGGCAACATTTTTGCGGACGCGGTCGAACATCTGGCCGAGGGATTTTTTGTTCATGCGGACGAAGCGTTCCGGATGTTCGTCGTATTCGCGGCGGCGGTGCAGGATTTCCTGCTTCTGTGCGGCGTTCAGTTCAAAATCATCCACTGCCAGCAACGCCTCGCGATGCTGGTCGAACCAGCGGACGAACTTCCGCCGCTCGCTCACGGGCATTGCCTCGATGCTGGCTTCAATTTGCTCCACGCTCATGGCGCAAACTTTACTTTGCCCGGCCCGGATTGCGAATAAAAAGGTGGCCTGCCAACTGCCTCGCTATGCGGCGTTTTCTTCCGCTTCATCTTTTGCTGAGGGTTCGAGCCATTTGAGGAATTGCCCAAATTTCCACAACGCTCGATCCAAATCGCGTGGATGTGAATTTTTCAGTTCCCTTTCTAGCTGGAAATAAAACGGGAGATATTCTTTGAGATAAATTTCTACTTTTTGGGTAGCTGCCGAAGGAATCTCGAGCACCTTGCCTGTCTGAATAAACTTCATTGACCTGAAAACGTGTTGGTCAAATATGGGAAACTTCAGATTCCAAACATGAAGAAAGAAAATGTTCCAGATTGCGCCGCCAGTCCTAAAATCTTTTAGCCATTGATTGGGAGGTGTATCTTTTGAAATTGTTTTAAGTTTTGAAATGCGAGAAACGTAGTTATCAGTTACGGACTTTTCTTTTAACCTTGATAGCTTTCCGCCATTTTTCCAAAAAAACAATTCGCGGATTCTTTCTTCAGTAAGAGGTTGGCCAATGTTTTTCGTGTATAAATGGTCGCTTGGATAGTCATAAGCCTCAGCCCAAAATCTCACAAATTCTTCAAGGCTGGTGTTTTGAAGAATTTGGTAGCGATAGCCCATACCTTTTCCTAAAAGTTCGCTTCTTCACGGATCTTAGTGGCTAGGTTTGGGGGTGCTTGGCACCGTCGCCAAACCAGCCAGCCCGTTCTCACTGGAGCAAAACCTCTGTGGCAG
>JAYWBR010000502.1:0-2901 GCA_043781315.1 Verrucomicrobiota bacterium | reverse complement strand
GCATTGATAACTGAGTTGCGTGCGAGAATCCAGCTTTCCGATATTGAGGGGAGAGTTGCCCGCGAATCACGCGGATTTCACGAATCGGTTGAAGTTGTTATTTCCCATTCGTCCCATTCTCGCCATGCCAGTAAAGGGCTGAAAGCCCGAAAGACAATAGCCCAGGGCAAAGCGAGTCTGCGAGCGACGCCCTGGGTTTACGTTCCTAAAAAATTCAAGCCCTGTCAGGGCGGCAGAATATCACGCTCCGACAACAGCATCAGAAATCTTAGACAACTCATTTTGGCCTCTGACCATTCGGAACAAGCACCGGCCTTTGCTGCGGGCTTCCCACAACTGACCGAGTCGTTCCTTCTCGTCGTTATCCTTCTTGTCGCCCCAGTTTTCAGCTTTGTATTCCACGACCAAAAACTTTCCGTTCTTTAACCGGCAAACAAAGTCCGGGTAAAACTTGTCCGTTGAAGTCTGAATCCAGAACGAGCTTTCCGGTTCGCCTTCAAGATTACGAACCCAGAACTCTACGCCGTCCAGGTGCGCGATGGCCCGCGCGCAATCGTATTCCTCGCCCTCATTCTTCAAGTCGCCGATGACTTCGTAGTAGTGGTTCGGCAATGCCAGCCCGGAGTAGCGGAAAGTGTAGGGATATTTGCTCGGCTCAAAACGGTGCGTGGCGGCGGCAGAGACGAACACCGCAGAGGACGCGTCCTTGAACAGCAATTCCTCCATTGCGACCCGCCGCGCTTCTTTGCGCAGCGTCCTGATTTTTTCCGCGACCGCTTTCGCCAGTCGGTGACGATGCGCGGTCAGCGTTTCGGCGGTGATCTTTCGGTCATCAATCAACTTTCCTGCCAGACGCGTGAGATAAATTCCAGTCTCGGCTTCGGTCAAATCTTGGTGGGCAAACGACCGATCCAGCCAATGCACCAGTTGGCCGACCGGCCAAGCCGCCGAAGATTGCAGCAGTTGTTGCTGCGCGTCATTCAATGGAATGAAATCTTGTTGGAGCGTTTCGCTGTCTGTGATGTCAATGCGGATGCCTCGTTGCTCTGTCGGAACGAGGAAGCCCGACAGTGCCGCGTCCGCTTCGCTCAAGCTCCACGCCATGCAATCATCAATGTCATCGGCTTCAAAGGCGCGGAAAAAGCTACCTTGCTTGAGTGCCAAAACGGGAACTTCAAACACCACGCCGCGTTGCGACGGCGATTGCACTCGCACCGGCGCGAACGCCGCCTTGCCCGCGCGGCGGCGGCACGCATCCTCGACCAGCGCCTTGGTCTTTGCATCCGCGAACGCTGCGATCAGTTCCGTTTCCTGCTCGTCGCTCAACGGGCGTTCGATGCTCAACGTCTTGGCCTTCGCATCCCAACTCACAGCGTCCACGACCGACAACGGCAATGCTCTGGCAGGCGAAGCAGCCAAAGTGACTCTCACCGGTTCATCCGGGACAACTGGCTTGCGCGTTTCTCCCAATGCCAATGTTGATTCAACCACCAAGTCCGCCGCCTCCTGTTTCTCAAAACCTGCTTCGACCAGGCCGTCTTTCAGCGCCCGCGCCGCCGCATCAAACTTCGTGGAAGCCACGAACGCATACGAGCCATTCAGCGGCTCGCGTTGTTTGCGTTTGGCTTTCGGCATTCGCAGGATGCGGCCAAGAATCTGTTCCACCGCGCGCCCGCTGCTCAATTCCGCCACGGAAAATAACACGTAGGCAAAAGGACAATCCCAGCCCTCCTTCAACGCCTGCACCGTGATGATGAACCGCAACCGGCACGCCGGACTCAACACGTTCAAGTTCTCCGGCTTCTCCAGTTCGCGCACGTCGCCCGTGGCGATGGCGATTTCCTCCGGTGGGATGCGGAAGTTTTCGATCAGCGTCTTCTTCACCTGATCCACCGTGATGCTCGCCTTGTCTTTGTATTCCGGCTGCGCCTGCAACAGCATGATCGGGCGGATGTATTCGCCCGTCTCCGCCTTCTCCTTGTCCGCTTCGTCCTTCAGTTCGTTCAACAGACCAATCGCATCGCCCAGCAGCGCATCCCACGGCTCGCGGTAACGCAAATAGATCGGCAGCTTGATCATCTCCGCCGCTTTGAGCGCGTAAGCTGACACGGAAAACAGCACGTTGCTCGGCGGATTCTCCACCGTCTCACCTTCATAAGTCACCGTCTCCCGTTTCGTGTTTGGTGTCGCCGTGAGTTCCAAAATGCCTGATGGATTCAGCCGCTTCAGCGTTTCAAACGCCAGCGGTTGTCGCGCGTTGTGCGCCTCGTCCACGATCACAAACGGACGCCGTAGCCGGAAAACATTCGCCAGCGAATAATCAAAGTTTCCCTCGGCTTTCAACTCAAGCACCGCGCGCAATTCTGCGGGCAGATTCTCGAAGTGGCTCATCAATGCGCCGCTGCTTTCATAAACCTTGAGCTGGCTCACGTCCTTGCGCCGGAACGCCTGCATCGTCGCCACCACGATCACCGTCGCGCCATCCAGCGTGGCGCGCGTCATCGTCATCGCTTCCTCGATGTCCAGCACCTCAACAGCGCCCAGCTTCGTTTCCAGCGCAATGCGGTAATCGTCCTTGCGATTCTTCATCCGATCCAGCGTCTGTCGCCGGATGGCGTCGCTCGGCACGAGCCACAACACCAGCGAACGGTCGGCGCGTAATAATTCCTTTTGCGCCACCGCCACCGCTTCGCAACCCAGCACCGTCTTGCCGCCGCCGGTTGGAATCCGCAGGCAGACGTAGGGAATGCCCGGCAACTGCGCCACCTGCGAATACGGCAATCCTGATCCCTGATAAATTTCCGCCGTGACCGACGTGAACGCCGTGGCCACCGGAAAATGGTCGCCCGCCTCCTGCAACGCGCGGCAGCGTTCGTAGTAACGACGCAACCAGTCCAGCGC
>JAYWBR010000501.1:0-2902 GCA_043781315.1 Verrucomicrobiota bacterium | reverse complement strand
TCGCGCCGCTGCTGGGTTTGGTCGGCACGATTGTCGGCATGATGACGGTGTTTGGCGATCTCGGTCAAACCGGGCTAAACGACGCGGCGAAACTGGCGCACGGCATCGCCACCATTTTACAGGCGACGCTGGCCGGCCTGCTGATTGCCATTCCGTCACTCGTGTTCTGGAGCTATTACACCAAGAAGGTCGAAGTGCTGGCCGTGGAAATGGAATCCTTGTGCGAGGAATTCATCCGCCGGCAATACCGCGAGCAAAAGCAGTGAGCATGAAGAAACATTCAACGCTCAACGCTCAACACTCAACGCCGAATGGCCGGGCAGGCTCGGCATATTTGGGCGTTGGATGTTCAATGTTCAATGTTCAATGTTTCTCCAGTCTCATTTCATAAGATGCATTTCCAAGTCCGCAAACGCCGCCAGACGCCCGCCGTCATCATCGTCGCCCTGATTGACGTGCTGATCGTGCTGCTGATTTTTTTGATGGTGACGACCACGTTCAAGCAGCAACCGGCGCTGCGGCTCTCGCTGCCGGAATCCTCGCAGGCGCAAAAGTCCGGGGCGGACGAAAAAAATGCGCCGCTGGTGGTGAGCATTGACGCGCCGGGCAACCTGCGGCTCGGAGCCGAAGCCCGGCCGGTGACCGCTGAACAGCTTCTGGCTGAACTGACTCAGAAGGCGGCGCAAAATCCGGAACTGAAGCTCGCGATCAGCGCGGACAAAGGCGCGCCGTTCGGACAGATCGTGAAAGTGATGGACGCAGCGAAGGCGGCGAAAATCAAAGTCGTCAGCGCGTTTACAAAAGAAGCCAAACCGTAACCGGAATAATCTTGAAAAAGAGAGCTGGGGCTGATTCACTGTCCGCGCCCCAGTTCTTATGAAGATGTTGTTTTTCTCGCCGGTTTTACTCGGCAGCCTGCTGGTATCAGTTGTTTCACTCACCGCCCAGACGTGGACTCCAACTACCGCTCCCTCGAATTCATGGTTTGCCTTGGCGGCCTCGGCTGCTGGCAGCAAACTAGTTGCTGCCAGTGGTGGTTCCAGCGCGGGTGGGATTTTCACCTCCGCCAATTCGGGAGCCACCTGGATCCCGACCCCCGCGCCCATCACTAATTGGTATGCCGTCGCCTCCTCGGCCGATGGCGTCAAGCTCGTTGCCGTCGCCGGCGGCGGCCCCATCATCAAGGGGCTGATTTATACTTCAGCCAATTCCGGGCAAACTTGGACAACCACCAGCGCGCCGAGCAACTACTGGTACACCGTCGCTTCCTCAGCCGACGGAACCCGACTGGCGGCGGCGGGTTCGCGCAACAAATTCACCCCGCTTTATCTCTCCACGGATTCTGGAGGCACTTGGCAGACGAACAGCCTGCCCCCGATGAACTGGCGGGCCCTGGCCATTTCTCCGGACGGCGGCAAAATCGCCGCATTGGCCGGCGGTTTCAACGGCGCATTTTTCTGCTCCACCAATTTTGGAACCACCTGGGCTTCCAATGCCTTGCCCAACATCAACATCCAGGCGTTCGCCGCTTCGGCAGACCAGGCAAAGATGGTGGCGGTCACGTACGGCCCGTCCCCAGGACCGATTTACACCTCGGTCAATTCGGGAGTCACCTGGACTCCCACCACGGCCCCCAATAACTACTGGACGAGCGTCGCCACTTCGGCAGATGGTTCCCGGGTGGCGGCGGTCGCGAGCGGTGGCGGCATTTTTACCTCGACTGATTTCGGAGCAACGTGGGTTTCAAACAACGCACCGGTCACGGCTTGGAGCGCGGTCACCGCCTCGGCGGACGGCGGCAAACTCGCGGCCGGCGGCAACAACGGCGGAATTTACACGTCTCAAAACAAAGTTCCACCGGTGTTGCACCTCAAATCCATGGCCGGCGGCCAGGCCCTTTCCTGGGTGATCACTTCCACCAACTTTGTCCTGCAACAAGGCTCCTCGCTCAACGCGGCCGACTGGTCAACCCTGCCGCTGAATCCCACGTTCAATCCGACCAATTTGCACAACGAACTGATTTTGCCCGCCGGTTCCGGCTCCGGGTTTTATCGGTTGCGCACGCCGTAAGCGGCAGGGCCGAGCGGCAGCGACGCCCTACCCGTTCCAACTGCATCCCACCGCATCCAAAAACAAAACCGGAATCAGTTTCCTGATTCCGGTTTCGCTGATTGGCTTGAGCGCCGGGGATTTTATTTCACCAGTTCTTCCGCGATCTGCACCGCGTTGAGCGCCGCGCCTTTGAGCAGTTGATCGCCGCTGACCCAGAAGCACAGGCCGTTGTCCAATGCGCAGTCGAGCCGGATGCGGCCGACTTCGCAATTATATTTCTCCGAAGTCTGGAGCGGCATCGGATATTTTTTATTCTCAGGTTCATCCACGACATCGAGGCCGGGGGCTTTCCGCAACACCGCCCGCGCGGCTTCCACCGTCACGGGTTTTTCAAACTCCGCGCTCACGGCGATGGAATGGGAACGATACACCGGCACGCGCACGCACGTCACGCTGGCGCGGAACGCCGGGTGATGCATGATCTTGCGGCCTTCGTTTTCCATCTTCATTTCTTCCTTCGTGTAGCCTGTCGGCAAAAATGAATCCACATGCGGCAGCACGTTGAAGGCGATCTGATACGGATAAACTTCCTTCGTCACCGGCTGCTTGTTGACGATCTGTTCCACCTGCCGCTCCAGCTCTTCCAACGCCTTCGCGCCCGTGCCGCTGACGGCTTGGTAGCTGGAGGCGAAAATCCGTTTCACGCCGAACGCCTGGTGCAACGGATACAACGCCATCAGCGTGATCGCCGTGGTGCAATTCGGATTCGCGATGATCCCGTGGTGCGCTTTGATGTCGTGGGCGTTGATTTCCGGCACGACCAGCGGGACGGAATCGTCTTGGCGGAACA
>JAYWBR010000500.1:0-8867 GCA_043781315.1 Verrucomicrobiota bacterium | reverse complement strand
CGCAAAGAGAATTGCGAAGGAGTGGTGGCAGCGGAAAAAACTGCTGCTGTTCTCCACGCTCAGTCAGCCTGCCTTGCTTTGTGTTCTTTGCGTTCTCTGCGGTTCACTTCGGTTTTCGGGTTAAACCACCGCTGTTTCAAAACTCCGCGATCCCCGCGCGCGGGCGAAACGAGTCACGTCGTCCACGGATCGAGCAGCATTGCGCCGGTGCGCGCCATGTCTTTGATGTTGTGTGTCACGAGGGTGAGTCGGTGCGTGATCGCGGTCGCAGCGATGAGGGTGTCCAAACTGGGTAGCGGTGGGTGTGATTAAAGTCGGGTGAGGGGATGGAAAGAAAACTGAGGAATCAGGTGTACAAATTTAGACAGTTGGTTCAATAGAGTGGGGATGAAGAACGAAGCTGAAGTGAGTTTGAAGTGCGCCGCGGCGGAGCAACGATTTTTGGAACGGCTGCGACAACATCCCGAACTGCTGGCCCGGTTTGAAAGCATTTTGGAACTGGCGCACAACACCGACGGTCCGTTGCAGACCGCCGATCAAGTGGAGGAACTGTTGATTGAGAAGTTGCGGCAGTTGGGCAACGTGAGCATGCACCAGTGGGCGCAGCAGGCCGAGGCGCGCGTCAGCGACGAACTCAAAGCTGCGGATGACACCGTGCGGAGTCGTAAAAAAAAACGCTGACGTGGTGGTGTGTCTTTGGGTTGGTGAGCGTGCAGGATCGGGTCTGGCGCAATGCGGAGCAAAGCTACCTGCGCCCCTTGCCGGCGCGATTGGGGGTCAGTTCCGGGGGCCGGTCACGGCGGCTAGACCGGGTGTTGACGGCCTTTGGTTGTGAACAATCCTTTGCGCAGGCGGCGGGCAGTGTGCTGGAGCATTACGGGTTTGAAATCGGCGCCAGTGCCGCGCGAATCGCCACGTTGAAACACGCCCGGCGAGCGCGGCAACAACTGGAGACGGAGTATGCCCAACCCTTCCGCGAACTGCCTGCCATGGGGAGCGAACACGTCATCGCGCAAGCCGACGGCACCATGATCTGCACGGTCGAGCCGGGCCAACGCCAGGGCCAACGACCCCGCCAGTGGAAGGAAATGCGCCTGGTGGCCGCGCAAGCCAAAGACAGTGCGACCACGGTGTATGGCGCGACCTTTGGCAGCGTGACGGAAACCGGACGGCGTTGGGGCCATTGCACCCGGTCGGCGGGCTGGGGACAAAAGAGCCGCATCCACGCCGTGGGCGATGGAGCGGATTGGATCCGGTTGCAAAGCCGGGAGATTTTCGGCAGCCAAGGCCACTTCCTGTGCGACTACTTTCACGTCAGTGAATACCTGGGAGATGCCGCCCCGAGTTGCCGCCCCGCCCAGCCCGATCAATGGCGCCGCACCCAACAGCAGCGACTCAAAACCGGTGCGGTGGCCAAAGTGATCGCAGCCCTGTCTGACCATCTGGAAGCCGAAGGGACACCCGAGGAAGAAGCCCCGGTCCGCAACGGCCATCGCTATCTGAGCAATCGCCTGGACTGTCTGAACTATCCGCAAGCCCTCGCCCTGGGACTGCCGATTGGTTCCGGCATCATCGAAAGCGGACACCGCCATGTGCTCCAAGCCCGACTCAAAAAAGCCGGGGCCGCCTGGTTGTCCGATCACGCCGACCGGATCGCCCACTTGCGCGTGCTCAGAGCCAACCACCAATGGCTCTCAATCTGGAATTAGCCTCACCCGACTTTAACTGCACCCTGCGACGAGGGCGGCGGAAATCCAGTCTTGGCACGGTCTGGCTCATTGTTTAGTTTGCGCCGCCGAATGACACGATTTCCCAGCTTGGTTCTGTGCGCCGTATTTTTAGGCGCAGCCGGTTTGGCGTCCGCCGCCGAACCCGGGGCGGAGCTGGACAAACCGTCCGGGGGGATGGTTTATGATTTGAAGGACGCCGTGATGGATCTGCGAAACCACACGCTGACCTTCACCAACACCGGCACGATCAAATGGAACGGCGCGGTGCTCTCGGCGGATCGCGGTTTCATCGATGAAAATTCCGGCGACACCCTCGTCAGCGGCCATGTGCTGATCCAGCAGAATGACCAGCGTTGGACGGGGGAAAGCGTCCGCTACAATTTCAAGACGCACCAGATGAGCACGGCCGAGTTCCGCACCGGCAAACCGCCCGTGTTCGCGGCGGGCCAGGGATTGCACGGCGACCGCACCAACAACGTCTATTACGCCACCAACGCCTTCGTCACCACCGACGACGTCTCCGAGCCGGCCTTCAAGATCAAGGCCGGCCGCATCCGCGTCATTCCCGGCCAGCGCATCGTGGCCCGGAACGCGACGCTCTGGCTGGGCGACGTGCCGGTGTTTTATTTTCCGTATTACTCGCGCAACCTCGGCGACCGGGCGAACAATTTTAATTTCACGCCCGGCTACGGCAGTCTTTACGGCGGGTATCTGCTCAGCGACTACGCCTGGTTTTGGAACGAACCCGTGGACGGCAAGCTTCATCTGGACTACCGCTCCAAACGCGGCATCGGTCTGGGGCAGGACTTGAATCTTCATCTGGGCCGGTGGGGCGAGGCGTCGCTCCGCTTTTACTATCTGCATGATGAAGACCGGGGCACCAACTTTTTCTCCCAGGTCGTCTCGCCGGAAAACCGCCAGCGCTTCCGCGTTTCCTATGACGCGATGCCCTGGACGAACTTGACCGTTAAAGCGCTCGTCCGCTACCAGAGCGACAGCGAATTGCTCAAGACATTTTATCAGGGCGAATACCGGGAAAATCCCCAGCCCGATTCGTTCATCGAGGTGAACAAATCCCTGCCGAACTTCAGCCTGGATCTGCTCACCCAGCCGCGCGTCAACCGCTTCTTCGCCACCGTCGAGCGCCTCCCCGAAGTCCGGCTCACCGGTTTCCGCCAGCAGGTCGGGGCCACGCCAATTTATTACGAGAGCGAAAGTTCGCTCGGCTATTACCGCCGGGATTTTGCCGTGACCAACGGCCTGTCCGCCGGCCTGGACTACGAAGCCGGGCGCGCCGACACCTATCATCAACTCACGCTGCCGAAAACTTTTTTTGGCTGGCTCAACTTCACCCCGCGCGTCGGTGGACGCTTCACCTACTACACCAAATCCACCGGCCCGGGTGCGACGACGGCTGAAACCTATCGCGGCGTCTTCAACACCGGCGCGGAAATTTCCTTCAAGGCATCGCGCGTCTGGCCGCAGGTGGAAAGCAAGACGCTCGACCTCGACGGCGTGCGCCACATCATTCAGCCGTCCGCCAATTACGTCTATGTGCCCCGGCCGAACCGCGCGCCCGCGCAGTTGCCGATGTTCGATTACGAACTGCCGAGCCTGCGCCAGTTGCCGGTTGAGTATCCTGCCTACCACGCGATTGATTCCGTGGACGGCCAGAACGTCGTGCGGTTGGGCCTGGAAAATAAATTGCAGACCAAGCGCGACGGAAAGGTCGAGGATTTTCTCCGCTGGGAAACCAGCGTGGATACGCGGCTCGATCCCGGCACCAATCAAGGCACGTTCAGCGATGTTTTTTCCGACCTGACCTTCAAGCCGCGCTCGTGGCTGCGGCTCGAATCGCAGACCCGATATGACGTGGATCGCGGCGGGTTTCGGATGCTGCTGCACACCGTGACCTTCGAGCCGAACAACGTCTGGAGCTGGACGGTCGGGCATTTTTATCGGCACGACGATTTGACCGGCCTGCCCACCGCGCTGGGCCTCGGCAACAACATCATCACGAGCAGTCTCTTTTACCGGCTGAACGAAAACTGGGGCTTCCGCGCCAGCCACCATTTCGACGCGCTCAACGGCCGGATGCAGGAGCAATACTACACGCTCTATCGCGACCTGCGCTGCTGGACGGTGGCGGTCACCGGCGGCGTGCGCGACAACGGGAGCGGCCCGAAAGATTTCAACGTGGCACTTTCCTTTTCCCTGAAAGCCCTGCCGCACGGCAAACTCGGCAGCGACACGGTGCGGCCGTATTCATTGCTGGGGCAGTGATGAAGGAGCGGAAATTCGGCTTGCATCCGAACAGCCACTGCCTCGGAGGTCAGACTAAAACTCGTGTGGAAAAATGTCCTTCAATTGAACCTTGAGCTTTTCCAGCAAGGTTTCCCATTTGTTCAAGGTCAGGTGGTGTTCTCCCCGTTCCAAACGATGGAGAGTGGTATGGGACAAGTCGGTCTTATTTGAAAAAGCAGCGTACGAAAGCCCGCCTCTTTACTTTCGCAAAAAGGTCGCGAGATGATGATCCAAATTCCGCCGCACTGCAAAAGGCTGGCGAAAATTCCATAACGCACATGTTATGCTTTCCTTTACAAAATCGGTGGCGGTGTTTTAGTTGCACTACTTGGAAGGGCAAAATCTATGAAAAACGCATGCACCGTCGGGGGATTCGTCTCACTCTTGCTTTTATCTTTCATCCACAATGGACTGGCCGCCCCGCGTCTGCCGTTGCCGCCGATTCCTGAGTTCGCTTCGCTCCTTTATCACGAGTCCTTTGATGCACTGTTTTCCAACGGAATCACCAATGCACAAGTTACCACGGACAAATTCACTTACGCCGAAAGCTGGTCGGGTTACGCGCTGCAACGTGTCGGGGATGTTGTCGCGCCGTTCGTAGTTCCGGCACTGGATTTCAAAGGACACACCAATCTCGCCTGTGCAGCGGACACGATTCGCGCCTGGTTCAAACCGACGTGGTCAAGCGCGGCAACGGGCCTGGGCGTGGGGTCGGGTACTGTGGCCACATTGCTCGCCCTCGATGTCGTGGGCAAAGACGAATCCGCCAACGCCTGGTCGCTCCAAATCAACCCGGACGGAAACACGCTCTCCCTCATCGCGCAGAGCGACAGCAATCCGACGGTGTTGCTGGAAACTGGCATCCGTTGGTCGGCCAGCTCGTGGCGCAAGGAATTGGCACGCTGCCGGTGCCGCCGGAAATAGCGGCGCTGGTCGTGGCAGTTCGCTGGTGGGGAGATCGGTGGCGGGCGGAGACTTTGATGAACGGGCCTGCTTTGACGCACCCGTATCCCGCCACGGTGAACGGACGGCGCAAACTCTGGACGTTTCGTTCTATTGGAATTACAGCGCGGACTACGCGGCGCGGGGGCCGATCAGTGCCGAGGAAATCGCGGCGCGGGAAAAGCGGCTGGCAGAAAATAAGAATAACCCCGCATTTGCTCAGAGATCGTCCGCCCTGATGAGTGGCATGTCAGCGCGGAACTCTTGCGGGCCTTTGGATGCCAGCGCGTGCGTGACCAATGGCGCGGTGTTTATGACGAATGTGTGGGCGGAACTGGAGACAAACGGAACCATGACGGTGACGTTTGATCTGATCGGCGGCACCAACGAGCGTATCCGAAAGTTTGTGTGCGGGTCAGAACTGAGGGATAAAGGAGCACATGAAGAAAACGAAACAAGACGGGATGAAGCAGGAGACGGAACGGGCCGAAGCTTTTAAGGAGGCAGGCCGGGAAGTGGACGTGACGATGATTGATCGATGGCTGGCGGAGCACTACGAGCAGCCGTCGGACATCTTGGGGAAGGCGGGATTGCTGGCGCAGTTGACCAAGGCGGTGGTGGAGCGGGCACTTGGGGCGGAGCTGACGCATCATCTGGGGTATGCGCACGGAGGAGAGCCTGACGGGGGCAACTGTCGGAACGGGACGAGCGCCAAGACCCTGATCGGGGAAGGCGGGCCTGTTAAGATCGCGATCCCGCGAGACCGGCACAGCACGTTTGAGCCGAGGTTGATCGCCAAGGGACAGAAGCGATTTGAAGGGTTTGATGAGCAGATCATCGCGATGTATGCGCGAGGGCTGGCCCATCTGCCCACGCCAGCCAACTACTTGGTCACGGTCCAGAGCGCCCGTCGGCAGGCCCTGCTTGTCGGAGTGAATCTGGCTTTGCTGGCCACCGCCAACCGCACACTGCCCGACCGGCTGGCGGCGATTCCCGAACTGGCCAACTACGAGTGTTTCGCCGCCGATGGTCACTGGCATCACGCGGCGGCGCAGGATCCCCGGCACGCCGGAGCCAAGCTGGCCGTGGGCCATTTTTACAGCCTGAACGGCGCACCCAAACCCTCCGGCATTCCGCCTGCTGGCTTTTGTTCTCTGTCTGCGCTTTCCTGACGCTGCTGCGGACGCCCGGAACGAATCTTCAACTTCGCGGAAGTGGTCGTCCGCAGGTTGGATAGCCGTCACTTCCTGAGCGTCCGGCATCGGCCAGCAACTGGCGAAACGCCACGCGCTCCGGGTGATCGAAGGCGGACTGCCGAAATACGCCGTGCTGGAAAAGAGCCGCGTCGCAAAGAAGCTTCCGGCGCGCAGTTAAGCCCGCTCGCGAACAAGCGAAGCGGAACGGTGCTTGAGTTCAGGTCGGCGGGCGGATAGCGTCCACCCATGATTGCCACGAGCTACCGCTACATTGTTCAACGGGCCGGAGTGCGTTCGGGCCATCCCGTCGTGGAAGGCACCCGCATCGGCGTGCATGATGTGGTGGCGATGACGCAGACCGGGGCGTCGGTGGCGGAAGTGGTGGCCAGTTTTCCCCGGCTGACGCGCGCCCAGGTCTATGAGTGCCTTGCCTACTACGAGGATCATCGAACGGAGCTGGATCCGCTGGTCGCCGCGCAAACCGCGCCTCTCAACGAGTGAAATTCCTCATGGACGAAGACGTGGCGGTGGAAGTGATCCGCTGTCTGCAACCGGCGAAACACGAGGTGTCGCTGGTCACGGAGATATTGGGGGCGCGAACCGATGACGTGGACATCTGGCATCATGCCGTCCGCACCGAAGCGATTGTGATCACCTGCAACCGCCAGGACTTCCTCGAACTGGCCGGCACGGCCCCAGAGACCGGCGTGGTCATCCTCCATCGGCGTCCGACACGTCAGCGGCGTGCCGTCATCTGCTCGAGTTGCTGGCGAGCGCGGGCGAGGCGGGGTTGAAGAACAATGTCAACTTCGCGTAATGGGCAACCATCGGCACGCATCAATTCCGCCTCGACACCGGCAGAGTTCCGGTTTGTTTCCCAATTTTATTTCGTAATCAGCACGCATGAATGTTGAACAACTGACCAAAGCCAAGTCGCTCGGATTTTCCGACCGGCAGATCGCCCATCTCACCGGCACGACCGAGGACGCCATCCGCGCCGAGCGCAAACGCATCGGCCTCGTGCCGAGCTACCGCCTCGTGGACACCTGCGCCGCCGAGTTCGAGGCCTACACGCCGTATTATTATTCCACCTACGACCGTGGCGACGACGAGGTGAAAGGCAACACCGCGAAGAAGGTGATGATTCTCGGCGGCGGCCCGAACCGCATCGGGCAGGGCATTGAATTTGATTACTGCTGCGTTCATGCGGCGTTCGCGCTCAAGGAGGATGGATTTGAAACCATCATGGTGAATTCAAATCCCGAAACCGTCTCCACCGATTACGACACGAGCGACAAACTTTTCTTCGAGCCGCTCACGCTCGAAGATGTGCTGCACATTTACGAACGCGAAAAATGCTGGGGTGCCATCGCGCAGTTTGGTGGACAGACACCGCTCAATCTCGCGCTCGCCCTCCAGAAGAACGGCGTCAACATCATCGGCACCTCGCCGCAGAGCATCGAGATCGCCGAAGACCGCAAGCTGTTCGCCGCGATGCTCGACAAGCTGAAAATCCCGCAGCCGCCGAACGGTCTCGCCACGAATGGGGACGAAGCCCTCGTCATCGCCAAGCGCCTCACATATCCCGTGCTGGTGCGGCCGAGCTTCGTGCTCGGCGGTCGCGCGATGCAGATTGTTTATTCCGACACCGAGCTTTCGCACTACATGCGGTTCGCCGTCGAAGCGTCGCCGGAACGTCCGGTGCTGGTGGACAAATTTCTCGAAGACGCGACGGAGGTGGACGTGGATTGCATCACCGACTGCGGCCAGTTTAAGAATCCGAACGACGGCACCATCGTCATCGGCGGCCTGTTGGAGCACATCGAATTCGCCGGCGTGCATTCCGGCGACGCCGCCATGGTTCTTCCCGCTCACACACTTTCCCAAAGTGTGATCGAAACGATCCGCCAGTACACCCACGCGATGGCGCGCGAGTTGAAGGTCATCGGGCTGATGAACGTGCAATACGCCGTGAAGGGTGAAACCGTTTACGTCCTCGAAGTGAATCCGCGCGCCTCGCGCACCGTGCCGTTCGTGAGCAAGGCGATCGGCGTGCCACTGGCGAAACTCGCGTCGAAAGTGATGGCTGGAAAAACGCTGCGCGAGCTGGGCTTCACGCAGGAGATCGTGCCGCCGCATTTTTCCGTGAAGGAAGCGGTGTTCCCGTTCGCGAAATTCCCCGGCGTGGACATCATCCTCGGCCCCGAGATGAAATCGACCGGCGAAGTGATGGGCATCGCCGACAACCTCGGCCTCGCCTACGCGAAGGCGCAGATGGCCGCGCAACCGGCACTTCCAACGAGCGGCAACATTTTCATCAGCGTCGCCGATGCGGAAAAAAAGCGCGTCGCCGAAATCGCCCGCGGATTCGCCGATCTCGGCTTCACGCTTTTGGCGACGAGCGGAACCGCCGCCTCACTGGAAAACGCGGGGGTGCCCGTGAAGCGCCTTTTCAAACTGAGCGAAGGCCGCCCGAACGCGCTCGACATGCTCAAAAATGGCGAGCTGGCGATGATCATCAACACCCCCAGCGGCAAATCCGCACGCGAGGACGAGGTGAAAATCCGCTCGACCGCGAGCAGCGCGCGCATCCCCGTGATGACCACGCTGCGCGCCGCGCGCGCGTCGCTCGAAGGCATCCGCGCGCTGCGCGAGCACGGCCTGAGCGTGAAGACGATTCAGGAATATCACGCGT
>JAYWBR010000499.1:0-8870 GCA_043781315.1 Verrucomicrobiota bacterium | reverse complement strand
GGAAATAATTGTTCACTACCCGCAGCCGGGCCGCCAGGCTGTTGGTGTGGGTGAAGTGCATTTCTGAAATAACCTGGTTGATGGCCGCCATTTCGTTGTCCGGCACATTCAAGTCGGATTCATCCGGCCGCGAATCAATCATCGCCCCCGGCCCGTAGAGGGCGTCGAACACCAGCACGCCCGGGCCTTCGGCGCGCACCGCACCGGCGGAGTTTTTGCGCATGCTGTAGGCCTGGAGGTTTTCAATCTGGCCGCAGGTTTCGGGCAAGGGCAGCAGATCGCTGCCGCCTTCGAGATAACACCCGATCTGGACGGCGGCCGAATTGGTTTTTCCCGGCACCAGCCGCCAGGTCGAAGTGCTGGCGTCGGGCGTCACGGGATCAAAATCCTCGCGCGACCGGCCCGCGAGCCAGGTCGGCTGGCGATACGCGCGATAGCTGGCCTCGCGCAAATACTCCGGAGGCGCTCCGACCCGGGGTTCGACGCGGATGACAATTTTGCCGGACAGTTTCAACTGGCCGATGCTCCCGATGGCCGTCCGGCTTTGGGACTGGTCTTTTTGCGGGTGCAGAAATTGCGAAAGCCACTGCGGATTCATCCGGCCAAAATAGCCGGTCAACTGGATGATGCCATATTGTCCGCCGAAGCCGAGTCCCACGGTCAGCAGCAGCGCGCCCGCCCAGATGACACTCCCGAAACGGACGGAACGCTGCGTCCACAAGGCCCACACCAGCAGCGCGCAGACGCCCCAGAAATATTCCGTATTAGGCTGCGGTTCATGGATGCTCGCCGAAAACAGGCAGATGGCAAAATAGGGAAAGCCGACATTCACCCCGCGCGGCGGCGGCAGCGGCCGGCCCAGGCGGGCATCGCGCTTCCAGCGCAAGCGCATGATGAGGTCAATCGTGTTCAATGGAATCACCTCGCGCGTGCTGAAGGTCTGCGCCGCCACGAACAGAAAAAAAGTCATCGGCAGCCAGCGGAAAAAAGCCGCGGCCGCCTGCGCGCTCGCATTGCCCGCGCCGCTGGTGTTCGACGGGGTGGGATTCTCAAAAAAACTCAGGTAGTGCGACGGCCCCTCGTTGGCCGTGAACGCATAGACCGCCGTGCCGAGAAACAGCAGCGTGCAGAACGTCCAAAGCCGCGCCAGGTCGTCGTCCGAAAAATCCCAGCGCGCCTTGGTCACGCGGGCGCTTTCCAAGATTAACGCCAGCAGCAGGCTCACCAGGAAAAAATCCGTCTGCCAGCCCCAGAACAGGAGCGCGGCGGCGAGCAATAGCGGCGGCGGTTTCATGCAGTTGGAAACATTGAACATCGAACGTCGAACGTCCAACGCCGAACGAACCCGCGGCACGCACCCGCTTCATTGAGCGTTCGATGTTCGATGTTCGATGTTCGATGTTGGTTCATAGCCGGCCCAGTCCTTCCTCAATTTTACCCACCTCGAGCACATGAAATTTCCCCGGCGCATCCCGCATCGGGCCGGGGGCCAGCGCCGTGTCCCCGCCCGCCTCCACCACGATGATCACCAGCACCGGCACGCCCAGCATTTTCAATTGTCGCACCACCTCCTGCCGCTCCCCGTCCCAGGCCAGCAGCACGAAAATGCAGCCGCTGACCATCACGGCATGATCCAACACCAGCCGCTCCAGTAACGCGAACGGCTGGCGCGGCATCGCCCGCACCGCCGCGAGGATTTCCAGCATTTGATCGGCATGGGCCAGCCCGCGTCCGCTCGTGAACGTGTACGCCTGCGGCCCCACAAACAACAGGTCCAGCAGCGATTCCTGCGTTTGAATGGTGCAGGCAAACGACGCGGCCACCGACACCGCCTCCTCAAACACCACGCCGCGCGGATCGTCCGTGAAAGTGTCCAGCACCAGCGCGTGCCGCGTGAAATAATCGTCCTCGAATTCTTTCACGATGGGCTTGCCCGTCTTGGCCCAACTGCGCCAGTGAATGTGCCGCACGGGATCGCCCCACCGGTAATCCCGCAGCGACACAAACTCGTCGCTGCGCCCGACATTGGCCGCCATCGCCACACCGCCCGACTGATACTTTTCGGTGCCGGGCAGTTGGAGCCGGGGCAGGAGATAACGCCGGGGCAGCACCAGCACAGACTGCGCGACCGGGGTCATGACGAAGGCGCGAATCAAGCCCAGCGGATCGGGCCGCGCGAAGGTGACGCCGGTGAAACGGATGACGCCCCGGCGCAGCGGCGTCAACTCCACCCGCGCCTCCGCCGCGCCGCCGGGTGCCAGCGGCGGCAGGAGGGCTTCCTTCACCGTCGCCTGCTGGAACGCGCGGTTGGTGCGCTGGTTGAATTTGAAGGCGCGCACGCGCCGTTCATCCGCCAGTTGCGCCGCGAGCCACTCGTCGAACGACGGGCGCGGGTCGGCCAGGTTTTCGATCAGCGTCAGCCCGACCTGGTTTTTCTTCGTGAGATTGCGCACCTGCACTTGATAAATGAAAGGCCGGCCCACCGTGCCGAAACGCGGCAGCACCCGGGTTGCGGAAAATGTCGCGCGAAAAAACCAACTGCTGGCAGCGGCGATGAACAGCAGGAAAAAGAGCGGCGTGAACGCCTGGTACGTCACGGTGCCATCCGTGTCCAGGCCCATCGCCCCCGCCGCCACCAGGGAACACAGCACCAGCGCGCCGGCGGCCGTGAGCCGCCGGCTGCCGTGATAGTGCAGCCAGGAGAAAAGCCGGAAGAGACGGTAGAGGAATTTGAAGAGGGGCAAGATGGCAACCCCGCTTGATCCTCGCGGCCGGCCGCTATCCATCGCCGGCGCTCCCGTCAGGAAACCTTCAAGCTGCCGGACCTCCTTCCACAACTGGCTCGGGCCAAAACGCAATGTGCAAAACACGGAGGGAGCACACTTGTATTCGCAGCGCAAACGCCACCCAGAACCATTGGCGACGGCGGTGATGACAGCCTGCTGCTTCAAGTTCAGCTCGTTTGGAATCAGCAGCGCCCGCAGCCGGCCGCCCCGCGAAAAACGCACCTCCTCCACGTCGAGGATCAAACTCCGGACCTTCCGGGTCTTGTAGAAATTGAAAACCCGCGGCAGCAGATTGGCGTTGTTGGCCGGCAGATCAAACTCGTAAATCTGGCGGAACCGTCCGAAGGACAACGTGGGTTGCTGGATGATCGTTACCATGGGCTGGCCAGTCGGGCGCGACGCGGGGCTACGCGGGCACCTTGAGTTTCTTGACGATCTCCGCGACCACGCCGCGCGCCGTCACGCCGGAGAAACGCGCCTGCGGCTCCATCACCAGCCGGTGCGCGATCACCGGCACGGCCAGCTCCCGGATGTTTTCCGGCGTCACAAATTCCTGTCCGTCAAAAAACGCCAGGGCCTGCGCGGCTTTCATCAGCGCGATGGACGCGCGCGGACTGGCGCCAAGCTGCACGCCGGCGGCGGTGCGCGTCGCGGCGACAAGATCCACCACGTAGCGTTTCAGTTCCTCGCTGATGCGGATGTTGTCCACCGCGTGCCGCAACGCCAGCACGTCGGCCAGCGTGACGCACGGCTTCAGCTCGTCGAGCGGATGGTTGTGCTGTTGCGCGGTGAGCACGGCGACCTCCTCTTGCGGCGACACGTAGCCGAGCGTGAATTGCATCGCGAACCGGTCCATCTGCGCTTCGGGCAGTGGATACGTGCCGCGAAATTCCACCGGATTTTCCGTGGCGATGACGAAGAACATGCCCGGCAGATCACGCCGCTCGCCGTCCACGCTCACCTGACATTCGCCCATCGCTTCGAGCAACGCCGACTGCGTGCGTGGCGAAGCGCGGTTGATTTCGTCCGCCAACAGGACATTGGTGAACACCGGGCCTTCGTGAAAATGAAACTGCTGGTCGCCTTGGTTGAAAACCGAGACGCCGAGAATGTCCGACGGCAGCAAATCCGGCGTGAACTGCACCCGCTTGAACTTGGCGTCGAGCGAACGCGCGAGGGCTTTGGCCAGCGTGGTCTTGCCGGTGCCGGGAAAATCCTCGAGCAATACGTGGCCGCCGCTGGCCAGCGCGGCGAGCAACATGCGGGTGGCCGGCACCTGGCCCTGGATGACGCGCGCGATGTTGGCGGCGATCTTCTCGTAAATGTCGCGGGGGGAAGCGGTGGGAGTCATGTCAGTGGGGAAAGGTAACAGCGGCGATGGGAAAAAGTTCCGGCCGAAGCCGGCGCGGACAAAACCATTTTCGAATCAATGTTTCCAAGCACGCGGACAACTTAACCAACTCCAACGCGGGCGGCGAACAAATTTCGGTCGCTCGCTTTCACGTTTCCCAACCTGTTTGAAACCGTAGCGTCAGCCATCTTGGCTGCCGTAGAGCCGTGGCTTCCAGCCCGGCGGAAAAGGTGGGGTCGTCAGGCATGCGTTTCAAAACAGGAATGCTTCCGGTGGGCGGACGGTTTTTCCGGGCGGCAAGATGCCAGCCCTCTACGGCAGGCCGGAGGCCTGCCGCTACTGGGCTTTCCGAATCACGCCGCTGGCGGCGGATTGTGCTTCACGAGCAAGGGGATGCTGGCGTGGGTTTTTTCGTCAAGCGCGATGTCAATCGAGTAGAGGCCGGGTTGCTCGAACTTCAACTGCTGGATGTTCACGATGAAATTGCGCGTGCCGAAATGCGAATCGCCCGGCAGCGAAACCTCCACGGGAATGTCAATGCCGGGCATGATCGAGTGGCCGTCCGCGTCCACGAAACTCAGCCGGAGCTTGCGCGCGCCCTCGTCTTCATTGGCGAACGTGAGGCGCAGCGCGATGGAACATTGCGGATGCACGGCGGGGAGCTGCTGGGTGTAGATCGTGTCGAACGCGCCGAGCAAATTGAGCTTGCCGTTGTCGTCCGTCGCCGCGTCGCACAAAACCGCCACTTGAATGTTCATGAGCGGAAAAGGAAAACAGGAATTTCGCGGCTTGGCACGAATTTCTTTTGGGTCTTTTCGGGCCGGGGTGGCACCCGCGTCTCGCGGGTTAAATTTGGCGTCCTGCTGAATTTCGCCGGCGCGCGGACGCACCGGCTTGGCGGGTAGTCGTGGAGCCGTCGTGCCCGGCTCAACGGTTTTGGGCGCGACGCCCAAAACCACCGGCGAGACGCCTGTGCCACCGATCTTCCACCGACAAGTCGCGGCTTGTTTCAGACGCAAAACCCGGCTAATTTCCCCGCGTGATTTACGACGCCTCACTCGACGAACTGCTCCAGAAAGTCTGGGACGGCCAGCGCATCAACGCCGCCGAAGCGGTGCGTCTTTACCGGCTCCCGCTCGAAGAACTCGGCGCGCTCGCCGACCGCCGCCGCCAGTTCGCCCGCAAGAATGCCCACGACGGTCGCGGCAATGACATCGTCACCTACATCGTGGATCGCAACATCAATTACACCAATGTTTGCAACGTCTATTGCAAGTTCTGTGCATTCTATCGCGTGGAGAAAGACGACGACTCCTACGTCATCACGCTCGCCGAGATTGACCAGAAGATCGAGGAAACCATCGCGTTGGGCGGCACGCAGATTCTGATGCAGGGCGGTCATCATCCCAAGCTGACCAAGCAGTGGTATCTCGATCTGCTGGCGCACATCAAAAATAAATTTCCGCAGATCAACGTCCACGGTTTCAGCCCCAGCGAGTTCATCCACTTCCGCGAAGTCTTCAACGAGCCGCTGGAAAAAATCATCGGCGATTTCGTCCAGGCCGGCCTCGGCTCCATCCCCGGCGGCGGCGGCGAAATCCTTGTGGACCGCGTGCGCCAGAAAATTTCCCCGCTCAAAGCCATGAGCAGCGACTGGCTCGAGGTGATGGACATCGCGCATCGACTCGGCCTGAACTCCAGCGCCACAATGATGTTCGGTCACGTCGAGACGATTGAGGATCGCATCGAACATTTGGAACGGTTGCGCGTGCAGCAGGACAAGTCGAAGGGCTTCACGGCCTTCATCGCTTGGACGTTTCAAGCCGAGCACACCAAGTTGAAAGCCCCGACCGTTGGCGCGCACGAATATCTGCGGACGCAGGCGCTCTCGCGAATTTACCTCGATAATTTCCCCAGCGTGCAAAGCTCCTGGGTTACGCAAGGGTTGGAGATCGGCCAGGTCGCGTTGAAGTTCGGCGCGAACGATCTGGGCAGCATCATGATCGAGGAAAACGTCGTGTCGCAGGCGGGCACCACCTTCCGCATGACCGTTGGCGACATGCAGCGGCTCATCAAAGACCTCGGCTACGAACCGCATCAGCGCGACAACTGGTATCGGCTGCTGAACTGACGTGGCGGCGGGCATCCTGCCTGCCGTAGAGCCGGCGCGTCCCGCCCGGCGGCTCAGGCACCCGAGGATCCGAGCGGTTTCCATAATTCCAAAGCCGTGGAAAAATCCGGGGCGTTTCGGCCGGGCGGCGGGACGCGCGCCCTCCACGTCAGGCGGGACGCCCGACGCCACGAAGAAAATTCACTTCCACGAACCTGCCATCGCCCATAACCTTTTCCCATGTCGAACCCGGCTCCATCATTGAGCAAGACCATCAGCAACCCGAAGACGCGCTTCAACTGGCAGATCAGTGATGTTGTCCGCCGCGTGGTGACGCGCTGGCTGGAGCTGCGCGCGAAAATTTCCGGGCGCGGCTATTACTGCAACGCGCTCGCCGGCGAATCCGAATACAACATCACCATCAACTCCGACCGCACCGTCTCCTGCAACTGCCAGGATTACGAAGGCGACGGCCACATCGGCGACTTGCGGAAGAATACGTTCGAGGAAATCTGGTTCGGCCCCACCGCGCAGAAATTCCGCAGCGAACTCGCCAAAGGGAAAATCCCGATTGACACCTGCTCCCGTTGCGGCGACTTGAAACGATTGGCCGCCGCCAACGCTGCGCCGCCGAAGATCAACCTGCCCCACAAGGGCATCCTTCTGGAAAACACCGTGCGCTGCAACGTGGACTGCATCGGCTGCGCGCGGGAAGGCGCGGCCGCCATCCGTGTGGACAAGCAGTTGCAGATGCCGCTGGATCAGATGACCGAGATGGCCGATCTCACGGCCCGGCTCGGCATGGAGCAGATTTTTTACCTCAACCTCGGCGAACCGTTTCTTTCACCCAACGTCTGTCAGGAGCTGCCCATGCTCCGCGCGAAAAACCCCAAGGCGCGCGTCGTGATTTCCACCAACGGCGTGCTGCTCAACACCGACGCCAAGCGCGAGGCCGCGTTGAGCGTGAGCCACATTTTATTTTCGCTGCACGGCATCAGCAACGAGATGCTCGGAAAATACATGCACCGCAGCAAATTCGACGAGGCCTACAAGGCGATGAAAGAAATCGTGGCCTACCGCAACGCGCGCGGCGTGGCCGAGCCGGTGATCGAGTGGAAATATCTGCTCTTCAACTGGAATGACCATCCCGATCACATCACGCAAGCCGTGGAGATGGCGAAGGCGGCGAAGGTGGACATCCTGTCCTTCTGGCCGACGCACAATCCGTACTACGGCATGTCCTGGCGCTGGCATCTGGGCTTGTTCAAGACCGGCGTGAAATGCTGGAAGGGTCGGGAGATTGATTTTCGCGGGAAGTAAATTTGCATGAAGTGCTAACTGGGCTTGCCGGGTGAGCAGGAGTCCTTTCAGCGCAAAACCATTTCCCAATCTGCGGCCCTCTGCGTTACTCTGCGGACAACTTGAAGCGCATGAAACAATCCTCTCCAACCTCCCGCAGCGGACGGTTCGCCGGCGGCCCGGCGGCGGACGTCGCCCAATTCACCGAATCCATTTCCTTCGACTGGCGGCTCTGGCGGCACGACATCCTCGGCTCCCTGGCTCACGCCACGATGTTGCAAAAGATCGGCGTCCTCACCCAGGCCGAACTGCGCGCGATTCTCAAGGGTCTCGACAGCATCGCCAAAGAAATCGCCGCCGGGAAATTTTCGTGGAAGCCCGAACTTGAAGATGTTCACATGAACATTGAGGCCGAGCTGACGAAGCGTGTTCCCGCCGGTGCGAAACTTCACACCGGCCGTTCGCGTAATGACCAGGTCGCCCTCGACATTCGCCTGTGGTTGCGCGATGAAATCACCGCGTTCGGCGAAGAAATTCTCGATCTTCAACGCGCGCTCGTCGAACTCGGCGGGAAAAATTCCGACGTGCTCATTCCCGGCTACACGCATCTGCAACGCGCCCAGCCCGTCTATTTCGCGCATCACTTGCTTGCCTACGTCGAGATGTTGGATCGCGATTATCAGCGGTTGCTCGGTTGCTTTGCACGCGTGAATGTCTGCCCGCTCGGCAGCGGCGCGATCGCGGGTTCCACACTGCCGCTGAATCGTGAGTTGGTTGCCAAGCTGCTTGGTTTCGTGGACGCGAAAGGCAAGGCGCGCATCACGCAAAATTCCATGGACGCCGTGAGCGACCGGGATTTCGCCGTGGAGTTTTGTTCCGTCGCCGCGCTGCTGGCCGTCCACATCTCGCGGCTCGCGGAGGATTTGATTCTGTGGGCCGGCGCGGAATTTAATTTCATCAAGATCGCCGACGCCTATACCACCGGCTCGTCGCTCATGCCGCAGAAGAAAAATCCCGACATCGCCGAACTTGCGCGCGGCAAGACCGGCCGCGTCATCGGCAACCTTGTCTCGCTGCTCACGCTGCTGAAAGGTCTGCCGATGACTTACAACCGCGATTTGCAGGAGGACAAGGAACGCCTCTTCGACACCGCCGACACCGTGCGCGCAACCGTGCGCCTGATGGCCGCGATGCTGCGGCACACGAAGGTGAACGCCGCCGCCTGCGCCGCCGCCGCGAGCGATCCGGCGTTGCTGGCCACCGACCTCGCGGATTATCTCGTGCGCAAGAACATGCCGTTCCGCCAGGCGCATCACGTCGTCGG
>JAYWBR010000498.1:0-2915 GCA_043781315.1 Verrucomicrobiota bacterium | reverse complement strand
GTTTCACTGATGTAGCGGCGGCGCTGTGCGCCGATTGGTTCAAGCCACAGGCTCGACACTACAACCTCGGCGGGCACCGCGAAATTTCGGGGAAAGTGCTTTACACCACGCCGGGAAAAATTAAACTCCTGACTTGCTAATCAAAGAAAAAAGTATGGAAGCGAAAGTAAAGACGATTGAATCATTCAAGCTGCACGACCGCGACACCGGTTCCGCCGACGTGCAGATTGCCCTTCTCACCCAACGGATCAACCACTTGACCGAACATCTGCAGACCAGCAAAAAGGATCACAGCTCGCGTCGCGGATTGCTCATCATGGTCGGTCAACGCCGCCGCCTGCTGGATTACCTCCACAGCACGGACGTGAGCCGCTACACCGCGATCACAAAAAAGCTCAAACTGCGCCATTAATTCCAGCCGCAGCCGATCTCTTTAGTCTCTTCAAAGCTCTCGGCTGCCTGTTAAACCAAACCGGCACTCGCGGACGGTTTAGTTTATTCACCAAACGCCCCGCGAAAAATTTTCGCTGACCCTGGGTGATTTCAATCAGCTCCGACCACGCTCGGAGTTCACTGAAGTTTCTCGGCGGCAGCGGAGGAAAGAAAACCATGTCATATAAAATCACCGCCCCGCTCGGGGACAAACAGATCACCATTGAAACCGGCAAGCTCGCCAAACAGGCCGACGGCGCCGTCACCGTTCAACTCGGCGAAACCGTCATCGTCGTCGCCGCCGTCGCCGCGACCAAGGCCAAGGAAGGCCAGGACTTCTTCCCGCTCACCGTGGATTACCGTGAGAAAGCCGCCGCCGCTGGAAAGTTTCCCGGCGGTTACTTCAAGCGCGAAGGCCGTCCGACCGAAAAGGAAATCCTCACCTGCCGCCTCACTGACCGCCCGATCCGTCCGCTGTTTCCCAAAGGCTGGTACAACGAAGTGCAGGTTCAAACTGTCCTCCTCAGCGCGGACGGCGAAAACGATCCCGACATTCTCAGCATCATCGGCGCAAGCGCCGCGCTGACCGTCAGCGACATTCCGTGGGACGGCCCGCTCGGCGCGGTGCGCGTCGGCCGCGTCGGCGGCAAGTTCATTGCGAATCCGACCCACGCTGAACAGGCGGACAGTGACCTCGACCTCGTCTATGTCGGCAACGCCACAGACATCGTCATGTATGAAGGCGCGGCGAAGGAAATCACCGAAGCCGACTTCAATGCTGCGTTGGTTTACGCGCAGGAAGTCATCCAGCCGCTGATCACCGCGCAGAAGGAACTCGCTGCCAAGGCCGGCAAGCCCAAGCGCCAGATCACGCTCAACATCGTTCCCGAAGAAATCCTCCTCGAAGCCAAGAAGCTCGCCGGAGATCGTTTCGTTCCCGCACTCCTCACCCCCGGCAAACTCGCCCGCGAAAGCGCGTGCAAGGCCATTCAAGACGAAGTCGGCGTGAAGCTCGTCGAAAAATTCGGCGCGGAAAAGGTCACGAAGTTCGTCATCAACGACGCGTTCTATTACATCCAGAAGGAAGCGGTTCGCAGCCTGATCCTCGACGGCGGCAAGCGCCTTGATGGCCGCGCCTTTGACACGGTGCGCCCGATCTCCAGCGAGGTTGGCATTCTGCCCCGCGCCCACGGCTCCGCGATTTTTGCCCGTGGCGAAACACAGGCGGTTTCGCTCGTCACCCTCGGCACCGGCGAGGACGCGCAGAATTTTGATTCCTACACCGGTGGCAAGACCGAGAAGAAATTCATCCTGCACTACAACTTCCCGAATTTCTCCGTCGGCGAAACCGGCCGCATCAGCGGACCCGGCCGTCGCGAAATCGGCCACGGCGCACTCGCCGAGCGCAGCATCGAACCGATGATCCCGCTCGACACCTATCCCTACGCGGTGCGCGTGGTCAGCGAAATCATGGAGTCCAACGGCTCCACCTCGATGGCCTCCGTCTGTGGCGGCACGCTCGCGCTGCTGGATGCAGGCGTTCCGATGATCCGCCCGGTTGCGGGCATCAGCATCGGCATCTGCACCGATCTCGACGCGAACAAGAAAATTGCGCGCTACAAGCTCCTCACCGACATCATCGGCTGGGAAGATCATTACTGCGACATGGATTGCAAGATCGCCGGCACGGAAAAAGGCATCACCGGTTTCCAACTCGACCTCAAGCTCAAGGGCGTTCCGCACGCGCTCATGGCGGAGACCGTGGAAAAAGCCCGCGTTGCCCGCATGTTCATCCTCGCCGAGATGGCGAAGACCTTGTCCACCCACCGCCCCGACATCAGCAAGTACGCCCCGCGCATTGAGACGATCAAGATCAACCCCGAGAAGATCGGCCTGCTCATCGGGCCAGGCGGCAAGAACATTAAGAAGCTGGTCGAAGAATCCGGCTGCGAAATCAACATCGAAGACGACGGCACCGTGAACATCTTCTCCGTGTCGCCCGAAGGCATGAAGATCGCGCGCGAAGCCATCGCCGGCATGACCGCCGAAGCTGAGATCAACAAGATCTATCGCGGCAAGGTTGTCACGATCAAAGAATTCGGCGCGTTCGTCGAATTCCTGCCCGGCAAGGACGGCCTCTGCCACATCAGCGAACTGGCCAACTTCCGCGTCAAGCAGACCGAAGACATCGTCAAGATGGGCGATGACATCTGGGTCAAGTGCCTGGGCGTGGATGAAAAAGGCCGCGTCCGTCTCTCCCGTCGCGCCGCGATGGAAGACCGCGACAAGGAAATGGGAACGCCCGCCGAACAGCCCCCGGCTGGTTACGAAAACCAGCCCGCTGGCGAACCCGCCGGCGAACGCCCGCAGCGGCCCGAGATGCGCGAACGCCGCGATCAAGGCCCGCGCCGCGACCGGCCCCAGCGCAACTAATTAGTTGGCGATTCAATTCACAGGCGAGCCGGCAACGGCTCGCCTTTTTT
>JAYWBR010000497.1:0-8910 GCA_043781315.1 Verrucomicrobiota bacterium | reverse complement strand
CACGATGCTGATTTCGATTTTCTTGAAACCGGCGGCTTCGAGCCAGCGGTGCAGATCGCTTTCGGCAAAACCCAGCCAGCGGTCGCCGTAAAGTTCGCGGGCTTTCTCGAAGTTATGTTTGAGCAGATCGAGCAGCAAAATCTGGCCGTGCGGTTTCAACAGCTTCGCCGCGCTGGCCAGTACCGCCGCCGGGTCTTCCGCGTGGTGCAACGCCTGGCTCAAGATCACGAGGTCAACGCTGCCGGCTTCGATGGGTGGGTTCTGCAAATTGCCGAGACGGAACTCCAGATTTTTCAGGCCGTTCTTTTTTGCCTTGGCCGCGCCGAACGCCACGATCTTTTCCGAGTTGTCCACGGCGATGACTTTTTTGCAGCGGCGCGCAAGGAGTTCGCTCAACAAACCTTCGCCCGCACCCAAGTCGGCGACGGTGATGGGCGGCAACATCCGCAACAGCAGATGCCCGAACGCCTGCCACGAGCGGCCCGGCCCATAGACGCGGTCGAAACGTCCGGCGACCTGATTGAAGAAAACCTGCGCCTGCTCTTTGCGCCGGGCGAGGACGCGCTTGAGATTGATCTGGTCGCCCGCGTGTTCGGCGAGTTCTTTTGCACCGCGGATGGCGAGCTGGATGAATTCGCTCGCGACGGAATCGGCCTGCGGATTGAGTTTGTAAAACGTGCGCTTGCCTTCGCGCCGCGATTTGACAAGCGCGCAGTCCGCGAGCAGGCCGAGGTGCGTGGAGATGCGCGACTGGCCGAGGCGCGTCACTTCCTGAAGTTCGTTGACGGACAGTTCGTCCTTCTCCAGCAGCGCGACGATGCGCAGCCGCGTCTGGTCGGACAACGCCCGCAAAGATTTTAAGGTTGAGGTCATGATTTTTTATCGGAGCGCGGCGTTCACGCCGCTTCAGTTTGCGCAGACCGGCAATATAGTATTTAGCCGTTTGCGGTTTGAATACTGAAGCGGGCTAAAGCCCGCGCGCCTTGCGCCAATTTTTTTCAGAAAGCATTTGACGCGCTTCAAAAAAGATATATCATCCTATCCAGATACGTCAATATGTTGTTGGCGTGAACCCAAAATAATCCATGAGCAACCGTTACATCTTTTCATCCGAATCCGTTGGCGAAGGCCATCCCGACAAAGTCGCTGACACCATTTCTGACGCCGTTCTCGACGCCTGCCTCGCGCAGGACAAGTTCAGCCGCGTCGCCTGCGAAACCTACGTGAAGTCCAACATCGCCATCATCGGCGGTGAGATCACCACCAAGGCCAAACTGGATTTCGTCAAGATCGCCCGCGACGCCATCCGCGAAATCGGCTACGTCAACGACGACGACGTTTTCCACGCGGACAAAGTTTTCGTCAATGTCATCGTGACGCAGCAGTCCCCTGACATCGCGCAAGGTGTGGATGCCAAGAAGGCCAAGGGCAAGAAGACCGCGAAGCAGGGCGCGGGCGACCAGGGCTTGATGTTCGGTTATGCGTGCAACGAAACGCCGGAACTCATGCCGGCGCCGATCATGTTCGCGCATCGTCTCGGCCGCGAACTCACGCGCATCCGCAAGGCGGGCGGCGCGGCGTGGTTGCGGCCCGATGCGAAATCACAGGTGTCCGTCGTTTATGAAAACGACAAGCCCGTCGCCATCTCGAACGTCGTCATCTCCACGCAACACGCGGCGGACGTGAGCCACGCGGAGATCGAAAAATTCTGCATCGAGAACGTCATCAAGAAAGTTCTCCCGAAAAATTTGCTCACGGACAAAACCGAATTTCTCATCAACCCCACCGGCCGTTTCGTTGTCGGCGGACCGCAGGGCGACACCGGTTTGACCGGCCGCAAAATCATCGTGGACACCTACGGCGGCATGGGTCGTCACGGCGGCGGCGCGTTCTCCGGCAAAGACCCGACGAAGGTGGATCGCAGCGCCGCCTACATGGGCCGCTGGGTTGCGAAGAACATTGTCGCGGCTGGTTTGGCCACGCGTTGCGAACTGCAGTTCGCCTATGCCATTGGCCATCCTGACCCGGTCAGCGTTCACGTCGAGACGTTCGGCACGAACACGGTCGCCAACGATCGCATCATCAAAGCGGTCAACAAAGTGTTCAGCTTTCAGCCGTCGGACATCATTGACCAGCTCAATTTGCGCCGTCCGATTTATTCGAAGACGACCAACTACGGCCACTTCGGCAAGACCGACAAGGATCTCACTTGGGAAGCGACCGACAAAGTCGCGGCGTTGAAAAAAGCGCTCGCTTGAAATAGATTCAACGCGTGAAACACATCCTTGCCATCCAGACGCTCGCAGGCCACAAGCTGAAACTCCGTTATGACGACGGCGTGGAAGGCGTGGTGGATTTGTCGGCGGAGGTTGGCAAGGGCGTGTTCGCGGCGTGGCAGGACCCGCAGCATTTTGCGGCGGTGAAAATCCAGCACGGCGGACGTTCGCTCGAATGGCCGGGGGAAATTGATTTGTGCGCCGATGCGCTCTATCTGGAAATCACCGGCCTGAAGGTCGAGGAATTGTTTCCGAATTGGAAACCGGCGACCGTCCATGCCTGAAGTCAGCCGGTTTTACGGCATCAGCATTTTTCTCTATCTAGCTCCCGGCAAAATTGCCCCGCTCCAATAACATTTAACCAACAACCAAACAAAATTATGTCAGCTACCATCAAACTGTCCCCTCCGCGCCGCACCGTTCTCAAATTGAACGGCAACGGCCAAACCGCCGCCGTCGTCGCTGAAGTCAGCGCGACCTTCGCGCAATACGCCGCGCTGACGCCCGCCGGCAAAGACTACATCGTCCGCGATTTCGCGCTCGCCGAGTGGGGCCGCAAGGAAATCGCCGTGGCCGAACACGAAATGCCCGGCCTGATGTCCGTCCGGAAAAAATACGCGAAATCCAAACCGCTCAAAGGCGTGCGCATCACCGGCTCGTTGCACATGACGATCCAGACTGCCGTGCTCATCGAAACGCTTGTTGCCATTGGCGCGAATGTCCGCTGGGCTTCGTGCAATATTTTCTCCACGCAGGATCACGCCGCCTCCGCCATCGCGGCGACCGGCACGCCGGTGTTCGCGTGGAAGGGCGAGACGCTCGAAGAATATTGGGAACTCACGCTCAAGGCGATTTTGTTCCCCGGCGATTTCGGTCCGCAGCTCGTCGTTGACGACGGCGGCGACGTGACCTTGCTCATCCACAAAGGCTACGAGTTGGAAAAAGGCAGCAAGTGGGCTTACGAATCCAAAGGCGACAGCCACGAAGTTTCCGTCGTGAAAGCGTTGCTCCGCCGGCTCGCGACCGAGAAGCCCGGCCTCTGGACCAAGATCGTCAAGGATTGGCGCGGCGTTTCTGAAGAGACGACCACCGGTGTGCATCGCCTCTATCAGATGAAGGAAGCCGGCAAGTTGCTCGTGCCCGCCATCAACGTGAACGACTCCGTCACCAAATCGAAGTTCGACAATCTCTACGGCTGCCGCGAATCGTTGGCTGACGGCATCAAGCGCGCCACCGACGTCATGCTCGCCGGCAAGGTCGCCGTCGTTTGCGGTTACGGCGATGTCGGCAAAGGCTGCGCGCATTCGCTCCGCGCCTACGGTTCACGCGTCGTTGTCACCGAGATTGATCCCATCAACGCGCTCCAAGCCGCGATGGAAGGCTTCGAGGTCAACACCGTTGAAAGCACGCTCGGCTGGGGCGACATCTACGTCACCACCACCGGCAACTGCGACATCATCACCGCCGCGCACATGCTCGCGATGAAAGACCAGGCCATCGTCTGCAACATCGGCCATTTCGACAACGAGATCCAGGTGGACGCGCTCAAGAAGGTCAAAGGCGTGCGCATCGAAAACATCAAGCCGCAATACGACCGCTACCACATCCCTGGCAACAAGAGCATCTATATGCTCGCCGAAGGACGGCTCGTGAACCTCGGTTGCGCCACCGGCCATCCGAGCTTTGTGATGAGCAACTCGTTCACGAACCAGACCCTCGCGCAGATTGATCTCTGGGCGAACAAGGACAAATACGAGAAGACCGTCTATCGCCTCTCGAAGAAGCTTGACGAAGAAGTCGCGCGGCTGCACCTGGAAAAAATCGGCGTGGTGCTGACCAAGCTCACCAAGGCGCAAGCCGATTACCTCAACGTGCCGGTCGAAGGGCCGTATAAGCCGGAACATTACCGCTACTAAAATTGGTAGGGCTGACCTGCCGGTCAGCCTGATTTGGGCGGCGCAGCAACGCCGCCCTACCAACAAATTCAAAAGGCGAATCCCGGCAACGGGGTTCGCTTTTTTGTTTTACCTCCCTCTCCGCCTCGATCGGGGAGAGGGATTGAGGGTGAGGTGTCGAAATCGCCACGCTTGTCGTTGGGCAATTTTTCCGAGTATGCTTCGTTAGCGAATCACGAAAATCAAACCATGCCCGGACAAAATAACATCGTCATTCAGAAGTATCTGGAGCGGTTGCTGCGTTCGGTTCGGCGGAGTGGACTTCTAAACGCATCTCCCACCAAGTCGGTCAAGCGGCTGGATTTGATGCGATTCAAAGTGGCGAGTCCTCGTTTGCCGGATGATTTGCTCACCAAGCTCATCAAGAGCGATGGCGGCGAGATTCAGTTCGACCTTGATTTATCACAACGCGAACTTGGTGATGAGGATGAAAAGGAAACGCCAGAAGAATCGTTTTATTATGCCCTGACAAGCGGACTGGCGCGGACAGCGGAAGCTTTCAAACGTGAAACCGGCGTCCGCAGTTTGTGGCTGGCCTATCCAATATTTTACGCCCGCACCACTGATGCCTCTGGTGGAACAAAGAACATCCTGTCGCCAATTTTTCTTTGGCCGATCAAAATTGTTGCTCCTTTGAACAAGCAAGGACGCATCACGATTTCACGCGACCAAGAATCAGGCGGGCCGAAATACAACAAGGCGCTGGATGTTTGGATTACAGAGAATCTCAATTTCAATCCAGACGACCCAAGCCGCGAGGACTTCGACGAAATATCGCGTCCGCAATTGGAAGAAGTCGTTCGTCGTCTTTATGCAGGACTGAAGCCCGTGCCGAGCGTGTCGCTTGTCGGTCCACCGCAGCCGATACCTGACAAGCTGGCTCTGGCGCAACTTCCGACGCCTAGTGTCTTGAACTGTGGCGTGGTTGGATTAATTCAGTGGGAGAACCAAGCGTTGACACACGATTTGGAAAGCTTGCTCAAGAGCGGTAAGACCACCGGATTGCTCGATGATTATCTTTCTGGCCAGGGGCGTGATACGAAAAGCACTCTAATAATTCCTCCCGAACATGACCGCTTTCATGTGACTGACGCCGACCCGTCACAGGAGCGCGCCGTATGGTTGGCTCGCAGTGGCGCGGGCTTGGTGGTTCATGGGCCGCCCGGCACTGGAAAATCACAGACGATTGTCAATATGGTTGCTGACTCTCTCGCCCACGGTCAGCGGGTGTTGGTGGTCTGCCAGAAACGCGCCGCGATTGATGTTGTCGCCGCGCGTTTGAAGGCGCAGGGGCTTGGTGATTTGTTCAGCGTGGTTCACGACAGTGAATCTGACCGGACGCAGACGATACTTGGAATCAAAAATCAGATTGCGGCGACAAACACCAGAGACAACGGAAATTCAATCGCTGGCAAACGCGCACGGCTGTCCGCTGAAATCGAAAAACTAGAAACCCAAATGGGCGAGTTCAGCGACGCGGTTTGCGGGCTGGGCAGCTTTGGTCTGTCTTACCGGGACTTGCTGGCAAAGGCGGCAAAATTATATGCCGAAGGCGGGCGCACTCCACCAAACGAGCGCGTGAAGCCACTGTTCTCTGAAAAAACGCTCGACGACCTGTTGCAGATTGAGGGAGAAATCAAATCCACCGGCGAGCTTTGGTCGCAGGCTCATCCGAAAACAAATCCCTGGCGGTTTCGTCGCGGCGATCTGGCGATTGATCCGGTTCTAAAAGATTCGCTTGCTCGCGACTTGGAGGTGATTGCTGCCACCGACAACACTCATCAAAAGTTTATTTGCGAGCACGGTAGCGGATTCACAATTGTCGGCAATCCAACTGACTTTCAAAAGGCGGGAACACAGTGGCTTGGTCAAATCCAGTCGGCTTCCGAGCCGGCATTTTTTGAACCGTGTTGCGCGTGGTTGGGCAAGGCTTCAAAGCATGGCCGTGCCTGTGTTGACCAGACGATTTTGGAAGCCGATCCGTTGCTTAAAACGTTCTCGGCTATTTCACGCGAGCGTTATGAAGACGCCTACGCGCAGGAGTTTCGTTCGATGGATGTGGCTCAAGCAAGAGAACGTCTGGAATTGATTGCCGCGCTTATCGAACTGGAAACAAAGTGGTGGCGGTTTTTTAGCCCTCGGTTTTACAGTTTGCACAAGCAATTGCGACTGGCACTTGGTCGGGCAAATCAGATCAAGCCGGAGGAGTTGAAACGCTTGCGTGAATTCTTTCTGGTCTGGCTCGATTGCCAGCATTGGGCGCTATGCTTTGCGTCAGAACTTTTGTCTGAAGCTGAAAACAATCCATGGTTCAAACAAGTCGTCGCTCATTTTGCACAGGCTGACGCGGCTGGGTTGAATGGCGATGTTCAACAGCTTGCACTCACCGTCGAGCGTGCTGCTTTGGTTGCAAACGTCGTCAGCGCGGTTGCCAGTCTAAAAACCAAATTCAACGCCGAATATCTTACCGGCTTGGAGGCCAAGGTTTGTGCAGGCAACTCAATCACGCAAGAATTGACCGGCATTCGCGACGGGTTTGCGGGACTAGAGGCTATGCAGATGATTGACCTTAACCGTCCGTATCGCGATGGACTCCTCGCTGATGTGCTGGCGGTGCTGGAGGACGACGAGACTGCAAGTGCAACCAGTGCCGACATGGATGAGCGTTGGTGGAAAGTTGTGCAAATCTCGGCGTTCATGAGTTGGAAGGAAGTTTGTGAGACGAAGCGGCCAGTTCTGCGCCGGATGAATGTCGCACAATTTGACCAGTGTCGGCAGCGACTTGGAAAGGCGCTCGAAGAAAAGCGCGATCTCGAAGTTGAATTTATTCGCGAGTTGTGGCGGGAACGGCAAGCGCATTGTGTCAAAGGCAACTTCAACGGAATCCTTGTCACTCGCGGGCCGAACAGCAAACGTCTTCGTCAGGTTGTAGAACTAGGTCACACGGTTGGACTGTTTGACTTCCGGCCTTGCTGGCTGACAAATCCAAACACTGCCAGTCAGATTTTTCCGCTGACTGAACAGTTTTTCGACTTGGTGATCTTTGACGAGGCGTCGCAATGTCCGGTTGAGCAAGCCGTGCCTGCAATTTATCGCGCCAAGCGGTTGGTGGTCGCTGGTGACGAAAAGCAGCTTCCACCAACGGCTTTTTTCCAATCAGGTTTTAGCTTTAGTGATGGAGATGGACAAACTGATGAATCAGAAAACCAATCAGTGGCTGAGCCCGATGTTCAACAACTCATAGCGCAGGCGAATCAAAATCAGGCTTTGGCTGTGACGGATTTGCTTGAGGCGTCAAAGCCGTTGCTGCGAGAGTCCTTGCTGAACATTCACTATCGCTCCGAGCATCCGGCACTGATTTCATTTTCCAACCACGCATTCTATTCAGGACAGCTACAGATGCCGCCCTCAATGGAAGCACGCCCACTCGAAGCTCCATTGGTTTTGATTGAAGCAAATGGCGTTTACGACAAAAACAAGAACGTGATCGAAGCGCAAAGGGTGGTTGAACTGCTTCGTAAAATATGGCTGGCCGATGGCGTTCCGCCGACAGTTGGAGTCGTTACTTTCAACGAAGTGCAGCGTGATCTGATTGAAGACATGCTCATGGATGAAGCTGCGAAGGACACGCAGTTTCAAGTTCGATACGTTTCCGAACGCAACCGCATTGAGAACGAGCAGGACGTTGGCTTCTTCGTGAAGAATCTGGAATCCGTTCAGGGCGACGAACGCGACGTGATGATTTTCTCAACGACGTTTGGACGTGATCCTAAAGGCCAGTTCCGCCGTTTCTTTGGACCAATCAATCGGCAAGGCGGCGAACGGCGATTGAACGTCGCAGTGACGCGAGCCAAGAAACGCAACTATGTTGTGACCTCAATGCCATTGCATGAAATCTCGGATGTCTTGGCTGATGGTGGCGCGCCCGTTGGCGCAACTGTCAGCGGACGCGATTATCTGCATACCTACATGCAGTATGTAAAAGCAGTTTCAAATCAGGATGCAGATGCACAACGCCAATCATTGCATGTCGCCGGACGACTTGCTGCCTCTGCCGGTGCATCCCCTTCCGCCGGTAAGGAAGACTCCTTGTTTGAAGCCGAAGTCCGAGACGCTCTGACAGCACTCGGCTACACGACGGAATCACAAGTTGGCGAGAGTGGTTTCCGAATTGATTTGGCCGTCGTGCACCAGAACCCCGAACGTGGCTACATTCTCGGCATCGAATGTGATGGCAAGGCGTATCACTCCGAATGGTCGGCTCGCGCTCGCGATGTCTGGCGGCAACGCATTCTCGAAAAACGCGGCTGGAAAATCCATCGCGTCTGGTCAACGAACTGGTGGCTCGACCGCGATTTTGAAATCAGAAAACTGGTGGCGAGAATCAAATCGCTAACAGGAACTTGATTCGACTTCTCACCCGCACGATTGATCTAGTTCGCCCGACACGCTGGTTGCGTTGACGGAAGTTTTATTTGAACGAACCGGCGGTTCGGATTGAATTCATTTGGTCGAACGAGCTGCGAGTTTTTTCCAAAGTTGGCAGCATTGAAATCATCTACGTCACGATGACCGGCAACTGCGACATCATCACCGCCGCGCACATGCTCGCGATGAAAGACCAGGCCATCGTCTGCAACATCGGCCATTTCGACAACGAGATTCAAGTGGACGCGCTC
>JAYWBR010000496.1:0-2920 GCA_043781315.1 Verrucomicrobiota bacterium | reverse complement strand
TGAGATCAATGGCTTTGCGGATCGCGGCAACTTCCGCCTGATAATACGGCCGGCTCAAATCATCCACCTTCACAAAATCCAGATCCCAGGAAGCGAACAGTTGGAACACGGAGTTGTAGTATTCCTGCGCGCCGGGTTTGCTCATGTCCACGCCGAACATGTCCGGGTTCCAGCGGCAGATACTGTTCGTGTCCGCGATGTCGGCGGCGTGAAACTTCGTGCCGAGAATGGGCGTGTTGCGTTTCACCGCCTCGCGCGGAATGCCGCGCAGCAGATGGAGGCCGAATTTCAAGCCCTTGCCATGCACGTAATCAGCGAGCGGCTTAAAACCCTGACCGTTCGTGGCGGACTGAAATTTTTTCACCACCGGCCAGAGGCGGCCCCATTCGTCCATCGTCACCTGCGGATTCGGCGAGTATTCAAAACCCTTGGATTGCGGCTCGTACCATTGGATGTCCACGACGATGTATTGCCAGCCATGCGCGGCAAGTTTCTCCGCCATGTAATCCGTGTTGGCCTTGGTGAGTTCCTCGGTGACGGTGCAGCCGAAGGCATCCCAACTGTTCCAACCCATCGGCGGACGCGGCGCCCATTCGAGAAAATGGGTGGCGCTTGCACCGGCCGACTGCCAGGCCAGCCAGACCGTCAGAAAAATAAAGTATCGTGGTTTCATGCTCTCAGTTTGTGTTCCCACAGTCTGAGCGAAGCGGGATTTGAAAGCAACGGTGCGGCTTCATTCTTGAAGTGAAAGACGGCCTGCCTATAATCCGCCCGTGCTCGACATCAAATTGATTCGCGAAAAGCCCGACTTCGTCCGCCAGCGGCTCGCCACACGCGGGGCCGACGACGAACAGTTGATTGATGGAATTTTGCAACACGACGAGGCCCGCCGCAAAGCGCTGGCCGAAGTCGAGACGCTCAAGGCCACGCGCAACCGCGTCTCCAAGGAAATCGGCGCATTGATGGGCCAGAAGAAACTCGCCGAGGCCGAGGCGAAAAAAGCCGAGACCAAAAACCTCGGCGATCAGATCACCACGCTGGATGCTCAAGCCAGGCAAGCCGAAGCGGCGCGCGATGAGTTGATGCTGCGCCTGCCTAACCTGCCGCATGAATCGGTCGTGCTGGGAAAATCGGCGGAGGATAATCCCGAAGTCCGCGTGCATGGGGCAAAGGCCACTTTCTCCTTTCAGCCCAAGGCGCACGTCGCGCTGTGCGAGAGCTTGAAGCTGGTGGACTTTGCGCGGGCCACGAAACTTTCCGGCAGCGGCTTTCTGCTTTACACGAACTGGGGTGCGCGGCTGGAACGCGCGTTGATCCAGTTCCTCCTCGACCTGCACATCACGGAGCACGGCTACACGGAGATCGCGCCGCCATTGATGGTCGGCGAGCATTGTCTTGTGGGCGTGGGACAGTTTCCGAAATTCAAGGATCAGTATTACGGCGTGGCCGAGGGCGATGATGCGAAAAATCTCGGCAAACTTTATCTGATTCCCACCGCCGAGACGCCGGTGGCGAACATTCATCGCGAGGAAATTTTGAAGGCGGACGAACTGCCGATCCGTTATTGCGCCTACACGCCGTGCTTTCGCGGCGAGGCGGGCGCGGCAGGCGTCGGCACGCGCGGCATGATCCGCGTGCATCAATTCGACAAGGTGGAGTTGATCAAGATCGTCAAGCCCGAGCACGCTTACGACGAGCTGGAACAGATGGTGGGCAACGCCGAGAAGGTGCTGCAACTGCTCGGGCTGCATTACCGCGTGATCCTGCTCTGCACCGGCGACATGGGTTTCGGCAGCGCAAAAACCTACGACATCGAAGTCTGGGCGCCCGGCCAGGGAAGTTACCTGGAAGTGTCGAGCTGCTCCAACTGCGAGGACTTCCAGTCGCGCCGGATGAACCTGCGCTTCAAGAGTGAAACGGGCGAGAATAAATTCCCGCACATTCTCAACGGCAGCGGCACCGCGCTGGCGCGGCTGTTTGTGGCGCTGATCGAAACCCACCAACAAGCTGATGGCAGCGTGCTGATTCCGGCACCGCTGCAACCGTATTTGAAGACGGACCGGATTCACGTCTGACTTTTTCGTCGCCGACCAATGAAAATCCTGCTCGCGAGCGGCGAAGTACACCCTTACTCCAAGACCGGCGGGCTGGGTGACATGGTCGGCGCGCTCGGCAAGGCGCTCGCCCGCGAAGGACATCAGGTCGGACTCGTCACGCCGCTCTACGCCGGCATCCGCGAACGCTTCCCGGCCATCAAGCCGTTCGATTGGGTGTTGAACTTGCCGCTGGGCGGACGGCGGGTGACGGGCAAGGTCTGCACGCTGGAACCGTTGCCGGGTCTGACGATTTACTTCATTGACCAGCCGGAGTTTTATCTGCGTCCTGGGCTTTATCAGAACGGCGGCTTTGATTATCACGACAACGCCGAGCGTTTTATTTTCCTTTCCAAGGCGGTGGCCCATCTCGCGCGACACCTGCCGTGGAAGCCGGAGCTGGTTCACATCCACGACTGGCAGGCCGCGCTGGTGCCGCTGCTGATCAACCACGAAAAATCCACCGGTGGCTGGAGCAATCCTCCGCGCACCTGCCTGACGATTCACAACCTGGCCTATCAAGGACAGTTTCCGGTCACGAAGTTTCCCGTGACGAATCTGCCGTGGAATTATTTCAAACCCGAAGGCGCGGAGTTTTACGGCCAGCTCAACTGTTTGAAGGCCGGCATCTTTTTTGCCGACGCCGTGTCCACGGTCAGCCCGCGTTACGCGCGCGAGATCACCACACCGGAACTCGGCTGCGGGTTGGACGGTTTGCTCCGGCGACGTCAGAGCCAGTTGTCCGGCATTTTGAACGGCGTGGATTACGACGAATGGAGCACGCTGAACAATCCCTTTCTCAAGCACGCTTACTCGGTGGAAGATTT
>JAYWBR010000495.1:0-8917 GCA_043781315.1 Verrucomicrobiota bacterium | reverse complement strand
GGGTGGTTCGCGGTTGGAACTTCTGTCGCCCTTGCAGGGCTTGGAATGTTTGTGGAACTGGAACTTAGGGCGTTGCCCGGGGCTATCATCTGCCGGGCTTGCAGCCCTTTGAATCAGCGAAGATCAGCGGTTATCAGCGGTTATCAGCGGTTCAAGTCTCCCCATCCGATGCGGAGAGGGGGACAGTCGTGGTGACTTTCGGTTTATGACAGAGTAATATGTTTATCAATGGGTTATGCCGACCATTGCACGAATTTATTTCCTGGAATGAACCGTCGCGCGAGTTTTGGACTCTTTTCTGATCCAGAATGGAGTCCCCGCCGGAATTTACATTCCAGCCTGATCCGGGATGGAGTCGCGACGAAGTTTTACACTCCATTCCCGATCAGGAAAGAGTCCCGACAAAGTTTTTCGAGCCGGCCTGATCCAGAATGGAACGGCGGAGGAGTTTTGGACTCGATCCTGGATCAGAACATCGTCCAAATTTTCGTCGGGACAGTTTTCTGGGGCGGGAAATTGTGCAAAACTTTGCCGGGACCGTGTTCCAGCAAAGTTTGGAGTGCCGTTTTTTGGTAATGGCTCACTTTGATTTTTTCTCCTTCTCCTTCCCCGGGGAGGAGAAGGCCGGGATGAAGGAGGCACGAATGTTTTCAGTTCAACTCCCCGCACCCCAGCCCTCTCCCGCTTTGGCGGGGAGCGGAAGCAAACTGAGCCACACCCATTTTTCGGAATGTGGTTGGATGGCCACAAAAAAGCACAGAAGACACAAAGGGATTGCTGGCATTGAAGGTGTGGAGAACAAATTCCATCGCACCTGCAGGATGAGCCAAGGGGAATGGGTGAAGGCAATCAAACGGCTGGTATGTGCGTCTTTTGTGCGTCTTTGCGGCCATTTCAACTGCGGAGCCTAAGTTGAAAACCGTTACGGACTTTCCCGTTTCCGAAGCCGGGCGGCGGGTTTGCGAGACCGCCGCGCTTCGTAAACAGACCGGGGTGCTTCGCTTGACAGCTTGCTGAACGAAATTATAGTGCGCTCGAAAATGCATAGTGAAGAATTGAAGGAAAAGGGTGACGAGCCGCCGGCAGCGCGGCTTTCAAATTCTCTTAAACAATTCCGTTCCGCCAGGCGCGGCTTCTGGAGCAACGTTGCCGATGCCGACTGGAATGACTGGCGCTGGCAGTTGAAGCATCGCATCACCACGTTGGAACAATTGCAACGCCTCATGCCCACCCTCACCCCCGAGGAATATGCGGGCACACGGCTCGCCAACCACAAGCTGGCGCTGGCCATCACGCCGTATTTTTTCAACCTGATTGATCCGGCGGACGAGAACTGCCCGATTCGCTGGCAGATGATTCCACGCATCGAGGAGACGGACACGGCAGCCTGGGAGATGAGCGATCCGTGCGGTGAGGATTCGCATTCGCCGGTGCCGGGACTGGTGCATCGCTATCCGGATCGCGTGTTGTTTCTGGTGACGGACCGGTGCGCGTCCTATTGCCGTTATTGCACGCGGTCGCGGCTGGTCAGCAACGCGACGGGCTACGATTTTCATCCGGAGTACGACAAGCAGATCGCCTACATCGCGGCGCATCCAGAGATTCGCGACGTGTTGTTGAGCGGCGGCGATCCGCTGTTGTTGAGCGATGAGAAGCTGGAGAATTTATTGAGCCGGCTGCGGGCGATTCCGCATGTGGAATTTCTCCGCCTCGGCACGCGCATCCCGATTTTTCTGCCGCAGCGCATTACGCCGGAACTGTGCGCGATGTTGAAACAGTTTCATCCGCTGTTCGTCAGCATCCACTCGAATCATCCGCGCGAATTGACCACGGAAGTCCGCGACGCCCTAGGCCGCCTGGCCGATGCGGGGATTCCGCTGGGCAACCAGTCGGTGCTGTTGCGCCATGTGAATGATGACACGGAGGTGATGAAGACGCATTTGCAAAAGCTGCTCATGTGCCGGGTGAAACCGTACTATCTTTACCAGTGCGATCTGATTTCCGGCTCCGCGCATTTGCGGGCGAGCGTGCGCAAGGGGCTGGAAATAATGGAGCAACTGCGCGGTCACACGACGGGTTACGCGGTGCCGACGTATGTGATTGATGCCCCCAACGGTGGCGGCAAGGTGCCCATCAGCCCGGAATACGTGTTGAGCCGCAACGCCGACCGGGTGGTCATCCGCAATTACGAGGGAAAGATTTTCGAGTACCCCGAAGCCGCCGACGGGACGCCTTTGATTGCGGCCCCGCGGGAAATTGAAGAGCCGGAACTGGTTTGAATTTCCGGAGCGGCCTCGGCTGGCGGCCTATAATGTCGGCAGATTTTTGTAATGGCCGGTGCGTTCTGCTTGGGTATTCTCGCTTGCATCGGTGCGTGAGCCGGCCTGGATTGAGTAAATTTATTTTCCCTTGATTTCAAAATGAAGCGGGATAATTTTGCGCCCGCTCGGGGGCAAACTCCGGCGACTGCGGGAAACACGATTCAAAAACCAGACTAACAGACTTTGCAAAAACTTCCGGCTTTGCGGCCGGATTTTTTGCAGGCATCAACCAAACAAAAATGAAATTCAATAAACTCAATGCCGGGATCGCCGGCTGCCTGCTGGCCGTGGCCATCAGCGGCTGTGATCAAAACTCCTCCACCAGCACCCCGGCCACCGCGCCGGAGGCCGCGAAGAAAACTGCGGACAGCGCCCCGGTCGCCGGCCAGGTGGTGGCAGACAAGGCCGTCGCGGAAGTAAAGCCGGTGGTGGAGCAGGCGGTTGCCGCAGTGAAGCCGGCCGTGGAGAAAGCGGTTCAAGCCGTGACCGAGCCGGTCAAAGCCCCCGGCAGCGAGGTGTCGGGAATCATTGCCAAAGCCCAGGGCCTGGTGACGGAAAAAAAATACAAGGAGGCGCTCACCGAGCTTGCCAGTTTGAAAGACGCTAAGCTGACCGATGGCCAGCAGAAGATCGTGGATGAACTGAAGGCGCAGATTCCCAAACTGATGAGCGGCGACACCGGCAAGGCCATCGGGAATCTGCTGGGCAAATAACTAAAACTTTCCCCAATAACCAAACACACAACCCACACCTAACAACCACATGACCATCAGAGGAACAGTAGTATTGACCGTGGCGGTGCTGGCCGCCTTGACTGCGGCGACTTCCGTACACGCCCAAGCCGCCACTCCGGCGCCGCCCGACACCGGCTGGAAAAGCAGCGCCGCCGCCGGATTGACCCTCACGCGCGGAAACAGCTCGACGCTGCTCGCCACCCTGGGCGCGAGCACCGGCAAGAAATGGGACGCAAATGAAATCAGCCTCGGCATTGATGCAGCTTACGGAAAATCAAAAGACCAAGCGACCGGCGTCAATTCCACCACGGCCGGATCACTCCATGCCTTCATGCAATACAACCGGCTCTTCAACGAGCGCCTTTACGGCTATCTCCGTCTGGAAGGCTTGCATGATGCGGTCGCGGACATCAACTACCGCCTCACGCTCTCGCCGGGCTTGGGTTACTACTTCATCAAGCAGAAAAAAACCGACCTCAGCGCGGAAGTCGGTCCGGGCGTCGTGTTCGAACGGCTGAATGGCAACAACCAGACCTACGTCACGCTGCGTGTCGGTGAGAAGTTCCATCACGAACTCAGCGACCGCGCCCGCATCTGGGAGATGGCGGACATCATGCCGCAGGTGGACAAGTTCAGTCACTACCTCATCAATGCCGAACTCGGCATCGAAGCTGACCTCACGGCGGACAAAAAGCTGTCCTTGCGGGCTGTGCTCCAAGACTCGTACAACAGTGAACCGGCTTCGGGTAAGTACAAGAACGACGCCAAGATCATCACGGCCATCGCCTACAAATTCTAATTGAAATACGGCGTGCGGGACTGCCGCTCCGGCAGTCCCGCTTGCCTTTGCTTTTCAGTTCGGCATAGTTTCCGCCAGTTAACAGACAGACAACCAAGACCATCCCATGACAAATTCCAAATCCACCTACAACTGGCGTTTCTTCCGGGCCGGCGGCTTCGACCAGGTCAAACTTGAAACCGGCGCCGATCTCATGAACCTCGACCAGCTCGACCAGAAGTTGTGGGTGGCGCTGGCTTGTCCGACCACCGGGCTGGAATTTGACGCCCGTACCGCCGGCTTGATTGACACCGACAAAGACGGCCGCGTCCGCGCCCCGGAATTGATCGCCGCCGTGAAGTGGGCCGGCTCGATGCTCAAAAATCCCGATGACTTGGTCAAAGGCGGCGACTCGCTCGCCCTGTCCGCGATCAGCGACGCCACGCCCGAAGGCAAGCAGTTGCTCGCCTCGGCCAAACAGATTCTCGTCAACCTCGGCAAAAAAGACGCGACCGCGATCTCCCTCGCCGATGCGTCCGATGCCAACAAAATTTTCGTCAACACCACTCTGAACGGCGATGGCGTCATCATCGCCGAATCCGCCACGGACGCCGCCACCAAGGCGGTCATCGCCGACATCGCGGCGTGTTTGGGAACTGTGAATGATCGTTCCGGCAAGCCCGGCATTGACCAGGCCAAGGCCGACACGTTCTTCGCCGAAGCCGCCGCATTCGACGCCTGGAATAAAGCGGGTGAAGCCGACGCCAATGTTTCATCCGCCGGAGCTGGCACCGCCGCCGCCAGCGCGGCCATCAAAGCGATCAAGGTGAAGGTGGACGACTACTTTGGCCGCTGCCGCCTCGCTGCGTTTGATCCGCGCACCGTGGCTTCGCTCAATCGGACGGAAGCGGAATACGCCGCCATTGCGGGCAAGGATTTGTCCATTCACGCCGGTGAAATCGCGGGTTTTCCGCTCGCCGTGATTGCGGCCAACAAGGCGTTGCCGTTGAAGGTCGGCGTCAATCCCGCGCACGCGGCGGCCATCGCCGCGTTGCAGGCGAACGCCATCAAGCCGTTGCTCGGCGACAGGGCGGAACTGACCGAGGCCGACTGGGCGGCGGTACAGGCCAAGGTGGGAGCCTTCGATGCGTGGAGCGCCGCCAAGGCCGGAGCCGTCGTGGAAAAACTCGGCGTCCAGCGCGTGCGGGAAATTCTCGCGGCCAAGGCGCAGGAAAAAACCAACGCCCTCATTGCGCAGGACAAGGCGCTGGAACCGGAGTCCACGTCCATCGCGAATGTGGAAAAACTCGTCCGCTACGTGCGCGACCTGCACACGCTGTGCATCAACTTCGTCAACTTCAAAGACCTTTACGACGGCGGCACGCCGGCGATTTTCCAGTGCGGCACGCTCTATCTGGATCAGCGTTCCTGCAACCTCTGCCTGACCGTGGAAGACGCCGGCAAGCACGGCGCGATGGCCGGCCTGGCCGGCGCGTATCTCGCGTACGTGGAGTGTGTGCGCAAAGGCACCGGCGAAAAGATGAGCATTGTCGCCATCTTCTCCCAGGGCGACGACGACAACTTGATGGTGGGCCGCAACGGTATTTTCTATGACCGCAAGGGCAAGGACTACGACGCCACCATCACCAAGATTCTCGCCAACCCGATCAGCATCCGGCAGGCATTTTTCTCGCCCTACAAAAAACTGGTGCGGATGATCGAGGAATTGGTCACCAAACGTGCGGCTGCCGCCGATGCGAATGCGAACGCCAAGTTGCAGGCCAGCGCCACGGCAGCCGTCAACGCGGATCCCAAGGCCGCTCCGGCGGTTCCCGAACCCAAAAAAATGGATGTCGGTGTCGTCGCCGCCATCGGCGTGGCGTTGGGTGCCATCAGCACCGTGCTGGCAACGGTTTTCACCAAGGTGGTGGAATTGAACACCACCCAGAAAATCATGCTACCGATCATCCTCATTGTCGGTATTTCCGGCCCTTCGATGATTCTCGCCTGGTTCAAGCTCCGCAAACGCAACCTCGGCCCGATCCTCGACGCCAACGGCTGGGCGGTGAATGCCAAGGCCAAGATCAATGTTCCGTTTGGCACCAGCCTGACGGACATCGCCACGCTGCCGCCGGGTTCGCAGCGCGACACGACAGACCGGTTTGCGGAAAAGAAAAGTCCATGGCCGAAGCGGATCGTCTTGTTGCTCCTCGCATTCGTGGCCTTCAAGTGGATCAATGGCGGGTTGGACAGCCATCTGCCCAAAGGTCTCAAGCATGACACCTACTTTGAGTCGGGCACCTGGTTCGACAAGAAGCCAGCCGCGCCGACAGTTGAAATGCCAGCCGCTGCCGCTGCTTCCACCAACGCGGTTCCCAAGCCTTGACTACTGTGTCCAGTGACTGCACTGGACAATGGAGCGGATGATTCGTCCACGGCGGAGTCGCCGGGGACGTTTTATTTCCCCCCCGATTCGCCGCCGACCGCAGAATTCTTCTGCATCCGTTTTTTTATTTCTTTGCTGGCGGCGTTGTTTGATGATGGGGGCGTGCAACTTTTGGGTTGCACAGGTTTTGGATTACTCGTTATGCCGTCATTCTCGTACAAAGCACGTCGCCGTTCTGGTGAAATGGTGGAAGGAATTTTGGAAGTGGCCGACCGTCCGGCGGCGTTGGTGCAGATTGAGCGGCTGGGGCTGTTTCCGGTGGCGGTGGAGGTAATCAAAGCGGGCGGTGCGGCGGCTGCGGCCACGCCGGGCGCGGCGCGAACCAAGGTGGATTTTATGGCGATGCTGCCGCCGTCGTTTCGCCAGGCGATGACCAAGCAGCGGAAACCAAAACTTCAGGAACTGGCCACCTTCACGCAGCAGATGGCGAACTTGCTGAAGTCCGGGATGCCGCTGACGGTGGCGTTGCAGAGCATGACGCATCTGGAATCAAAGGGGATTCCGGCGAGTGTGGCGAAGGATTTGCGGCAGGAAGTGATGGAGGGGCGCGGCTTGTCCGACGCGATGGCCAAGCAGCCGGTGATTTTTTCCGATCTCTACGTGAACATGGTGAAGGCGGGCGAACAGTCCGGCGCGCTGGTGGTGGTGCTGCGGCGCATGGCGGCGCATTTCCAGCAGTTCGCGGAGGTACAATCCAAGTTCACGGCGGCCCTGATTTATCCGGCGCTGGTGATTTCGGTGGGCTTTCTCCTGATTTTATTTTTCATTTATTTCATGCTGCCCCGGTTCATCGAGATGTTCACCGGGTTCGGCGTGGAGCTGCCGCTGCCCACGCGGATTCTGATGGGGATCAGCGATGTGTTTCAAAATTTCTGGTGGCTGCTGATTCTCATCGCGGTGGCGGTGGTGATCTTGTTCAAGCGGTTCAAGGCCACCGAACACGGTCGTCGGAAGCTGGACGAGTGGAAAATGAAGGCGCCGATCGTCGGCAAGGTGGTTAAAATAAATTTGTTCGGCCAGTTCGCGCGGGTGTTGTCCACGTTGCTGGAGAACGGCGTGCCGGTGCTGACGGCGCTGAAGATCACGGAGCAGGTCATGCCAAACCACATCATCAAGGAGGCCGTGGCCAAGGCCCGCGCAGACGTGACGGACGGCAAGACGCTGGCGCAGCCGCTGGCGCGCAGCAAGGTGTTTCCGCAATTGATGGTGGACTTGGTGAAGATTGGCGAGGACACGGGCGACGTGCCGGGCGCGCTGGCGAATCTGGCGGACACGTACGAGAGCGAGCTGCAAATTTCGCTGCGCGTGATGACGAGTTTGATCGAACCGGCGCTGATCATCGTGATGGCGCTGATGGTGGGCTTTCTGCTGGTCAGCGTGCTGATGCCGATGTTCAAGCTGATCTCCAGCATCAACGCGACGAAATGAAACCGCAAATGACGAATGACGAATGGCGAAGAATGCGCCGGGGTGCGCGCGGGAAAAATTCGTCATTCGTCATTCGTCATTCGTCATTCAGTCGTGCGTTCACCCTGATCGAACTCATGGTGGTGGTCGGCATCATCGGGTTGATCCTGGCGATGGGCGCGCCGACGCTGCTGAAGTTTTTCCACAAGGAAGGTTTTCGCAAATCGGTCAGCGACACGCTGGAAGCGTGCAGCACGGCGCGGGCGCGGGCGATTCTGAGCCAGACGACGGTGGAGCTGATGTTTCACCCGGTGCAAAAGCGTTGCGAGGTGTCGGGCGGGCCGGGCGGCGGCTGGGGCGGTTGGGCGGCCACGGCCTCGTTCGGGGACAGCGTGATGATTGAAATGTTGGATGTGAATTTGATAGAACGCAAAAACGACGAGACGGCCGGAGTGCGGTTTTTCCCCAATGGTACCAGCGATGAAATGACTTTGATCCTGCGCTCGGATCAGAACAAACAATGCGGCATCACCCTGGAGATCACGACGGGGCTGGCGACTTTTCTCAACGAGGAAGGTGTGCAGAAACTGATCTCGGGAAAACTATGAATTGGCGCGCTGCACCAGTCGGACGGTCGCGCCAGGCGTTCACGCTTCTGGAAGTGATGATCGCCTCGGGGATTTTATTTTTGTGCCTGTTCGCGATCCTGCAACTGCTTTCGACGGCGCTTCGGAACGCGCGGGTATTGCAGCGCTCAACGGTGGATGCGGGCATGCTGGCGGCGGAACTTTCTTTGACGAATAAACTTTACGAAGGTCCGGTGCCGAAGGATTTGGGCGGGTTCGACAAATTGTATCCCGATTTTCGTTACCAGGGAGAAATTAAGGAGGTCGGAACCAATGGATTGTTCCAGGTGGATTACGTGGTCTTTCGCCGGACGGGAGATCATGGAACCGAATCGAGCCTGAGCATCTTGCTATTCAAACCCGATTCACCGCGGCAGGGAGGACTGATCAGGCCGTAATATGAAGATGCCCAAACACGACCCGCAGGATGCGTTCACGTTGCTGGAAATCATGGTGGCGCTGGCGTTGTTTGCGCTGGTGGGGGCGGCGATTTATTCGAGCTGGTTTGCGGTGCTGCGCGGGTCGCAGGTGGGTCTGACCTCGGCCGCAAAAGTGCAGCGGGCGCGGGTGGCCATGCAAATCATCGAGGACGCGCTGTGCTCGAC
>JAYWBR010000494.1:0-2928 GCA_043781315.1 Verrucomicrobiota bacterium | reverse complement strand
CCGCGAGAAAATCCACGAGGCCGGGCGACGGCTCGCCTTTTTCCCAGGGCATGTCGTTCGATTGGTAGCGTTGTTCCCAGTATTCTTGGCTCATTTGTTTTGTGATGCGTGAAACGTGATGCGTGAAACGTGAAAACGTGAGCGGAGCCGAACCTTCTTTTCACGTTTCACGTTTCACGTCTTCACGCAATTTGCCCATCCACCAATTGCACCATCCTCGGCGCCCGCGCCGCCACCGCCGCATCATGCGTTGCTATGACCAGCGTGGTTTTTTGTTCGGCCACCAGCGAGCAGAGCAGCTCAATGATTTCGCTGCCGGTGTGTGAGTCGAGGTTGCCGGTGGGCTCGTCCGCGAGAATCAATTCGGGCTGGTTGATCAGCGCGCGGGCGATGGCGACGCGCTGCCGTTCGCCGCCGGAAAGTTCGCGCGGGCGATGCTCCATCCGCTCTTTCAAACCGACGCGGGTCAGCAGGTCGCGGGCGCGGGCGGCGGCTTCCGGTGCGGGCACGCGGGCGATGCGCGCGGGCAGGCAGACGTTTTCTAACGCGTCGAGTTCGGGCAGCAGATGGTAGGCTTGAAACACGAAGCCGATCTTGGAATTTCGCAACCGCGCGAGGTCATTGGCGGAAAGCGTGGAAAGATTTTTTCCGGCAAACCAGATTTCACCCGTGTCCGGCGCGTCGAGTCCGCCGAGCAGATGGAGCAAGGTGCTCTTGCCCGCGCCGGACGCGCCGCGCAGAGCGACGAATTCTCCGCGGGCCACGCTGAAATCCATGGCGCGCAAAACGGTCAGCGAACGCTTGCCCATCGCATAGGTTTTGCTGGCGGCCTTGGCGGCGACGAGAGCGTCGGTCATCGCGAACCTCCAATGAGAAAAAGAAATTCAACATCGAACATCGAACATCGAACATCGAACATTGAAGTTTCAAACAACGTGCGGCGCGTCCAGAGTTCGGCGTTCGATGTTCGGCATTCGATGTTTGATGTTTCCCAATTCCTATTCATAACGCAGCGCCTCCACGGGATTGAGTTTGCTGGCGTAGCGCGCGGGGAATGCGGCGGCCGCAAGACAGATCAGCAGCGAGCCGCCGCAGATGATGGCGATGTCGCCGGGGATTATTTTCGCGGGCAGTTGAGAGAAGCCATAAACGTCCGCCGGAAAAAGTTGGAAGCTCGTCAGCCGCCGCATGAGTTCAAGAAACTCATTGCGATAATGCACGGCCAGCAATCCCAAACTCAAACCGGCGGCGATGCCCCACACGCTGACGATGAGGCTTTGACCCATGAAAACCCACATCACCTGGCGGCTCGTCGCGCCGATGGCTTTTAGCAAGCCGATCTCGCGCGTCTTCATCACAATGAACGTGATCGTGGTGCAGGTGATGCCGAACGCGGCGACGATGATAATGAAGAACAGGATGTAGAGCATCAGGTCTTTCTCCACCATGACGGCGGAAAGCGTGGAGTTGGATTCCAGCCAGGTGAGAATTTCAAAGTCCGGGCCGAGGGTTTTGGTCAGCTCGCGTTTCGCGGCGTTCACTTGGAAAGGATCGCGCAGCATGACGATCAGGCTGTGGACGTGGTCGCCGAGCTGATACATCTCCTGCGCGTTTTCGAGCGAGACGGCGACGATGGAGGCGTTGTATTCCTCCCAGCCCACGTCGAAGATGCCGCGCACTTCGTATTCATCCGGCAGAATGGCCTCCTGATCCGCCTTGCCCCGGCTGTCCTTGAGCCGCTTGATTTCGCTGGGCGAATAAATGTTCACGCGATCGCCGACTTCAAGACGCATGACGCGGGCGAAGGTGTTGCCGATCACCAGGCCGCGTCCACTCACGTCAAATTTTCCGTCCACGATGCTGGTGGGCAGCGTGCTGACCGTAGGTTCCAGTTCGGCATCCACGCCGCGCACCCAGGGCGCATAGACGCTGGAATGGCCGTCCTTGTTGGAGCTTTCCAGCAACACCTGGCCGAGCACGATCGGCGCGGCGGCTTTGACGCGGGGATTCAGCGCGAGGGTTTTGATGACGCCGGGATAATTGGTGAACAGTCCGCTGGTCCGGGAAATTTTCAGGTGCGCGTTGAAGCCGAGGATGGTGTCGCGCATCTGCTGGTCGAAGCCGCTCATCACGCTGATGACAATGATCAGCACCGCGACGCCGAGCGCGACGCCGAGTACGGAAATCAAGGTGATGACCGAAACGAACGTGCGCTTGGGCCGCAGGTAACGCAGCGCCAGCAGCAGTTCAAACGGGAGTCCAGACATGCGCGGAAGCTAGACAGCCGGTGTGCCGGTGTCAACGAACGACGTGGCCGCCACCTCTGCAATTCCGTGAAAGCACCCAAAGATTTGGGAAAGCCAAAGATTGAAACCAAAACCCATCTTTGGTTTCCCCAAATCTTTGGGTGGCTTATAGGCCGGGAGAAAAAACCGTGCGCGGCGCGCGCGGTGGCGGTTGTCCTGCCGAGTCATTTACTTCTTCAACTCCGGCGGCACCGGCGAGAACATCTTCAGGTTGAATCCCTCCGCATTGACGCTCAGGCCATAGACGCTGAAATAAAAATACTTGGAGACCTGCTCGAACGGCGGGAAGAGCGAAAAGTCCATCCAGTCCTTGAAACTGCCGCCAAAATCCATGCCTGGCAGCGTGGCGCTGTCCGCCGAGTTGGTGCCCTGGGATTTGCGCGCGGCTTCAAACATGAAGCGCGACACCTGCAGATTGTTTTGGTAGCCGAAGATGCCGATGCTCGAACCTCCGATTTTTTGCGCGGCGTCAACCAAGCCCGCTTTTTCACGGAGGTTTTTTTGCTGGGTCTCGCTGCTGCGCAGATATTCTTCGAGCATCGCGGTGTCGGTGGTGATCGCCAGGTAACTGCTGCTGGCGGCGTAGCTCAAGGTGGGAACGCCTTTGCCGTCGGCACCCAGC
>JAYWBR010000493.1:0-2931 GCA_043781315.1 Verrucomicrobiota bacterium | reverse complement strand
ATTCCACAGCTCCGGCTGCCGCCCGGAAACGCGGAACACGCAGTCCGCTTTCTCCGCGTGATCTTTCTGGTTGGAAAGGAAATAAATTTCGCCCGCCGCCGCCCGCCGGTGAGTGAACAGAAAATTCGTGCCGGCGGCCGCGTTGCGAAATTCCATATCCGCCGGCAGGTGGGTGGCTGCGAAAATATCCGCCAGACTTCGGCCCCAAATCACGCGGCCTTTCCCGTATTTGCGTTCCCCGGATTCTGCTCCGGCCAGATCGCCCCAGACTTCCGCGGCGAGCCGCTTCACCTCCGCGTCGCTATTCGGAAAATGCGCCAGACTCGGCGAGCGCGACGGCGGCGAACCAACAACCGTGGCTCCGGCTTTTACCAGGTCGCGAATTTTGCGCATGACTTCTGGACGCATCGTGCTGAGTTCGGGCAGGACCAGCACGCGATAGGTTGTGCCGTGCGGCAACGTCAGCAAGCCATCCTTCACCGCGAGGTTTTTCTCAATGACCTCGGCGTTGATATAATCGAAGTCGCGGCCCGGCGGCAGCTCCGGCTGGCGCACGCCGGTCATCTTGGGCGCGTCTTCGCCGATGAAGTAGGCCGCATCCGTGACGCGCCAGCCTTGTTGCAGCAGCCAGCAGCAACGGCGCTCGTAATCCACCCAGGCTTTGCTGCGCTCGAACCAGGTGTTGTGCCGGTTGAACTCCGTGCCGAACCACGCGTTGACGCCCGGAACTTTGTCCTCCCACGGTTGCTGGATATAAACGTGCAGCAGCACATGGTTGATGCCTTCGCAAAAAGACCAGTCGCCGCGCGCTTTGAGCGAGCCGGGCGAACTTTGAAACGCCGGCCCGCCGGTGAACGATTCCGCCGTAACAAATTTCTTGCCATAAGTATTCGCACATGACGACGCGGCGCGGCACTCAATCGAGCCGAGATCGCCCGTGACCCAAAATTCGCCGGCGATGCGGTCCGACTCCGCGCCGTATTTCAGGAACTCGCTCGGAAACCCCCAGTGGCCGTAGTTCTCCAGCCACAGTCCGAGTCCGTTCGCTTGCGCCGCATCGCGCAAGCCGCCGACATAATCGGTCGCCACCCGATCCGCCACCAGCCGGCGCAAGTCCCACAGGAACCGCTCGCTTTGATCCGCGCTGCCGACGAGACGGCCGGTCAACACTGGCAACCACGGCTTGGGATCGTAGCCGTAGCACTGCTGAAATGTTTTATCAAATCCGTCGGTCCAGTTTTGCGAACCCGTTTCGTAACTGTCCGCCACGACTTGTTTGAACGCCTTGCGTTCTGCGGCGGGCATCCGCCGGAGCAGTTTGCCGATGAACGCGTCGAAATGATGCTGGGCGAGCGCGCGGTTCATCTTGTCCACTTCCAAGCCCTGACCTTCCGGGGAGGCGGGGGAATTTTTTACGCCCGTGGGTGTCATGCCGGTGCGCAGGATGACCCATTCGCCCGGCGGCACGTCCCAACGCAACGTGCCATCGGCGGCAAGCTGGGCGGAGAGGTCGCGCACGTCACCGACCGGCACGGCGAGCTGCGCGGAATCCGGTTCGGCCGATGTCGGCCACAGATAGGCATTCCAGAGTGGCAACGGCGTGGAATGCATTTTGCCGAGCTGCTTTTCCACGAACGATTCCAGCCGCGCGGCACCGGACAAATTAATCTCGGCCAGTTCGGATTTCTGGCCGTGACCAAAACAGTTGGTGAACACCAGCCGAAACTTCTTCGCGGTCATGGGGGCGAAGGAAATGGTCACCGGCCCGCGTGGCATGAAGCCGACATTGGTGCTCATGTTCGAGCGGTCGAACTTGAACTGGCGGATGGTTTGCCATTGGCCGTCCGCCACGGCGGTCTCCAGCGCGACATCCGCACCGAAGGCCTCGGCGGCGGGATAGATCGCGAGACTGCGCGCGGTGAATGGCTGCGCGGTTTCGATTTCGATGGTGAACGGGTCTTTGGCCGAGCTTGGCCCGTCGGCAAAAGTCACCGAGGTTTCCAGATTGCCATCCACGAGCTTTTCCGCGCCGGCGACCGGCGGAGTGCAGGTAACGCGCGGCGACCTCGCAGCGAGTGAATCCGTATCGCATTGCGGCGCGGGGAAAGCCAGCACGGCAATGTCTTGAAAGGGCTGGCTCGGCGCAGGAAGTTTTTGGGCGAACTTCACCGGGCCGGTGACGCGGGTTTCGGACGACGCGACGTAGCGCATAGTCTGTTCGGGTTTGATCCACGGCCCGCCGGATTGACTCCAGCCCGGGCAGTTGAACAGGCCGATGTTCACCCCGGTGCGCCCGCCTTCGCGAATGGCGTGCTCGATAATGTCCCACCACTCCGACGTAAGCACCTTCGCTTTGCCAACCGGCTCGCCGGCGAGAAAGATATTGCCGATGAGCGCCTCGCCAATGCCGACGCGGGCCATCGCCTCAAGGTCTTTGGTGATGCCTGCCTTGGAGGTGTTGTCGCTGATCCAGTAGTAGTAGCACCACGGCTTGGTTTGGTCGGGCGGCTGGGCAAAGCCCTGCTCCAGTTGATCGGCCCCCACGGCCGTCAGCACCGTCGCCGCCAGCCACAAACATCCGATTGATTGAACAAGGTTTCGTTTCATATTAACAGCCGCGCCCGCTTATTTTTCCGGCCCCACGCCCAGCGGAATCGTGATGACCGTATTGGCCACCGGCCCTTGCCGGACGCATAAGGCGCGCGTGATGGCCTGATGTGAACCAATCGCCAGCGGATCTTCCGTCGGCCCGATGGCGATTTCATCCCGCTGACCATTCGGAAATTCCAGAAGAATCTTGGATGCCAACCCCGCACCCGTCGCGAAGGAGGCTATCTTGGGCAAGTCTTTGGCATCCGCGTAGGGCAACAGCACGGTGCAAAGCGTCAAGGGTAGTTTGCCTTGGGAAATCAGTTCGGCCACCGGTGCTTT
>JAYWBR010000492.1:0-2936 GCA_043781315.1 Verrucomicrobiota bacterium | reverse complement strand
GATAAACTTCCCGATCTATGACTACCAAAAAATTCATCGTGACTTTCACCAGCGACGAGTCAACGCGCTGGCTGCAAGACGACACCTTCGTTGCGCTGAAATTATCATTCATCGCCCGCAGCCTGGCCGCGTCTGTCACCACGGGCAAGGAGCCGGCGGCGGAAGCGTCCAAGGATGTTTTCCAACCGGAGCTTTTCCGCGAACCCGTCTTGCTGCCTCCGCGCTGATGCCGCTGCTGACCACCAAAGACCTTGCCGCCGCAATGCTCCTGCACCCGCGCACGGTCAAGCGTTGGTGGAAGCGGCTCGACGTGCCGCCGGACGCCTGCCAGGGCAACGGCTGCCACCGCTGGACGGCTGCCGGCGCGGCGCGTCTGTTCAAAGCATGGCGCGACTACTGGCTCCGTGCCGACACCGATCCCGTCATCGTCGCTCAGAAGGCGGCGGGAACTTTCAACCCGGATAAATTTCAACTCACCTTAAATTTCGATGCCCCTCAAAAAATCTCCCCCAAAACCGCTGCCGATAAATAAAACGCGCCTCCTGCTCAAACCCGCTCCCGACGCGCTGCCGCCGAACTCTGAAGAGACGGAAGCCGCCGCCCTCGCCTGTGTGTTGCTGGCGGGTGAACAGCAAAGCCAGGCGGAAGTGGAGGCGTTGCTGCTCCAGCTTCGCCCGGCGCTCTTCTACGATCTGCGGCACCAGACGATTCACGCGGCGTGTGTGCAATTGCGGATGGAACAGCACGCCGTGGACGTGGTGACGGTGAACCAATACTTGCGGGACAATAAATTCCTGGAAGACGCAGGCGGATTCGGCTACCTCCCCACGTTGCCGAACAAGGTGGTCAGCGCGCTGAACTTCCCGGACTACCTGGCGGATCTGAAATTGTTCGCGTTGCGGCGGTGGACGCTGCAAAAGCAGGCTCGGCTCGGGGAACTGGCGCACGCCAGTGAATTGACGCCGGAACAGTTGCGCACCGAGTTTTCGGAAATCTTTGAGCAGGCGTCCAAAATCGGCACGACGCAAAAGCTGCTGGACGTGATCTCGCCAGCAGAGGCGATGGATTACGAACCCGATCCCGATGATTTTCTCATCGGGGACGGCCTGGTGTTGCGCGGGCAGGTGGTGACGTTGGGCGGGGAACCGGGCGTTGGCAAATCGCGGCTCGCCACGTCGCTCGCAGTGGCGGGGGCGCGCGGAAATAATCGCTGGCAAAATTATCCCGTGCGCTCGCAGTGGCGGACGCTGATTTTGCAGACGGAAAATTCGGGCAACCGGTTGAAGGAGGAGTTTTCAAGTGTGCCCAAGCAATTCAACGATTTCATCCGTGTCTCGCGCTCACTGCCGAGCGGCATGGCGTTTGGCAACGCGGATTTCCGAGCCGAACTGTTGCGGCTCTATGACAAGTGGCCGTTTCAAATGCTCGTCGTTGACCCGTGGAATGACGTTTCGAGCGACGACGGGCAGAGCGATTACAAGGAGGCCTTGCAAAACATCCGGCGGGCGTTCTTTGGCAGACCCATGCCGTGCCTGGTGATCGTGGCGCATTTGCGGAAGCCCCGGAACGAAAACGGCCAGCGGCGCAAGGGCGGGCGGGAACTCCTGCACGAATTGAGCGGTTCGCTGGCGCTCGGCTCGACTTCGCGGACGGTGTTCGTGGTGCAAGCGGGGTCAACTTCGATGGATGATGACCGCATCGTGTTCGAGGTGGCCAAGGCGAACGATTGCAAACCGGAATGGTTGCGCGAATATGGCACGCGCACGGCGTGGCATCGCAAGAGCGGCACGTTTGAAGCCTGCCCGGACTTTGACTGGAGCCAGTGGGACAATCCGGGCGATGAATCGCGCCGGGCGGTGACGGAGGAAATGCTCACGCAAGTTCTGGACGGGGAGGAAATGAAGGCGGCGGCCATCGCCAAACGGATCAAGGAGGTGTTTGGCACGGGCGAAAGCACGGTCTTCAAGGCCATTTCTGAAGACGGTTATTTACGGCACCGGCTCGTTCGGACGGGGACGGGCAAATTAAAGCTGAAAACTTGACGGGTTGCCCTGGTTAAAGTAATACTAGCGGTATGACTTCGAGCAAAATGGTCAGCGTGAAAGTGCCGTGGAAGCTGTTCCAGGCGTTGCCGGCGGCGGGGAACGGTCGAAGCCGGTTCATCCTCTCGGCGGTGGCGGAGAAGCTTCAGCGCAAGGATGCGGCGTGGCAGCCGACCACGGCGCGCGGGCGGCGGCTCAAGGCCATGTTAGACCGGGGGGCGGCGGAACGTGGCCCGCTGTTGAGCGATGAGGCGGTGGCGGCCGAATTGCAGGAACGGCGCGGGAGGCATCATTGAAAACCTTTCTGGATTCCGGCGTGTTGCTGCTGGCGTGGCGCGGCGGCTCGCCCCGCGCAGCCAAGGCCAAGGAGATTTTGGCCAGTGACAGCCGCGAATTTTTGACCAGTGACAACGTGCGGCTGGAACTTCTGCCCAAGCCCACGTTTGAAAAGCGGCGGGCGGAGGTGGGGTTTTTCAACGAACACTTTGACCAGGCGGATCGGTGCGAACCGTTCAGCGCGGCGCTGGGGCTGGCGGCCCTGGCGTTGGCGGGCAAATATGGACTGGCGGCGGGCGATGCGCTGAACCTGGCGGCGGCAATCCGGCTGGGGGCGGACGAATTCATCACCAGCGAACTGCCGGGCAAGCCGATGTTCCGCGTCAATGAACTGCGGGTGGTTTCCCTTCACGAATAGCCGAGGGCAAGACAGCGGACGGCCAATCAAAACGCGCCAGATCGCAAATGGCGCGTTCTTTTTTGGGGAGTTTTTACTAAAAAGGAGTTTTTACTAAAAAGGAGTTTTTACCCTGGGGAGTCTCGTGCGCGGGCGGATTCTCTCTCAATTGGTAAAAACCGCGTGAGAGTGACTCAGAGAAGAGAGAGAGATTGATTTAT
>JAYWBR010000491.1:0-8975 GCA_043781315.1 Verrucomicrobiota bacterium | reverse complement strand
TCAGCGTCTTGCGCTCGGCATCGAGCAGGAAGAGCGACGCGACGGCGTTGGTGCCGTTCGGCACGGCGGTCGCGGCGATGAGTCGCGAGTTGCTGGCCGCGCCGTTGATCTGTTCCTTCACCTTGAATGTCCACGGAGTTTTATTGGTCGAGGCCGGCGCGGCCGGGTCGGGCTGCGCGACCACGGCGCGGAGGAAATTTTTCTGCGGCAGGAGCAGTTCCGGTTTGCCGTCGCCATCCACGTCGGCGGTGGTCAGCCACGGCTGTTCGAGGGAACCGCCCGGCGGGGCGATGTCAAGTTCTTCAAAATCTTTTCCCGCCACCTGACGCAGCACCTTCACTTTTTCGTAGGGAATCAACACGACCAAATCGGCGAGGCCGTCCTGATCCACGTCGTGAAAGGCCAGCAGCGTGGGGTTGGCTTTGAACGTCTCGCTCAATTTCTGCACGCGATTCGTTTTGCTCTCGGCCGTGCGCGTGACGAGCGAGCGTTTGCCGTCAGTGTCCACGATGACCGCGAGCGTGGTGGCCGCGCCGGGTTTCAATTTGCCGACCGCCATCGCGAGCGGCTTGCCTTCGAGCGAAATGAGCGTGGGGAAGGGGAGCCGCTGCTTGTCGTCGAGCCGCGTGACGCCGATCTGCTTTTCATCCGCGCTCAACATGAAAATTTCCGGGCGCCCGTCGCCGTCCCAATCCGCCACGGCGAGTTCGCTGATGCCGGCGAGCGTGGGGAAAGTTTTCGGCGACGAAAGTGAGCCGTCTTTTTCCTGGAAGTAGATGGAAATTTGTCCGCTCTCCGGCTCGGCCGCCAGCAGATCCGGGCGGCCGTCGCCGTCCACATCGGCCCACAAAATGCCGCGGCGTGCCTTGTCGGTTTTGTTCAACGGCAAGACCTGGAACTGGCCCTTGAGAAAAGTGCCCGCAAGTTTTTCGGCGGGCTGGCGGTTGAATTCGGAGATCTGCGCGCGGCCGGAATTCTGCGCAATGGTGATGACCTGGACTTTGGCATTGGTCTCCAGATTGTCCGCCCAGTACGAGCGGATGGGCGACATGGGAAAATAATTTTCCGGCCCCAGCTCGCCGTTCGGCTTTTGCAGGCGGAAGCGGAACGGGTAGCGGTTCTCCCAGTCCACCAGCAGCAGATCGCTCCTGCCGTCGCCGTCCACGTCGAGCACCTGCACGGCCTTCACCGGCGAGGACAAGGGGATTTTCACCGGCTCGGCCAGCGTGTGGTCGGCCTTCTGCGCGAGGAAATAAATATTCTTTTCGGAGAGCAGGACGAGGTCGGTGCGGCCGTCGCCATTCAGATCGCCGGCGACGAGCGCGTTGGCGGAAAGCAGGCCGTCGTCAATCGGCCAGCGTTTGGGCGCGCTCCAAGCATTGGTGCCTTCGTTGTATTGGACGATGAGTTCGTTCGGCTCGCCGTAGTAGGCCAGGTCGGGTTTGGCGTCGCCGTTCAAATCGGCGACGACGAGCGCGGAGATGCGTTTTTCGGAAGCGACGGATTCGATGCGGAACCGCGCGTCCGGCGGGAGTTCGTTGATTTCCAGTCGGCCGGCGGGCTTGGGTTTCAGCGTGAGGTTGGTCTGGCCCGTCTGGTTGTAAAGGATGTTGATGCGGGAGCGGGCGTTGTTCACCACGACGAGGTCGTTCAAGCCGTCGCCGTCCAGATCCGCGACGTGCAACTGGCTGATGCCGTTTTCCACCGGAAAAATCTCGCGCCCGCTGAAGCCGAACGAATTCGTGCCCGCGTCCGCCGCGCGGCCCGTTGAGACCAAGGCGGCCGCCGCGATGCCCGCTGCCGAGAGAAGCCAGGTTGTGAAAGTGTTCATATAAAATCTGCGGCGGAAACTGCCAGTGCCGCCGGGGGTTGGCCAGTTTATTTCCGGTCTGCCAGTCGGCGGCGGCGTGAAACAAACGGGGTGTGATTAAAGTCGGGTGAGGCTGTGCTTGAAGGAATGCTCCTCCTCGTTCTCGTCCTCGTCGTCGTCCTCGGAATCGATCAATAAAACCGAGGACGAGGACGAGAGCGACGACGAGGACGATGCGTTACCCTCACCCGGTTGTCATCACACCCGAATAAACGGCGCGACCGGATGGCGTTTGACCGGCCGCAGGATTTGCCCCGATACTCCGGCCCGGTGAATTTTTCCCCGCAGAAAATTTATGACGTCGCCGTGATTGGCGCCGGCCCCGGAGGAAGCGCGGCAGCCGGCGGGCTGGCGCGCCGGGGGTTTTCCGTTTTGATTTTGGAAAAGGCCGCGTTGCCGCGCTACAAGACCTGCGGCGGCGGTTTGCTTCATCGCGTCCGCCGGCAAATGCCGGACGAGGTCGCTGCTGTCGTGGAGCGCGAGTGCCACGCGATCACCTTGAATTTTCTCGCCGCCAAACTCAGCTACACGGCCACGCGCGCCGAACCCATCGTCTCCATGACCATGCGCGCGGAACTGGATCAAGTGCTGGTGCGAGAAGCGCAGAAGCTGGGCGCGGAACTGATCGAATCCTGTCTCGTCAAAAACGTGTTGCAGCGGGAGGAGTTCGTTGAAATCGCCACGGAACAACAGTCGTTTCGCGCGCGCTTCGTCATTGGTGCGGATGGTGTTCACAGTCTCACGGCCAAGACGAATGGCTGGTCGCCGTTGCCGCAGCTCGCCCCCGCGCTTGAATGGGAACTGCAACTTTCCCCGGAAGATTTTGCGCGGTTCGGCCACACGGCGCGGTTTGATTTTGATTGCATTGATTCAGGTTACGCGTGGGTTTTTCCCAAGCGCGACCATGTTTCTGTCGGCATTCTCAGCACGAGCCGAACGAATCAAAACTTACCGGCCAAACTTGAAAATTATCTCGCAGCCATCGGCCTCACCCAAATTTTGAAAGCCGAGAAACACGGCTACCTGATTCCACTCGCACCACGACGCGAGCCGCTTGCTCGCGGACGGGTGCTGCTGGTCGGCGACGCGGCGGGACTCGCGGATCCGATCACGGCGGAAGGGATTTCCTACGCGTGGCAAAGCGGACAACTCGCCGCCGAGGCGCTCGGTGTAGCGCGCCTCGATGTTTCAATTGCCGCCGCCTGCTACCAGACGTTGCTCGAAAAAAACATTCTCCGCGATCTGCGGGCCGGACGATTTCTGGCGAAGGTGCTCTACGAATATCCCAGCCTCCGCACCGCTGCTTTCCGCTGGCAGGGACAACGGCTCACCGAGTTCGTCGCCGCCGTGGTTATGGGCGAACGCGGGTACGCGGACACACTGAAAAATCCGGCGAGCTGGTTGAAAATGCTGGGCGGGGGAAAGTAGCGGCAGGCGTCTCGCCTGCCGTAGAGGGCCGGCATCTTGCCGCCCGGAATAAGCGTCCAAACTTTTCAACGGCTCCTGAATTTTTAGCGGTTTCTGTTGGTGGACGTTTTTTCCGCCGGGCGGGACGCCGCGGCTCTACGGCAGGCGGGACGCCCGCCGCTACGGAACAGGTTGAGAATTTCCCCGCGCAATGCGATGCTCCGCCCTCCATGAGCGTCAAAGTGAAAATCTGCGGCATCACCAGCGAGGCCGACGGCGTTGCCGCCGCCGAGGCCGGCGCGGACATGATCGGGCTGATGTTTTACGAAAAAAGTCCGCGCCACGTTTCGCTGCAAGCCGCCACTCAAATCGCCCGCGCGCTGCCGCCGTTCGTTCTCAAAGTCGGCGTGTTCGTGAATCCTGATGCCGACCTGGTCACGCGCGCCATCGCCGAATGCGGCTTGACCATGCTGCAATTTCACGGCGACGAGCCGCCCGAGTTCTGCACCCAGTTCGGCGTGATGAGCATGAAAGCCTTCCGCATCCGCGATGCGGCGTCACTGGACGCGCTGCCAAATTATCCAACCGATGCCTACTTGCTCGACGCTTTCTCGCCCGAAGCGCGCGGCGGCACGGGCGCGAAGTTCAACTGGGACTTGGCAGTCGCAGCCAGAAAATTCGGCAAACCAATCTTTCTCGCGGGCGGTTTGACGCCGGAGAACGTCGCCGCCGCAGTGAAGCAAGTCCAACCGTTCGGCGTGGATATTTCCAGCGGCGTAGAATCCGCGCCCGGCAAAAAGGACGCGGCAAAAATCCGCTCGTTCATTCAGGCGGTGCGCAGCGTGGGTTGATTATGAGAGAGAAACGCCCCGCAGCGCTATCTGTCAGAGTCGTCGCGCGCCGCGAGGATTTTCCAGGAGCGCGGACCGCCGAGTCCGCGCGAACCCACACACGAAACCAGAACTCGCGGACTCGGCGGTCCGCGCTCCAAGGGTTGCGGCTCCGCCGCGTTGCGCTGTTACATTTCGCTGCTGTCGCATTTTTTTTGTCGCCGCCAGTTTGCGCGCTCGCGGCGGAAAGCTACCTCGACAATGGCGTGGTGAAAGTCGGCGTGGACTTGGCCAAGGGCGGCTCGATCACTTACCTCTCACAGTCCGGCAGCACGAACAACCTCATCAACAACTACGACCTCGGCCGGCAGATCCAGCAATCCTATTACTCCGGCCCGCAGCCTTACGACCCGCGCAACAACGTCCATCCCGCGTGGACGAACTGGCCGTGGAATCCCATCCAGACCGGCGATGTCTACGGCCATCCCTCCCCAATTCTCGCGCACACCAACGACGGCCAGACGCTCTACGTGAAATGTCGCCCCATGCAATGGGCGCTGAACAACGTGCCCGGCGAATGCACTTTTGAGTCTTGGCTGCGGCTCACCGGCGATGTCGTCACCGTCAGCAACCGCCTTCTCAACGCGCGCACGGACACAACGCAACAATTCTCCGCGCGCGACCAGGAACTGCCCGCCGTTTACACCATCGGCAAATTGTATCGCCTATTCACCTACGCGGGCAACGCGCCGTTCACCGGCGATGCGATCACGAACCTGCCAGCGCCCGGCCCGCCGGCGTGGATTCGATGGCGCGCGACCGAGAGCTGGGCCGCGCTCGTGGACACCAACGGCTGGGGGCTGGGGATTTTTCATCCCGGCGCGATCCAGTTCGGGGGCGGATTCAACTCCACTCCCAACACCGGTGGCCCGAACGCCGACCCCACCGGCTACATGTCCCCGGTGCAGCGCGAGATTCTCGACAGCAACATCGAATACACGTTCACGTATCAATTGATTCTCGGCACGGTGGCGCAAATCCGCGATTGGGTTTACGCGCAAACTTACCGGCCCGCGTGCGATTTTGTTTTCAATACAAACCGCCAGCATTGGTCCTATATGCTCGCCACGGACTCGGGCTGGCCGCTCACAAACAATCGCGTCCGCGTCAGCCTCAACGGCAGCGACCCGCAAATCTGGTCGCCCGCGACGGCGTTCAGGGCCGTGGACGTTCCTAAACTTTACATCCGCGCCTCCTATCAGATTGCGCATCCGGCGGGACGCGCCACCGGACAACTCTTTTGGGAAACCAACGGCGCGGGCGGACTGTCCGAAGCGCGCAGTGCGAGATTCCCCGTCCTCGCCGACGGACAATTTCACACCTACGAACTGAACCTCGCCGCCTCGAACAATTACAGCGGCCTCATCACGCAACTGCGCCTTGACCCGGCGTTCAACGGCGAGCCCGGCGATTTCGTGGACGTGAAGGCCATCTCTTCTTCGCCCTTTGCCGGTAATGAAACCATCTTGCCGTCGCTCAACGTCGCCATAACCAACACAAACATCGCCGTCAGCTTTCCGACCGTTTCCGGCGCGACGGCCGGTTTCATCGCCAACAATCTGCTCTATGATTTGCAAAGCCGCCCCAGTCTGACCACCGGCGGCTGGCAGGGCGTGGCCGGCTACACGAATGTGATCGGCGACAACCTGCCCCGGTCATGCACCAACTCCCCCAGCGCGTCCGCATTGTATTATCGGGTCGGGCTGCGCTTGCAGTGAATCCTGACTCCGCGCCCGGGGAAAAGATGTGGTGAAGGTGAAGGCTTCCTCAGGCTGGTAAAAGAATTAGGTCAGTAGAAGCTCCAATATTCAAAACCGCCGCCGACAACTGCGCGTTTGAAGGTTGCTGCTTGGAGCTTCTCTGGAGCTTGGAGGTTGGCGCTTGGGATTTTTTTCCTTTGCGTCTTTGCGTCTTTGCGTGAAAATCCAGCCATGAGCAAAGTCGTTGCGAACAATCTGCCCGACGCCCAGGGCCACTTCGGTCCTTACGGCGGACGTTATGTGCCCGAGACGTTAATGCATCCGTTGCAGGAGCTGGAAGAAGAATACTTCCGCGCCCAGCACGATCCGGAATTTCATAAGGAGCTGGCGTATTATCTTAAGGAATTTGCGGGTCGTCCGACACCGCTTTATTTTGCCGAACGACTTACTAAGGAACTTGGCGGCGCTAAAATTTATCTCAAGCGCGAAGATTTGCTGCACACCGGTTCGCACAAGCTCAACAATGCGATGGGGCAAATCCTCCTCGCTAAACGCATGGGCAAGACGCGCATCATCGCCGAGACCGGCGCGGGCCAGCATGGCGTCGCCACGGCCACCGTCGCGGCGATGTTCGGGATGAAATGCGTCATCTACATGGGCGCAGTGGATTGCGAGCGCCAGATGCTCAACGTCTATCGGATGAAAATGCTCGGCGCGGAAGTCGTGCCGGTTCACGCGGGACAAAAGACTTTGAAGGAAGCCGTCAACGAAGCCATGCGCGACTGGGTGACGAACCTCCGCCACACGCATTACATTCTCGGCACGGCCTACGGCGCGCATCCGTATCCGGTGATGGTGCGGAATTTCCAGCGCATCATCGGCGACGAGGCGCGTGCGCAGATTTTGGAAAAAGAAAAGCGTCTACCGGACGTGCTCATCGCGTGCGTCGGCGGCGGCTCGAATGCCATCGGACTTTTTTATCCGTTCCTCGACGACGAGTCCGTGAAGCTCGTCGGCGTGGAAGCCGGCGGACTCGGCATAAAGCCCGAGCAGCACGCGGCGCGGTTTCAAGGCGGCTCGCTTGGCGTGTTGCAAGGCACGCGCAGCTACATTTTGCAGGACGAATTCGGCCAGATCCAATCCACGCACAGCGTCAGCGCCGGGCTCGATTACGCCGCCGTCGGGCCGGAACACGCCTGGCTGCGCGACGCCAGCCGCGCCGAATACACCTACGCCACCGATGATCAGGCGCTCGCCGCCTTCATGAAACTCGCGCGGCTCGAAGGCATCATCCCCGCGCTGGAAAGCGCCCACGCCGTGGCCGAGTGCATGGTGCGCGCGCCGAAGCTGGGTCAGGACGCGCTCATCATCGTGAACCTCTCCGGTCGCGGCGACAAAGACGTGGCGCAAGTGGCGGCGAAGGTTGGATTGCAAATGCCGAAGTAATTCAGTAAGGTGCAACCATGAAACGCACGTTCAATGCAGTCATCAAGCAGGACGACGGTTGGTGGATCGGTTGGGTGGAGGAAATTCCCGGAGTCAACTCACAGGGCAAGACCCGCGCTGAACTTTTGAAGAATCTGCGTTCCGCTTTGAAAGAGGCACTGGAGTTTAACCGGGAAGATGCTCGTTCCGCCGCGCAAAGTGATTTTGAAGAAGCCGCCATCCTCGTGTGAAACGGCGGGAGTTCATCCGACATCTGGCGACTCAGGGTTGCGTTCTCATCCGCGAGGGAGGCAATCATTCCTGGTGGGGAAACCTGGCGAGAAATCTTCGTTCCGCCGTTCCACGCCACACGGAGATCAATAAATTCCTGGCGCGGAAAATCTGTCGGGATCTGGGCGTGACTGAACCATGAAACGCGGCGACAAAGACGTGGCGCAAGTGGCGGCGAAGGTGAAACTGGAAATGCCGAAGTGAAATTATATGAACTCGCAAAGGTCATCATCGGAAGATATCCGCAAAAAAATTGATTCTGCCGGAAAGTAGATTTTGATGTGGTCATTCAACATGGCCTGCGAAATCGAACCTGTTATTCGGGAAAAACATCCACAGATTCAAACTTACGCGAGCGCAAATCTATTCAATGATCTCTTCCAAGCAGCCACAATAATCTCCTCAATGCTTCGGATTGAACGGCGTCTCGGGCCTGACGACTACGCCGCTTTCCATAAAGATGTGGTGCAAAACATAGCACCTTCAGTTCGGAATCGGTATATGCCCGCGATGCAGGCGCTCTTATACTTTCTTCTGGGAATTGATCGAGGGGCTTTTTCTGCTGACGAGATTCCCGCGTTCGGAAGGCTGTTATCTGAAGATGAGACGAAAGTTGCCAACTCTATAGCCTACTGGTTGGTGTGGAGCTTGAAGACTACAAAGCCTGACTTAGAATCTGACACCCCGTTGCTTGCTGCCATTCAGCGATCAGTTTACTCGCTCAATGCAGATTTTATTGCTGAAATGGTTTTGAAAAGTAAATAGCCCACGCAATGCGGTCGGCTGGTTTTCCTTTTCCCCATCCGGTTGACGGATTCCGCGCCGTTGAAAAAAAATGAACGTGTCTGGACTCGGCCACCGGCGAAGCTTTGGCGGCAGCCGTCCGCAAATATCACCTCCCCGATTTCTCGAACTGGAAGACCCCCGCCGCCTTTGAACGCGCCTTCGCCCGCCTGGAAAAAGATTTACGCACTTCGATCGGTAAATGAAAAGCGGTGGAGGGCCACCGCACTCCAGGACGCTGGCGCGCGGTTCGTGAACATCAGACAACGCGGAGCGTCTTAGACTGCGCCAGCCTCTGGCGCTTTCACTTCGGCCCGGCAAAGCAGGCATCGGGGAAAATAGATTGGAGCGCGGCTGTGTCGCAGACCAGCCGCAGCACGCTACTAAATTCTGACGTTTCCGAATCATCCGCCCACTGCGGCTGGCCTTGCGGGCACAGCCGCGCTCCGGCCGCATCCCGAAACCAACCAACAGAAATCTCTTTCGCCCCATCCGGGGCTGGGTTTGACTTGGCTCGTTCACCACGGTATCAGCGTCGGTGAACTACTTTCTTCCGTCGCTCCGCGACTCGCGTAATCGTGGGGAGTATTTTTGTGGTGGCATCCGGGG
>JAYWBR010000490.1:0-8979 GCA_043781315.1 Verrucomicrobiota bacterium | reverse complement strand
CCCAGGCCGACTCACTCCTCTTGTCGCGGGTTCCATGATTTTTCCCTCTAAAAGCTGTCTTTTCCGTCTTCTACCCACTAAAGTCCCGGAATACCCGTTTTTATAAGTGGTGGTTTTTGGAAGTTCCCTTAAGAATATCGGCACCTCGCAAGGTGGCGGTGGCTTCAGCGCATCGATGAATAACTGTTTGCTCGCGGGCAACACTTCCCAAGAGGGCGGGGGTGCCTACTCTGGAAATTTCACCAACTGCACCATTGCTGGCAACTTAACAACCTACCGCTGCGGCGGCCTGGCGTTTGCGAGCGCAGTAAACTGCATTGTCTATCTTAATACGGGTGGGAATGTTAATTACTTAAATTATTATAACGGGGTGTACGCCAATTCCTGCACGCTGCCGCTCCCGGCCGGCGCAGGAAATATCGATGCTGATCCGCAATTCGTGAATGCCGGGAGCGGCGACTACCATTTGCAGTCCTCCTCGCCTTGCCGCAATACCGGGGATAACGCCTACGTGACCACAGCCCTGGATCTGGACGGAAATCCGCGCATGATCTCTGCCATCGTGGACATGGGCGCCTATGAGTCCCAAGCGACCAATGTGCTGGTCGCCTTCAGCCTGAGAGGCAGCAGCCAGTTCAACGGCGGCGCGTTCCAATTGAGCTTCACCAACCTGAGCGGGTTGCCCTTCACCGTGCTGGGCAGCACCAACGTGGCTTTGCCGCTGACTAACTGGACGGTGCTGGGTGCGCCCGTGGAGAATCCGCCGGGCACGTATCAATTCACCGATCTGCAGGCCACGAACAACGCCACCCAATACTACCGCGTGCGCTCGCCGTAAAACGGGCAGTAGACGTGGTCACCCAGATTCCGCGCTTTGCCTTCGAGGTGCTGGCGCACGGCCACCATTTCGCAAGGTCTTTGCAGACGGCTGCCATCACGCTCACCACGCAGATGAAAAGCGTCGGCGAAGCGATGGCCATCGGCCGCACGTTCAAGGAAAGCCTGCAAAAATGCCTGCGCTCGCTGGAGATTGGCCGCAGCGGCACGGAAGGTTCAACAAATCACCGTCACGCCATATTTCTCAAACTGTTCATCGGTCGTCACCACGGTCAAGTCGTGCAGTTTGGCCGTGGCGATGATGAAACGGTCAAAAGGGTCGTCATGAACGGCAGGCAATTTCGCCGCCGTGATGCAGACATCGAGCGTCAGCGGAAGAATCGTCAGCCCGTGATGATCCACCACCTGCCTAAACCACTTTTCAACGGGATGCGAAAGTTCCAGTTTGCCACTGGAAACTTTGAGGCTGATTTCAAACCCGCTGATGGCTGAAACATAAATCGCCGGGGCTTCGTTGATCTCCTTGAGCGCGGCACGGCTTAATTTTTTGCTGCCGCTGGCCAGCCACAGCAGGGCGCAGGTGTCAAGAATCACCGGAACCTCCGCGGCCATTCGGTTTCAGTGGCGGGTTCGATCGGATCGTATTTGATTTTCATTTTGCCCAAAATTGGATGCGGCTTGATCCGGATCGCCCGCTTGTGCGGCACAAGGTCGGCAACCGGTTCTCCGTTGCGGCAGATGACAAATGATTCGCTTGAATCCTCCACCGTGGCGAGCAGTCTGGAAAAGTTTGTTTTCGCTTCGTGAACGTTGACTGTTTTCATTGCCGTAACATTAGTCCAGTTAGTCCATACTTTCAACACTTTCGTTGGCCGCGCTTTGCCTTCGAGAAATTCCCACAGGCCGACCCCACGCTCACCCCGCAGATGAAGAGCGTCGGCGAAGCCATGGTCATCGGGCGCAGATCCCAGGAAAGCCTCCAAAAATACCGGCGCTCGCTGGAGATCGGCCGCAGCGGATTGGGCGGCGACGGCAAACCGTGGCGCATCAGCACGGAAGTCTATGGCGACCGCGACCTCCTCCCGCGCGACGTCATCAGCCGCAAACTGAGCGTGCCCAACGCCAAACACATCTTCTTCATCCGCGTTTATCTGCGGTGCTTTGGTTTCCCCGACAGCGGCCTCAAACTTTGTAAAACTGTTCCCACCCTTTGCGCGGCGGCGGGCCGACGAGCAGGCTGTTGGCCACCGCGTGGTTCGTGATCTGTTTTTTCACCGCGTCGAATTCCAACTTGGCGTTGACACGCTGCGCGATGATGCCCAGCGCCAGCGTCTGGCACAACGGGCCGGCAATCGCGAATGACGAACGGCATTTCTCCTGCCCCTTCGCCGCGAGCAAAAAGTTTTTGAAATGATTGGAAGGACTCTTCGGCACCACCGGGAGTTTCAAATCCTTTTCCGCATCTTCGGGAATCGTTTTCAAAATCGCGCCGTGGCTGCCGCCCTTGAACGTCAGACCCTCGCCGTAAATCACTTTGCTGATGGGCGCGCCCTCGAAATCAATCAGGTTGCCGCGATGGTAATACATCAGCGCGAACAGCAGAAACCCCGAGAGCCAGGTGATCGCCGCCTCCCACTTGAGCCAGTGCAGCGTCTGCGTCATGAGCTTGGGATTTTTCTGTTTCTCAACCAGGTAAAAGCCGCCGCTGTGAACCATCCACACGAATTTTTCCGGATTCTTGTCGTCGGGATTTTTTTTGGCGTGCTCCTCCAACTCCGTGAACCGCCCGTCCAGCCAGGTGAAATAAAACGTGGCCCCGACCCACATGATGCCCGCGAAGACGTGGATCCAGCGAAGAATCAACTCCAGCCACTGGTTCAGGAAGGCATTCATAACGATGCGAAAATGTTGCGCGAGACTACGCTTGCAACTTTGCGAAGGCCGCGTCCAAAACTTCCAGCAGAAAATCCGCGTCCGCCTGCGTGATGCACATCGGCGGCGCGAACCGGATCGTCTGGCCCCACAAGCCGCCCTTGCCGATAAGCAGGCCCAGGTCGCGCGCATGTTCGAGCACGGCGGCGCACTCGGCGGAGGCCGGCACCTTCGTCACGCGATCCTTCACCATCTCGATGCCCAGCATCAAACCCTTGCCGCGCACGTCGCCGATGATTTGATGTTTCTCTTTCAACTTGTTCAGGCCGGCGAGAATGTAATTGCCGAGCTTGAGCGAGTTCGCCTGCAAGTTTTCCTGCTCGATGACTTCGAGCACGGCCTTGCCCATCGCGCTGACGACGGGATTGCCGCCGAACGTGTTGAAGTGAATTTTCCCCTGCAACGACGAGGCGATCTTGTGCGTCGTGACGACCGCCGCGAGCGGGCAGCCGTTGCCAATTCCCTTCGCCATCGTGACGATGTCGGGAATCACGTCCTGCGTTTCAAAGCCCCAGAAATGTGTGCCGGTGCGGCCGAAGCCCGTCTGCACTTCGTCCGCGATGCACACGCCGCCGGCCGCGCGGACGTATTCGTAAGTCTGCTTGAGATAGCCTTGCGGAAATTCCACGAAGCCGCCGACGCCTTGAATGGACTCGGCGATGAAACCGGCCACTTTTCCCGGCGTCGCAAAATCAATCACTTCTTTCACATCGTTCGCGTATTTTTTTCCGGCATCGGCAACGTCGTAGCCGTAAACGCCGCGATACGGATACGGCGCGAGCGCGTGATGTACGCCGAAACTGTGCGGCACGTTGTATTTCCAGGTGCTGTGCGCGGTGACGCCCATGCCCGATGCGTTGCCGCCGTGATAGGCGTTGCGCAGCGCGATCATGTCGTAGTTGCCCGTGCTGGCCCGCGCCATGAGCATGGCGAGGTCGTTGGCTTCCGAACCGGAGTTCACGAAATAGCACGCCTTTAAGTCGCCGGGCATTTTCGACGCGAGCTTCTCGGCAAACGCGCCGACGTTCGGGTGCAAATAAATCGTCGTCGAATGTTGGTAAAGTTCGTTCTGCCGGTTCGCCGCCGCGACGACGTGCGGATGGCAATGCCCCACGCTCACGGTGACAATGCCGCCAAGGCCGTCCAGGTAGCGCTTGCCGGTTTCGTCCCAGACGTACTGCATCTTGCCCTCGACGAGCATGAGCGGGTTTTTGTAGTAGAGAAAAATCCCCGGATTCATGAACTGCTTGCGCTGCGCGAGCACTTCGGCGGCAGACGGACCTGCGTAGGTTCGGGGTGAATGCGGTGTGGGCGGCAGTGCAGGTGTCTTCATAATTCCAAACGCGTATCGTTTTTTATTTTCTTTCCGTCATGAAGATTGGCCGTTCCGCGCCGGTTGTTCAATCCTGAAAGTGCGTCGCGCGGAGCGTCGCGCCCTACCGCACTTTCCCTTTGAATGCACAGCTTTCACCTTTCGCCTCACCCGACTTTAATCACACCCGCGCGATACCCTTCAATCAAGTCCACGCACTTGCGGCCGGCGTCCCAGAGCAGGTTCAAGTCGGTGGGAAAATGCACGTCGGTCTCCACCACGTAACTGTCCACCTTGAGTTCAAGCGCCGCGCCGGGCGCGCCGGCTTTTTTTGCGAACACCGCGCGTCCCGCCGCCGCAATGCGCGCATTGATCTGTTGGCGCAGTTCGTCATCGAGCAGCGCGACGTTGTCCCGCAGGGTTTGATGACCGAAAGCTTTGGCATCCTCACCCCACGGCGTAGCGGGCACGCCCAGCATCTGCCGCACGACGCCCAGCACGAGGATCTGCCAGAGATCCATGCCGGTGCGCCCGGGGGCCTGTTTGCCGGCGAGGATTTTGGCTTCCAGCAGGGCGAAGATCTCGGCCTTGAGCGTGGGGTGCATCCAGATCCACTGGAGACCCGCGAGGATCGGTGGCAGTTCGTCGCGGCTCTTGAGCGGCAGACGAATCTTTTCAATGGGCGTGATTTGCAGATCGGGCTGGGTTCGGAAATGATGGCGCAGGGTGGAGAACAGCGACGAATGTTGCAGGTTCAGACACCGAAACTCCCGCCAACATTCGCACACTCAAATCACCACCAAACCCAACAGAAACAAGGGTCGTAACGTTTTCCGGCAACCACTAGCTATCGCCCGCTCACCCGTCAGGCATTGGCAGAAATTCTAAAAACCTTGCCGCGCCGTCCGCTCATGGCTGGAGAAGAAGGCATCCGGCTTTCATTAGCCGGAGCGCAGGACAAAATTGCGGTGCATATTTTGAACGGCCAGATTTCCATCCCGCTGGGAGGAGCGCCCAGCACACATATTCTTAAACCCGCCATCGAGCGTTTTGAAGGGCTGGTGTTCAACGAAGCCCTTTGCAGGAAGCTCGCTCATGCGGTTGGTATGCCAACCCACCATGAAACGAAACACACATCGCTTGCGCGGCACTGCGCATGAATCTGGATTCACTCTCGACACATTTCATTCGATGCCAGAAAATCAGGGGGTTCTATGGGATTGAGCTATCATTTTAGTTTCGCCGCATCCGCCAAAACAAAATCTGGCGACTTGGAAAAATTCGTGAAATCCGTTGAGGCCGAAGCCAAGAAAATGGGATTCAGCCCGACCCTTGTGCTAAACGCGTCATTTGACTCACAGGAGCGCAAGGAATTTGCCCGCCGTTTGGTGACGGGTTTTCCGGTTGAGGATGAACGCTTGAAGGGAGTTGTCCTGCCAGCGGCGGGCATGGTTTGGAATCACGACCAACAGCACGGCGCAGCGCGGATTATTCCAAGCAAAGCCGTTGTCTTAATTCTCACCGATGAACACCAGCGCGAAACCATCTTTGGCTTTTTCAAATACACGGAGAAAGTTTTGGACATTCACGGAAAAGCGATTGCCAAAACCGGTTTGAAAAACCGGTGGATTTCGCGGGACTTCGTGAACAGCCCCGACCCTAGATTCAGGAAAATTGTCCGCCGTTTTGCCGAGGCCGGTTTTCTGGAATCGGAACGGGACGAATTTGATCCGGCTAAGTGACTTTGCCGCTTAACTGTCAGTTAAAGTGTCAGTGAAAGCAGCCAAAAGTAACCCGAAATAATGACCCGTTAGAGCGAATTCAGCTTTGTTTTACGCGGGATTTCGCTATTTTATGAATATCTAAATCGGTTTGCAGACCGTGTCCATCCGTGGTTAAAATGTCTTTACCTGATCTCATCGAAATCGTCCCGCTCGCCCAGCCTGTGTGCGCCGAGATCACCGTGCCCGGCTCCAAGAGCATCACGAACCGCGCGCTGATTCTCGCCGCCCTCGCCGAGGGCGAAGTCACGCTCACCGGCGCGTTGTGGAGCGAGGACACGCAGATCATGACCGAGTGTTTGCAGGAACTCGGTTTCATGGTGGACGTGCGGCAGGATCCGAACGAGGCGTGCAACCGCACCATCACGGTCTATGGCAAGGGCGGCGTGGTTCCGCCCGGCGGCACGGAATCGCAGCCGATGGAATTGTTCGTGGGCAACGCGGGCACGGCGGCACGGTTTCTCGCGGCGTTCGTCTGTCTCGGCAAAGGGGTTTACCGATTGCACGGCGTGCCGCGAATGCACGAGCGGCCGCAGGCGGCGTTGTTCCAGGCGTTGCGCGAGTTGGGTTATCGCGTGGATTCAGCGAATGACAAATTGCCGGCGATGATTTTTGGCGGTGATGGTAAGGACGCGTTCCACCGCGTCCCAAATTCAAAAGAGGAGAATGGGGACGCGGTGGAACACGTCCCTACCAATCGTTCTTGCAAGGTTAGCATCGAACAAAGCTCGCAGTTCGCCTCGGCGCTGCTGCTGTGCGCGAAAACGGGCGGCTGGCAGGTGGAGGTGATAGGCCAAGAGGATGATGAAATTTCATACATCGAGATGACACGCAAGCTTGTAGCTGTTTTTCCGGCGCGTGGGGGAGAATTTAACATTGAGCCAGACGCATCCAGTGGAAGTTATTTTTGGGGTTGCAACAGTAATTACAAATCACGTCGCCTTCGGGCACCCAAGCCAACGGATGAGCAAAAATCCGATTGGACGAGAGGAAAATGGAGGTTTGAAGTTTGGTCAAACAATTTTAACATAGGAGAAGTTACAGTTGCCAATTGGCCGGAAACAAGGTGGCAAATTGATCGTGACTTTCCTTTGGTTTTTCCGTTCGACAATGTCATTTCTCGCCAAACCAAACTGGGAGACAGCATCATGACAGCAATTGCTTTATCAGCGTTTGCACCCGAAAAAATGGTCTTTACCCACCTTGGACGGCTGCGCGTTCAGGAGTGCGAGCGAGTCGTTGCTCTACGAACAGAGTTAACCAAGTGTGGCGCAAAAGTAATTGAGACCGGTGACGCGTTGGAAATCCTACCCTCGCAGATCCACGGTGCAGAGATCGAAACCTACCACGACCATCGCATGGCGATGTGTTTTGCAATTCTAGGATTGAAAGTGCCCGGCATAAAAATTATCAATCCTGCCTGCGTGAAGAAGACGTTCCCGAACTTCTTCCAGAAACTCGCTGCGTCACCGCCGCACGGGCTGGGGGCAACGATTCTGGACGCGAAGACCGGGCGGAAATTGAGTCACGAAGAATTGTTTGCAGACTGATCTCGTAGCGGCGTCTCGGCAGAGCGCCGCTGACTGAATATATTTGCTGCGCTCTGCCGAGACGCAGCTACGGAAAATTGAATTTGAAAAAGCATCCCATTGTCATCGCGATTGACGGCACCAGCGCCAGCGGCAAGAGCACCAACGCCAAGCTCGTGGCCAAGGCCATCGGCTTCGTCTATGTGGACACCGGCGCGATGTACCGCACGCTCGCCTGGTATTGCCACAAGAACAAAATCAACGTGGACGATCCCAAGATCGTCGCCGCGATGTGCCGCAAATGGAAGACGTCGCTAGAATGCGTGAACGGCCAGGTGCATCTGCTCGTGGACGGCTATTTTCCCGCGAAAGAAATCCGCACCGCCGAGACCAGCGCCGCTGTGTCGCACATCGCCGCCTATCCGAAGGTGCGCGACTGGATGAAGAAGACGCAGCGCGATTGCATCCAGTTCGGCAACCTTGTCATGGAAGGCCGCGACATCGGCACGAATGTTTTTCCCGAAACCGATTACAAGTTCTACCTCGATGCGAAACTGGAGGAACGTTCGCGCCGCCGTTCCGCCGACGGGGTGGAGGAAAATCTCGCCGCCCGCGACCAGCGCGACAGCCAGCGCGCCGCCGCGCCGCTGATGATTGCGCTGGGTGCCAGGGTCATTGACAACTCGCGCATGACTTCGACGGAGACGAGCGGGCTGATCATTGCCGATCTCAAGCAGCGGCTGGGCTTGTCGTGAAAATTCCAAATTTCAAACTCCAAACTCCAAACCCGAAATGCCATGTGAGGCTGGGCTTGAAGGTTGATGTTCGGGGCTTCCTTGGAATTTGGAATTTGGAATTTGGAATTTTCTTCTGAAGATGAAGCCCGCCATGAATCCAGTTTACTACGCCGGCTGGAGTTTTTTTCGGCTGATGTACGCGACCTATTTTCGCTGGCGGGTTTACAATCCCGAGCGCGTGCCTTTGACTGGGCCGGTCATCCTCGCCTCCAACCACGCCAGCTTTCTGGATCCGCCGCTGGTCGGGTGCGGGGTGCATCGCGGGATCAACTATCTGGGGCGGGAAAATCTTTTTCGTCAACCGTTCGTCGGCTGGCTGTTCCGCCAATGGAACTCCATTCCTGTGGATCGTGACGGCGGCGGTGCCGCAGGGTTGAAGGCGATTCTGGAACGGCTGCTGACCGGTGGCGCGATCATTTTGTTTCCCGAAGGCACGCGGACGAAGGACGGTAAATTGCAGCCCGCGCGTTCGGGCATCGGGCTGACCGTGATCAAATCCAACGCGGTCGTGGTTCCGGTGCGGGTGTTCAACACGTTCGAGTGCTACCACCGGAAAATAAAATTCCACCTGCCGATGCGCCTCTCGGTGAAGTACGGCCAACCGCTGAACTTTGACCGCCTGCGTGCCGAGGCAAAGACCTGCTCGAAGGCGCGGCTGAAAAAAATCTACCAGGAAGTTGCCGACGAAATCATGGCGGCGATTGGCAAGCTGGAGCCGTGTGTGGACAAAGAGACGTTTCCGTAATGGGAGCGCCGGTCTCCGACCCGGCACGATGATAGCAGGACTTGAA
>JAYWBR010000489.1:0-24606 GCA_043781315.1 Verrucomicrobiota bacterium | reverse complement strand
GTGGGCGCGAGCGGATTGGCGCCCGCCAGATGAAACTCGATCAGATTGGGCAGACCATCGCCGTCGGGGTCGGATTCGGGCAGCGAGTTTGAAAGGGTGAGGCTATGCCAATTTGTCATCTGCCACTGACCGTAAGCGGTCAACTGGCTCGTCAGCCGCGCGTCATCGAAGTCCAGATTGCCCGAGGTAGTCCGGGTGATTCGAATTGCCAGTTGCTGGTTGGCCGCGACTAGGACTGCGCTCGTAACGACACAGGAAACGACCGTGAACTTGTTGGTGGCATTGCCTCCGGCCAGGGCGTTCAGCGTCGCCACAGTTCCCGCCACGCCCGGCCCGAACGGCACGCCGTTCGTCAGGAATTCCAGTTGGTAACCGACGTTAAAACTCGCGCTGCGGACGCCGATCGCCACTTGGAGTGTATAAATGGTGCTGGGTTGAAGCTGTGCCCGCAGTGTCTGGAGAAAAGCGTCGCCCACGAGCGCGCCGGACAGGAAGGCGGCGTGCTTTCCATTCATGTTGGTCAAAACGCCGCCGTTGATGGAGTCCGCGCTGTTCAGATAGGTTGAGCCTGACGGATTGATATACCCACTTTGACCGGCAGTCGCTCCATCGCCGGCGGCATTCAAACGATTCCAGCCAATCACCTGCGTAGCAGAGTCGGTTCGGCCATCCAGCAGCGCGATGTTCGATTCAAAATTCCCGTTTTTTACCGTCAAGTCCTGCACCCCGAGTAACGCGTTGGCCCACATCTGCGCGTGCTCGGCCAAGCCCACGCCATTGAAGTGGACGGCATCTGAAAGTTTTCCTTCGAGATGGAAATCGTCAGTGCGTGCGCCGCGAAAACAATTTGGCGTGTTGTAAATGCAAAGCCTTTGCCCGGCCATGACGGCCTCCTGCCCGGAGCCTCCAAAAGAAACCTCGGCGATGCCCCACGGTACCGACCAACCCGCAACGACGCGTGATTGGGTGATGACGGTGTTGAGCATCTGGAAGTAATTGCTGGTGGTGGTCAGATTGGCGGCATCGGTTTCCCCCTGATGCCAGAGGATGGCGCGCACTCCGTTGGTGCCAAAAGTCAGCAGCGCATTGCTGATATTTTGAAACGAGACGGTGCCCGGAAGCCAGGAAGCCAAGGCCGAACCACCGACCGCCAGACCGATGAAGCCGACGGGAACCTGATTCGACGCCACCAAGAGACTGCCCAAGACCGGCCACGGTGAACCACCACTACCCACACCGCCGGTGTTTTCAGGTTGCGGATCTTTGCTGAACTGCCAGCCCTTGGAAGCGACGATGTAGGAACTAACCCGGTCGTCGCTCGGAGTCTGCGCCGGCGAACCCCAGCCTCCCGCGTTCGATTGCCCCACGGTCACGAAGACATCACCAACACCGAGGCGATCCACGGCAACCGTTGTCAATTCATTCGTGTCCGCATCCAGCCCACGGACTTCAAGCCGATACCAACCGCCGGCGGCAATGTTCGTCATCGCACCCGTAAACGCTCCATTGGTCGAGGTGATGGTGAGACCGACCCAATCGGTCGAAACGCCATTGTTGGTGGTGCCAGGCATCACGACGAGTCGCGCCTCGACCCGCGCGAGGTTCGTGGCGGCGGAGACAACACCAGTGATGGTGAAGCGGCCCACGTTGGCTTCGCTCCGCTGTACGATCTGGCGCGCTTTGGGAGCGCTCAGCGAGATGGCCGCTCGCGCGGAATCCGGCAATGCAATCACCGAGCATACCAAAATAACCCAGGCAAAAGTTTTCATTTATTGATTTGGATCACAATCTGTTTGAACTGACGCCAAAGCAAGGTCGGCCCCCAGTTTGTTTTCTAGCTGATTTACAATCGAGACAGATCATCGCGTCGGCCTAAGAATCTTGGCGGTGGTTTTGGATTGCAGCCAATCCACATCTTCAGCGGATGCGTTGACGCCTTTGCATTCATTCCATTGTCTCCATTTGTGACTCTCAGAGTGTCCATCGGCAAATGAGATTCCACAGCTTTGGCCATGCGAAGATGCAGGCTTATCCCAGAAACCAACCTGGGCTTGGAGCGCCGGGTCTCTTGGCTCAAAACCAGCCAACTCGGCCTGGAACCAGCCGTCATTGATGTTCGATCCGTTGTCGATGAAGACAAAAGTATTGACCGGGCCGGGCCGAATAAATTCGGTCATCTTCTGATACTGAAAAAATGGGTAACTTTCACCCCAAGGGTCATACCTACCGATGTGATTGTTCATGGAATAAGTCCGGCAGCATGGCTGCCCCACGTAACCGAGCAATATGCTTTTCCGGGGATCACCGGGACATTGATAGACTTTTACATTTCCACTGAGATAAGCGCCCAGTTGAGCGGTCTTAAGCTGGCCATACAAATCGATAAACTGGCCGCTGGCGGGGTCGCGGACATCTACTGGCATCCAGGTCTCAGAGTTTGAGAGTTTGTCACTGTTGTCACCCGCATACATGAACCACGCAAGGGTGAGCTGCTTGGTATGGTTCAAACACATGATGCGCAGAGCCTTGGTCTTGGCACTGCTCAAAGCGGGCAAAAGCATCGCCGCCAAAATCGCAATGATGGCGATCACCACAAGCAATTCGATGAGGGTAAATCCACCCCTGCCCGGAGATCGCAATTCAGCGGGGGGGAGCATACGTATCGGTTGTCATCCGGACAATCTTAGCATATTCGTTGCATCGGGCTATACCTCGTCAGAGGTATTGCTCAGAATTTACAAATTGTTAGCCTCATGTGGATAAAACACCATGCCCGTGTTCTCACTCACGAATTTATGCAAACCGACCGGCTCCTTTATCGTTTAATCATCACCGGGTTTCTTCTCCTGTTTGGCCTGCCCACGTCGGCCCAAATCACCAACCGCGAAGCCACCTTGCGCTGGATTGATGCGAAGGAACTTTGCATTGAAGGCAAGGGCTGGACAGACACGCAGAATTTTTACGACCGGCTGCCGGCGAAAGCGGAAGGCGTGGTGCGTGAACCGGTCTGGAATTTGAGCAAGGACTCTGCCGGGATCACCATAAGGTTCGTGACCGATGCGACCAAAATTTGGGCGCGCTGGACGTTGCGGAAAGATAGGCTGGCGATACCCCATATGCCGGCCAGCGGCGTGAGCGGTGTGGATTTGTATGTTCGTCACAATGGAGGCTGGCATTGGCTTGGTGCGGGTCGCCCCACAAGCGGCATCACGACGACTCAACAACTAACCACCGGCATGACTCCGCAGCCGCGCGAATGTGTCATTTACCTCCCGCTTTACAACGGTGTCGAGAAGGTTGAAATCGGCGTGCCGCCAGAAGCCCAGTGCCAACTGCCTCCAGCACGACCTGAAAAGATGAAGCCCATCGTGTTCTATGGCACATCCATCGTCCAAGGCTCGGCGGCATCGCGACCCGGCATGGCCTATCCTGCAATCCTCGGCCGGCGGCTCGACAACACATTCATGAATCTGGGCTTTTCAGGCAACGCCGTGTGTGAACCGGAAATTGCCGCACTTTTGGCCGAACTCGATCCGGCGGTTTACGTGATTGATCCTCTGCCTAACATGAATGCGGAAGGCGTCACCAAACGGATGCCGGAGTTCATTGCAAAAATCCGCGCGGCCCATCCGAAGACTCCCATTGTGCTCATCGAAAACACCGAGATGGGGGACGCCGCAGTGAACCCATCGCGGCGCGGTTACTTGCGCGCCAATGCCGAGCTCCGGCGAATTTTTGAGCAGCGAGTCAAGGCGGGAGATCGAAAGCTGTTTTACGTCCGGGGCGAAAAACTTCTCGGCGATGACGGGCAGGGGACGGTGGATCGCGTGCATCCGACAGATCTAGGTTTCATGCGCATGTCGGATGTGATTGAACCTGTCATGAAGCGGGCGTTGCGCGCTTCGAAATAATTTCTGAATAGAACATTTCTCAACCAGTCCAAGCTGCCTGACTAACATGATCAAAATCCTATTCATTCTGTTGCTCGGCGTTGTCCCAACAATCACCCGCGCTGAAACTCCACGCCCGGCGATGGCGGAGTTCATGATCTCGACCGGCTGGCCCGCAACGAATGTGAGCAGTGCTACAACCGCTCAGGCTCTCGCCAAAGCCAACTTCAATGCGGTGCTCTGGCCGTTGGACAAGTTAGAAATCTGTCGCGCAAACGGTTTGAAACTTCTCGCCGAGCACGTTCAGCCCGAAGACGCGAAGAAGCTGGCGAATGATTCTGCGCTCTGGGGCTACCACCTGGCAGACGAACCGAAAGCGCCTACGTTTCCCAAGCTCGCGACTGAAGTTAAAGATTTTCGCCTGGCCGACCCGAAGCATCCCGCGAATATCAACATGCTCTGCTTCGCCGGCGAACTGCTCCACGAATACATGGCGACGGTGAAGCCGGATGTGCTGAGTTACGATCACTACCAATGGTGGTGGGGTGCGCACAGCCATTTTGAAAAGCTCGAACAGCATCGCGACGCCGCGCTCGCCGCCGGCATTCCGCTCACCTGCTGGATCGAAGCCAACGCCAATCCCAACGTCGAGTGGGGACAAGACTATTCCGTGATTCCGGACAACGCCGTGAAACTCCGGCAGAGCGTTTACACCAGTCTTGCCTATGGCGTGAAAGGCGTCCAATGGTTCAGCGCGAACATGCTCTTCAAACCCGGCACAGCCGAGCTCAACGAATGCGGCCAGCAAGTCGCGCAACTGAACTCTGAACTCGCGAAACTCGGCCCGACACTTTTCAAACTCCGCTCGCTTGATGTTTTCCACACCCAGCCTTTGCCGCGCCGCACTCACGAGTCGCAACACGATCACTGGGCGCAGGTCGTCGGTGAAGAATTGCTCTGGGGAATGTTCAAAGACGAATCGGACACCGACTACATTCTCGTGGCGAATCGCGACATCCACCAACGCCAGCAGGCGACCGTCCAATTCCAACGCGCAGGCTACGGACGCAAAGTGAAAACCGTGTTGCAACTCGACAAGAAAACGGGCGAGTGGATTCCATTCACGTCGCGAGTCCGCGTCCTGTTTGTCGTGAACCTCGAACCGGGAGACGGACAATTGTACAAAGTGCTGAAAGAGGATTTCAGCGCGTCCAAGTGAACCAACCTTGCCGCGACTCCAGCATCGGGATAATTTTCTCCGACAACACGGTCTGTTGAATGATTGGAATGACAAAAAAATATTCAACTTTGCTTCGCCAAAAGCTTCAACTCGCAGCGATGATTTTATTGGCAGGCGCAGTTTTGCTTCATGAAGCCGTCGGCGCAACTCAGCCTCAGGTTGATTTCGTCCGCGACATCCAGCCGATCTTCGTCAAGCGCTGCTACGAATGTCACGGGCCGGACAAACAAAAAGGCGGGCTGCGGTTGGATCACAAACCCGACGCAGCGCGCGGCGGTAAGTCGGAGAAACCTTTTTGGATCGTCGGCAAGAGCGCTGAGAGCCATCTCATCGCGCGCGTCACCACCGAAGATGAGGATGATCAAATGCCGCCCAAAGGCGAGCGACTCACGGCGGATCAGATTCGCGCTTTGCGAGCATGGATTGATCACGGCGCGAGCTGGCCGGAAGAAAAATCACATTGGGCCTTCACCAAGCCGGTGCGTCCCGGATTGCCCGCCGTCCGAAATGCGAGCTGGCCGCGCAACGAAATTGACGCGTTCATCCTCGCCCGTCTGGAAAAGGAAAAGCTGTCGCCGTCCCCTGAAGCGGATCGCGCCACGCTGATTCGCCGGTTGAGTCTCGATCTGACCGGCCTGCCGCCGACGATTGCAGAAATGGACGCTTTTCTGAACGACCGCAGTCCTAAGGCATATGAAAAGGTCGTGGCTCGGTTGCTGGCTTCGCCGCATTGCGGTGAACACCTTGCGCGCGCCTGGCTGGACCTTGCGCGGTACGCGGATTCCAACGGCTATCAGGTGGATCTGACGCGTTCGATGTGGCCGTATCGCGAGTGGGTCATCAATGCGTTCAACCAGAACATGCCGTTTGACCAGTTCACCATCGAGCAACTCGCCGGCGATCTGTTGCCGAACGCCACGCTGGAGCAGAAGATTGCCACCGGTTTTCACCGCAACACCAAGATCAACGATGAGGGCGGCGGCGACGAGGAAGATTACCGCACCAAGGCCGTGAAGGACCGGGTGGCCACCACCGGCACCACCTGGCTGGGCCTCACGGTGATGTGCGCAGAGTGTCACACTCACAAATACGACCCGATTTCTCAGGACGAATACTACCGGCTTTATTCGTTCTTCAATTCGACCGAAGACAAAGGCAACTTCAGTTTGGATCCCACGATCGCCGTGCCGGCCCCTCCGGTGGCATCAAGGGTTGGCTACCTGCACACCCGCCTCGCCACGGTTCGCGCGGAACTCGCGACGGCGGAAAAACAACTCCCAGCCGATCAGGCCGCCTGGGAACGCCAGATGGCCGGCCGGTCCAATCTCTGGGTGACGCTCGAACTCACGAATGCGATCTCCACCGGCGGGGCCGGATTCACGAACCTGCCTGATCAATCCATTCTCGCCACCGGCGTCAATCCCATCTACGACACATACCAAATAGAAGCGGAAACCGGCCTGACCAATATCACTGCCATCCTGCTCGAAGTGTTGCCTGACCCAAGCCTGCCCAACAAAGGTCCCGGGCGTTGGGGTAAGACGGGCAATTTCATTCTGGACGAACTTGGCCTGACCGCGGCCCCGAGGTCGGGCGCGACGGCTGCGCCAGAAACCATCTTCTTCGGCAAGGCGACTGCGGACTGGGAACAGCAGTATTATCGCGCCGAACACGCGGTGGATCGCGATCCCAAAACCGGTTGGGCCATCGGCCCCCGGTTTGGCGAGCGCCATTTTCTAATCGCGGAACTAAAATCGCCGCTGCGTTCTGGCACGGGTGTAAAGCTTGCTTTCCGATTCGACTTCTACCATGGCAACAACCACACCGTGGGTCGTCTGCGACTTTCGGTGACCGGGGAGCAAGACATCTCGAAACTGTGGCCGCTACCAGCACAAGTTACAGAATTACTCGCGATTCCTGGTCAACAACGCACCCCGGAGCACAAAGCGCAACTGGCCAGTCACTATCGCGCACTGTCGCCAACCATTCGCAACCTCGAGCGGGAAATGTTCCGCCTCAACGAACGTGAAACCGAGTTGGCTGGCCAGAAGTTCACCAGTCTCGTGATGAAAGAGCGCGCCGATCCCCGACAGACTTTCGTCCATGTGCGTGGGAATTTTTTGGAGAAGGGCAAGGAGGTCACAGCCGGCGTCCCAGCAGTCTTTCCGCCGCTGCCGAACGATCAACCCACCAATCGCCTCGCCCTCGCGCGATGGTTGGTGCGTGCGGACAATCCGCTCACAGCTCGCGTGGCGGTGAATCGCTTTTGGGAACATTGCTTCGGCACAGGCATCGTGAAGACGAGCGAGGATTTCGGCAAGCAAGGCGAAGCTCCCTCGCATCCTGAATTGCTCGATTGGCTCGCGACTGAGTTCATGTCGCCAAGCCCGTCCCAAACCTCACCCGCAAATTCCCACCCACCCCACGCTTGGGACGTGAAGCACATTCTCAAACTCATTGTCATGTCCGCGACGTACCGTCAAAGCGCGGCGACCGATCAAGAGCGTCTGGACAAAGATCTCTACAACCGGCTCTTGGCGCGCGGCCCGAGATTCCGCTTGGACGCCGAGATGATCCGCGACCAGGCGCTGGCGGTCAGCGGCCTTCTGAATCCGGAGATCGGCGGCCCTAGCGTTTATCCCGAACAAGTGCCGAACCTCTGGAAGGAACTCGGTTTCCTCCGTCCCGAGATCGGCATGGACGAATGGCCGGTCAGCGCCGGTCCGGACCTTTATCGTCGCGGGCTTTACACCTTCTGGCGAAGGGTTTGCACCTACCCGACGTTCGCCACCTTCGATGCCCCGAGCCGCGAGCTTTGCACGGCCCGTCGTCCCCGCTCCAACACCCCCTTGCAAGCACTGGCCGCACTGAATGAACCGACACTGCTCGAAGCCGCGCGCGTTTTGGGGCAACGCATTTTGCTCGAGGGCGGCAAGGACACTAACCAGCAGATTGATTTCGCCTTTCGCCTGTGCACCGCGCGCCATCCCTCCAAATTGGAACGCGAACGGCTGGCCAGCCTTTACGAGCAGCAATTGAAAAGTTTCGAACGCGATGCGAAATCGGCGGAAGCGCTGATCAATCACGGCTCGGCGGAACGACCGGCCAATCTGGATATCCGCAAATTGGCGGCGTGGACCATGGTCGCCAATGTTTTGCTCAATTTGGACGAGACGCTCACGAAAGGTTGAATATGTTTGGACCTGATCTGGAAAACTTGAAACGCTCCACGCGCCGGAAATTTTTGCAGCAATGCGGCACGGGCATGGGCGCGCTCGCGCTGGGTTCGCTGCTGAACGAAAAACTTTTTGCCGCGTCCGCCAAGGACGCCGTCGGTGCAGCCACACCGGGCACGCACTTCGCGCCAAAGGCCAAGAACATCATCTACCTGTTCCAATCCGGCGGGCCGTCGCACCTCGACCTGTTCGACTACAAACCCGAGTTGATCAAACGCAACGGCCAGAAGATGCCAGATGAGATCTTGAAGAATATCCGGCTCGCGCAGATCGGCAAAGACGCCGCCTTGCTCGGCTCGCGTTATCAGTTCAAACAGCACGGCAAATCCGGCGTCTGGCTCTCTGAACTTTTGCCACACCTTTCCACCATCGTGGACGACGTCGCGTTTGTTCAGGGGTTTTATTCCGAAGCCTTCAACCACGATCCCGCGACGCTGTTCATGAACACGGGCGCGCAACTCTCCGGCCGGCCCAGCATGGGTTCATGGTTCAGCTACGGACTTGGCAGCGAGAACAAAGACCTCCCGGCATTCGTGGTGATGGCCACCGGCGCGGGGCAACCGCTCACCAACAACGCCTGGGGCAGCGGCTTCCTCCCGACGGTGCATCAAGGCGTGCAACTACGTTCGCAAGGCGACCCGGTTTTGTTCGTCTCGAATCCGGAAGGCATGGGTGCGGAACGACGGCGTCAATCGCTCGATGCCGTGCGCGACCTGAATCAGATGCGGTTCGATGTGTTGCGTGATCCGGAAATCGCCACGCGCATTTCCGCCTACGAACTGGCTTACAAGATGCAGACCAGCGTGCCGGACGTGATGGATATTTCCAAAGAGCCGAAAGCCATGCACGAGGCCTATTCTACCACGCCGGGCCGGGCTTCGTTTGCGAACAACTGCCTGCTCGCGCGCCGATTGGTCGAGCGCGGCGTTCGCTTTGTTCAGTTGTATCATCGCGGCTGGGATCACCACGGCGGACCGGATGGCAACCTGGTTTTCGATTTGAAAAAGCGCTGCCAGGAAACCGATCAACCGGCCGTCGCTCTGATCAAAGATTTGAAAGCGCGCGGGCTGCTCGATGAAACGCTGGTGGTTTGGGGCGGTGAATTCGGGCGTACCCCGATGATGCAGGGCAGCTTGTCGCCGGACAACATCGGGCGCGACCATCATCCCCACGGCTACACCGTCTGGCTCGCCGGTGGCGGAATCAAACCTGGCATCGTTCACGGCAAAACCGACGACTTCGGCTTCTTCGCAACCGAAGACAAAGTCCACGTGCACGACCTCCACGCGACGATCCTGCATCTATTCGGCATCAACCACACGCAACTAACCTACCGCTTCCAAGGCCGCGACTTCCGCCTGACGGATGTGCACGGCGAAGTCGTGAAGCCTTTGTTGGCATAACAGAATCAATGGCGGAATTATGCTGAAATTCATCGCTTCCTTAGTTGGTTTAATTTTGACTGCATCATTGCCGTGGGCCAATGCCGCGAGCGTAGTCAAGACAGCGATGGCTCACCCACAGGTTGATTTCAATCGCGAGGTCCGCCCGATCTTCTCCGAGCATTGTTACGCTTGCCACGGTCCTGATGAAAACAAGCGCAAGGCAGGTCTCCGGCTGGATACGCAGGAAGGCGCATTCAAGGAACTCAAGTCCGGCAATCATGCGCTCGTCTCGGGCAATCTGACCAACAGCAGTTTGGTGGAACGCATTGTCTCCACCGACGACGAGGAGATCATGCCGCCGCCCAAGCACAACAAACCGCTGAAGCCGGAGCAGATCGCCTTGTTGAAACGCTGGGTACAGGAAGGTGCGCAATGGCAGAAGCATTGGTCGTTCATACCGCCCGAGCGCCTGCCGTTGCCCGCGGTGAAAAATCGTCAGTGGCCGCGCAACGCAATCGATTATTTCACCCTCGCCCGCCTCGAAAAAGAAAATCTCAAACCAAACCCGGAGGCGGACAAAGCCACTTTGATTCGCCGCGTCACGTTCGAGCTCACTGGATTGCCGCCAACCATCGAGGAGGTGGACGCGTTTCTGGCAGACAAATCGCGCAATGCCTACGAGAAATTGGTCGAGCGTTTGCTCGCCTCGCCGCACTACGGCGAACGCATGGCGCAAAACTGGATGGACCTCGCCCGTTATGCCGATACGAGTGGCTATCATTTCGATGGCGTTCGTTTCATGTGGCTCTGGCGCGATTGGGTCATCAAATCCTTCAACGACAACAAGCCGTATGATGAATTCACGATCGAACAACTTGCGGGCGATCTTTTGCCGAAGCCTACGCAGTCGCAACGCATCGCCACAGGTTTTGTGCGCAACAACATGACGAACGACGAAGGCGGCGCAGACCCGGACGAGTATCTCAACAAATATGTCGTCGATCGCGTGAACACGGTCGGTGCGGTCTGGCTCGGGCTGACGGTGGGTTGCACCGAATGTCACAGCCACAAGTATGATCCTCTGACGACCAAGGAGTTTTACCAGATTTATGCTTTCTTTCACAACGTGCCGGAGAAAGGATTGGATCGTATCCGCACGGACAATCCGCCGCCGCGTCTGCCCGTGCCGACTTCGGAGCAGGCGTTGCAATTCGTGGAAGCGGACTTCCGATTGAAAGATGCGGAGAAGACGCTGGCCGATCGCTCAAATGAACTGGGCGAGACACAGGAAAAATGGGAGCTAGAACTCAACGCCAAGCCGCATCCGAATTCCAACCTACAAGGAATGTTAGTCACTCTGTCATTCGACGACTCTCTGGCTGTCACATCGGCCAGCACAAACCCCTCGGGCAAAATCGTGAATGCAGAGAAACCGGAATTTGTGGAGGGTCGTATCGGCAAAGCACTCAAGCTCGACGGCAAAGCCTTCACAGATTTCGGATCGCTCGTTAATTTCGAGCGCACCAATGCCTTCAGTTTCGCGGCGTGGGTAAAGCTTGATGGCGACGGCGCGGTGTTGAGCAAGATCGAGAAAGGACCGACTTATCGAGGGTTTGATCTGTTCTTCAGCGAAGAACGATTCCAGATTCACTTGCTGAACAATTGGCCGACAGATGCTTTGAAAGTGCAGACGAAGGAGAAGTTTCCCAAGAATCAATGGCAACATGTGTTGGTGACATACGATGGCTCAAGCAAAACGGCGGGACTAAAAATTTATGTCAACGGACGCGCGCGCGATTTCAAAATCGAAAACGATACTCTCATGAATACGATTTCGAACAACGAACCGCTGCGCATCGGGGCGCGGAACGGAGAGTCCTTGATCAAGGGATTGGTGGATGATGTCCGGTTCTACGATCGTATGCTATCTGCCGAAGACGCGAGGGCTCTTGCATTTGACGGTTATCTTGCACTGGTCGCCAAATCGCGCGGCAACCGCTCTGAAGACGAGCGCAACGATCTCCAGCGTTACTACAAGGAAAACCACGCCGTGGATTACCTGCGCTCTGAGACCGCTTTGGCTGAAGCGCGCAAAAAGAAGGAAGAGTTTTATGGCAAGATCCCGACAACGTTGATCATGGAGGAAATGAATCCACCGCGCGACACGTTCGTGCTGGTGCGCGGGGATTTTCGTAACAAAGGAGAAAAAGTTACGCCCGGGACACCGGCGGTTCTGCCACCTCTGCCGGCAGGGCCGACCAATCGACTGGCGCTGGCCCGCTGGCTCGTCGCCAAGGATAATCCGCTCACCGCACGGGTCACCGTGAATCGCTATTGGTCGGCATTTTTTGGCACTGGGTTGGTGAAAACTATCAACGATTTCGGATCGCAGGGCGAATGGCCGAGTCACCCTGAACTCCTCGACTGGCTCGCGGTGCAATTCCGCGACGGCGATGAACCGAAACAATCATCGCAGCGTGAAGCAGGATCGCGATCGTCCGCGTGGGATGTGAAAGGCTTGGTTCGTTTGATCGTGACGAGCGCCACTTACCGGCAATCCGCCGTGGTCACGCCCGAAAAACTGGAGCGCGATTCCTACAACCGGCTCTTCACCCGCGGGCCGCGCGTGCGACTCGACGCTGAATTTGTCCGCGACAACGCCCTCGCGGTGTCAGGCCTGTTGAATGACCAGATCGGCGGACCGAGTGTGAAGCCGTATCAACCGCCAGGCATCTGGGATGGCACGGATGCGAAGTACGAGCAGGACAAAGGCGACGCACTTTATCGTCGCGGCATGTACGTCTTTTGGCGTCGCTCGGCGCATTATCCATCGTTCGCCACGTTCGACGCGCCGAGCCGCGAGGTCTGCACCTTTTTCCGCGAGCGGACGCAGACGCCGTTGCAATCGCTGGTGCTGATGAATGATCCAGCGTTTGTCGAAACCGCCAGAGGACTGGCCGCACGCGTGACGAAGGAAGAACCTAAAGACAGCGACAAGCGCATCGTGCGCGCCTTCCGACACACGCTGGGTCGCAAGCCGGAATCCGGAGAGTTGACAATCTTGAAGAAAACTTACGAACAACAACTCGCCAATTTCCGTCAAGATTCCCAAGCGGCCCGGGCATTGCTGAAAGTCGGTGAATCGCCCTTGCCGGAGAAAACAGATCCGGCAGAACTTGCAGCGATGACCACGGTCGCAAACGTGCTGTTGAATCTGAACGAAGCCATCACCAAATGATTTATGACGTTTGAAAATGAAATCGAGAAAACGCTGAGTCGGCGTGCGTTTCTTTCCCGCAGCACCACCGGGTTGGGCGCGCTCGCGTTGTCATCCTTGTTGAACCCTCGATTGTTCGCCTCTGAAACCGGGATCGGCACAGCGACTAAAGGTGCACTGAAAACCCTTCACATGCCGGCCAAGGCCAAGCGCGTGATCTACATGTTTCAATCCGGCGCGCCGTCGCACCTGGACTTGTTCGACTCGAAACCGAAGTTGAAGGAGATGACCGGCGAAGAATTGCCGCCGAGCATCCGCAAAGGTCAGCGCATCACCGGCATGACAGCGGGGCAGGCCGTGCTGAAGTGTGTGGGCGCGGCCTATGACTTCAAACGCTACGGCAAATCCGGCGTGGAACTTAGCACCATGTTGCCGCACATCGGGAGCATCGCGGACGACATCACCATAATCCGCTCCATGTTCACCGAACCAATCAATCACGATCCCGCAGTCACGTTTATGGGCACGGGCAATCAACAACCTGGTCGCCCGACGATGGGCGCATGGCTCGCTTATGGATTGGGCAGCGAGAACGAAGACTTACCCGCGTTCGTCGTGCTCACCAGCGGCAGTGGCGGTCAGGCCTTGCAAGGCCACTACTGGGGCAATGGTTTTCTCTCCGCCAATTATCAAGGCGTGCAGTTCCGCAATCAGGGTGACCCGGTCGTTTACGTCAACAACCCGCCCGGCTTGAACAGCAAGTCGCGGCGTCAGTTGATTGATGCGATGCAGGAATTGAATCGCAAACAACTCGGCACGCTTGGCGACCCGGCAATCGCCACGCACATTAGCAATTACGAAATGGCGTTCCGTATGCAGACGAGCGTGCCTGAACTGGTGGATATCGCGAAAGAACCCAAAGAGGTTCTGGAGATGTACGGCGCAGAACCCGGCAAAGCGTCTTATGCGAACAACTGCCTACTCGCCCGACGACTCTGTGAACGCGGCGTGCGATTCATCCAACTCTGCCATCGGGATTGGGATCATCACGGCGGTCTGCCGAACGGCATCAAGACACAGACCAAGAACACCGACCAGGCCAGCGCTGCGTTGATAAAGGATCTCAAACAACGTGGATTGCTCGACGACACTCTCGTGATTTGGGGCGGCGAGTTCGGTCGCACGGCGTATTCACAGGGCGAAATCAAGAAGGACGATTTTGGCCGCGATCATCATCCTCGTTGTTTCTCGCTCTGGATGGCCGGCGGCGGAACGAAGCCCGGTCTGGTGTATGGCGCGACTGACGACTTCGGCTACAACATCACGGAAAACCCCGTCAGTGTGCATGACTTCCACGCGACGATGCTGCACTGCTTGGGCATTGATCACACCAGACTGACGCATCGCTTCGAGGGACGAGACTATCGCCTGACGGATGTGAGTGGCGAGGTTGTAAGGCCATTGTTGGCTTAATTTAGAAGGTATTCAGACATGGAACGAATCGTGAAAACTTTACTATTGGGAATGTTTGTCACTGCGTTTGCCTTTGGCGCGGGCGCGGAGATCAAACCCGCTTCCAGGGAAGGCATCGAGTGGTGCGACATCTGGATCTCCCACGCCAACGAAACCAATCTGCCCCGCGTGCTGCTGATTGGCGATTCCATCACGCGCGGTTACTATTCCGGGGTCGAGCAGCGGCTGGCTGGAAAAGCCTACGTGGCGCGGTTGACGACCTCCGCATTTTTGAGCGACCCCATGTTCACGCAGCAGATTGCGATGGTTCTCGACAACATCAAATTCGACGTCATCCATTTCAACAACGGCATGCACGGCTGGCAGCACAGTGAGGCGGAGTACCGGAAGGCTTTCCCCAAATTCATCAAGACCATCAAGCAGCATGCGCCCCACGCGAAGTTGATCTGGGCGGCCACCACTCCGCTCAAAGATTCCACGAACTCTACGGCCGGGGATCCGTCCCATGCCTCGAACGCGCGCGTTGCGGCCCGGAATAATATTGCTCGCGAGTGCCTGAAGGATAAAAAAATTCCCGTGGACGATCTATTCGCGTTGGTGAACGGACACATCGAATACTACAACGACGGCGTGCATTTCAATCGTGAGGGCATTGCCCTCCAGTCGGAGAAAGTTGCCGCCTCTATCGAGACGTTGTTGCCGCACTGATATTGAGTGGTCGCCAGCTTATTCCCGCCACGCAAACTCGCCTTTGTCCACGCTCCAGTCATTGCCGAAGTAGCCAGCCACCCGCACGCCATCGTTGCCTTTGGTCAGCGTCTCGGTTCCGAAAACAGTGCAATCAGGATACGCCACGCCGGCCATGAAGTAGGGCACGCGGTCGGTCAGTTTCAACCCGCTGAGACCGGAGCCGCTGATCACCGCGACCGAGGCGCGATCACTGCCGGGGCGGGGACGGCAGAAGAGGCAGGCCAGGTCTTCGCCCCGTTGTTCGCGTTCACCAATGCGTACGCTGCCGCGGCGCACCTGCACCGGACTGTTGCCGAGCAACGCCGGCCACGCCGAGTTGTTGTCAGCATTGCCATAGAGGACCACGCCGCGGTCGGGCTCCCCGACGGCATTGAACTCCGAATCGGGAACCACATCCACGGCACCGTTGCCGCGATACCACCAGGTCTCCGCATCGAACCGCGCTTTGGCATAGGCCCACGCGTTTTCTGCGGTGGTGCCGTGGGTGGCATAGACAAACATCATGCGGTTGCCAAAGGCTTCCTTGAACGGGCCGTAACGATGCGGGCCTTTTTGTGAAAACGCGGCGGCGGGGCGGCTGACCCACTGGTTCTCCACGCGTTCGAACCAGATTTTTTGGTCCGGTTGCGGGCGGGTGATGTTTTCAATTTTCTGCCCGTCGAGTTCAATGGTGATGTTCCCGCCGGGGCGGACGTGGTTTAGTTTCAAGCCCAGACGCGCGACGTTTTCGGTCGTGCCGGCAAACTGCCGCCGGTCGGCATCGTAGTGAATGACCACCACGCTCTTGGCGAGCGCGTGTTGCTGCGCTTCAATGGAAACCCAGTGCGAGGAGGCCGAGATGCCCGGATTGGCGGTGGAGAAATTGATGTCGGCCACGTTTTCATCATCGGGAATTTTGTGCCGCGCGAACATGTCGAATATCGGCGGCCAGTCCACGCACGGGCGGCCCCACCAATGTCCCGCGCCCGGTTGCTCGTGATAAGTGAAGTCGTGGTGGAACGGAGTCAGATGCTCCCGCATCGTCCGCGCTTCCGTGACCGGCACATTGTCGTCGGCGTCACCATGCAAAATGTAGATGCCCTGATGCAGGTAGTTGCTGGACAGCGCGAGCGTGTCGCCGGGCGTGGAGGCGCGTTGCAGCAGTTGTTGCACGGCATCACCCGTGTCCCGGCGATCGGATCCGGCGTAGGACCAGAAGCTGATCCAGCCCGCGCTTGGCGCGATGGCAGCGAAGCGGTCGGGAAAAGTGACGCCCAGCTGCCATGCCCCATGCCCGCCCATCGAGTGTCCGGTCAGATACGTCTGGTGCGGATCGGTTTTGAATCGCGCCTGCGCGAGCGCGAGCACTTCCATGGCGTCATGGCGACCCCAGTCTTCCCAATCGAAACCGTACGGCCGGCGATTCGTGGGCGCGACCACGGTACCCCAGGTTTTAGGCGCGTAAGAGCCCGCCATGCCCATGGCCTGCACGGCCGCGCCGTGGGTCGAGAGAAACAGCGCGCGGGCCGGTTGATCCTTGGAAAGCGGCAAGGCCGGGGCGACTCCGTAATACTGGACGCTGTCGTCAATGTCGCTCCGGAACGTTTGCTTATAGTGTTCATCCGGCCGACGCAGGCGCAGCGAACTCATCTGTGAATCCAGCAGTTTGCTGAAACTGGATTTGCCGCCGACGAGATCAAGTTTGAGGGATACCACGTTGGTGCCGGGAATGTCCTGCGGGCGGATACGGAAAGGAACTTTGCGTGAAGTCAGCGGCGGGAGCGAGGGCAGGGGGGTTAGCAGGGACTTGCGCCCGCCGCAGGAAGCGCGCAGGGATAGGTCCTTGAGAAAGTTGGTGGTGCAATTGACGACCACCACGGCACCCCACGCTTCGGTCTTATCGCCACGGATCACGTCGGGCAAGGTCAGGTCGCGCATATTCAGCATGACCGGTGATTTGGGGGTGACGAGCTTGGCGCGGACTTTTCCCCGCGAGAATTGGAACAGGAAATCATTCGTACCGGCGCGAAGCTGGACCGGCAGTTGCAACTGGCCATCGCCATAGGGGTCGCCGACGCGCGGTTCGCCGTTCACGTACAGGGCGTCCTGTCCGGCCGCCTCCAAGATCTTGATTTCCCCGGCCGCCGCCTTGAAGGGAACATACAAATAACCGCCGCCACCTCCGCGCATGCGATTCGTCGAAGGCGCGACGATTGAGTTCGTGAAGGTTCCAGTGCTGTCGGCGAAGGCAAGTTCCCAGGCTCGATTCGTCCCGTTGGCAACCGTGATGACATCGGCGAGTGCAGGCGCGATCCATTGACCTTTGACAATCAACGCTTCGACGGCGTCGGTGTGAAAAGGGTTGCGGCCGTAACGGGCGACGGATCGGATGACCAGGCCTTCGCGAAAAACAATTTCCTCTGCGGCCTCAGACACGGCTGCGACCACGGTAGCCGTGGTGCTGGCGATGAACAGGACCCCGATGGCCGCGCGCCCAAGACGGCGCAATCGCGCCAGTGAGGTGGATGGTTTTTCTTTGTTGCTCTGGAGCGTCAGCTTCATGGGGCAAGCATGAGCTAACTGGCAAACGCTGATCAATTACTCATTTGAGCGACGGGGCGGTCAAGCGGCTCACGGACAGCGACACACCTCCACTTGGATGTTGACCGGTGCAAGAACGGTTGTAGGCTGGTTCCAGCAACAGGAAATGAGCGCGATCATACATTTGTTTGCTGCATTGAAATAACAGTAGAAAGGATATCAGCCATGAGCCATGACCATCGAAATATCACCCGGCGGGATTTTATTCGTGTCGGAGCTGCGGGTGCCGCTGCTGCCGGCCTCACGGGATTGCCCGCCTTGGCGGCTGAGAAAACGAATCCCGTCAAAATTGCCCGGCGGCGCTATGGCCGGACCGGTCTGGAGATCGGCTGGCTGGTGGGTGCGTCCGATTGGAACAAAGAGGTCATACCCGTGGCGGTGGACGCCGGGGTAAACTACTGGCACAAAGCCCAAAAATGGAACGCCGAAACCATGCCCGACGCGATCAAAAAGCAGCCCCGGGAATCTTATTTCCTGGAGGTGGTGGTGGACCGCGTGGGTGGCGATCATTCCCATGGTCGCATTGATGAAGAGCAGCACTATCAATTCGTCAAGCAGTGCGTGAAAAATTCCGGCGTGGGTTATTACGACGTTTTCAAATTCCACTTTGGCTATCACTCCCTCGATGAAGCGAAGACAAACCCGGGCATGGTCCGGGCCTTCGAGCGCCTGAAAAAAGAGGGGTTGGTCAAACACCTGGCCATTTCGCAACATCACTACAACTCGATTGGCGGAGACATGGCCTGGGAAATCCTCGGTTATTTGGTGGAGAACTCACCCTATGAAGCCGCCCAGTTTTTCTACACCTACGGGGATAAGAAGGAGCTGCAGGAACTGCTGGAGCTGGCCAAGAAAAAGGACTTTGGAACCATCGCCATGAAAACGATGGGCGGAGTCGGGCGGGCGGCGGCGGATAAAAAATTCCAAATGCTTCTCGACGAGCCAAAGTTCAAGGGCTCCACACCCGGCGCGGCCATGGTCAAGTGGCTTGGCTCCAATCCGTATCTGACGGGAGCGGTGATTTCCACCAAGAGCTTCGATCAATGGGAGGAAAACATGGGGGCCGCCACGAAGCTGGCGATGGGTCATCGCGACCATGCGACGTTAGGGTTGCTGGCTGGATATAACAAGGGCTTGACCTGTCTGCTGTGCTCGCAGTGCGTCACCGATTGCCCGGAGCACATCGGGATCGCGGACATCTTTCGGTATGAACGTTACGCTCGTGACTATCACGACCTGGGCCGGGCGCGGAGCGAATATGCCGCCTTGACCAAGAACGGCACGTCCTGCGTAGGCTGTGGGGATTGTCTGCCCGCGTGTTCGCAGGAAATTGACATCGCCGCCAAGCTAAAAGAAGTGCATCGTTTGCTGGGCTGAGGTGTGGCCAAGCCGCAGTTGAGTGGAAGGTCTCGGCCAGCTATTTGAGTTGGAGCCAGCTCATCCGCTAAACTCTGCTCACTTACAATGACTTTAAACTGCCGTCATCAACGAACTGGAATTGTCACGGATTGTTGCCTCCTTTTGAGTACGGGGCTTATCCTGGCGGTGGAGGGTTGTGCGTCGCTCAAACATGTAAAGTCTTCCACATCGGCAGAACAGACAATGGTGGGGCAGGCCCAAACGGCAATAAAATCGGCTCCGCTCCGCCCGTCCATTGCGCCGGCGGCGAATCAACCATCTCCACCGCTGGCGGGCGAAGGCTGGATTCCATTATTTGACGGACGGACATTGACGGGCTGGAAACCAACGGCGTTCTCGGGCCATGGCGGGATCCATTGCGAAGAGGGGTTAATCCTCATGGAAGTCGGCAATCCCTTCACGGGACTGAATCGCACCGGCAACATTCCTCGAATCAATTACGAGGTCAGCCTCGACGCCCTGCGGTTGAGCGGTTCGGATTTCTTCTGCGGGCTCACGCTTCCTTCGGGCGATTCCTGCTTCAGTTTGATTTTGGGCGGTTGGGGAGGTTCCTTGGTGGGGATTTCCAGTTTGGACGGTCGGGATGCTTCGGAGAACGAGACGACGCAAACCATGGACTTCGAAAATGGCCGTTGGTATCGCATCCGCCTGCGCGTGACCGAGCATCGAATTGAAGCCTGGATCAATGACGAAAAGCGGATCAACGTCGCGACGAACGATAAACGCATTTCCATGCGCCCGGGCGACATTGAATTATCGCAGCCGTTCGGCCTCTGCTGCTGGGAAACCACCGCCGCTTTTCGGCAGTTGCATTGGCGTCCAGTTGCCAGCCCGGCCGGCCCGGCACCCAAATGAACATGCATCTGAGTTCAACACGCCGCCAAAGTTTTTTCTCCTGCCTGCGCCAAGGGCACAACTCCACCAAGTCAGCCATGAAAACATTGTTCCTCTCTTCAGTTAATCTCAAACAATTTGTTCTGTTTGCGCTGGGACTGCTTTCGCTTCCGCTGCTTGCCGCAGCCGGTGAGAAACATTTTCTCTATGTGGCCGAGCCGGGAATTCGCGACCTCCTTGAATATGGCGGGCACGGCGTGATCGTGTTCGACATGGACCATGGTTTCAAGTTTGTGAAACGCATTCCGTTGGCGGGACTGGACGAAAAGGGCAAACCCCGCAACGTGAAGGGTATTTGTGCGAACGCCCAGACGCAGCGGCTTTATGTATCAACGACGCACACCGTGCAGTGCCTGGACCTCGTAACCGAAAAGCTTTTGTGGGAAAAGTCGTACGACGGCGGCTGCGACCGGATGAGTATGACTTTGGATGGCAAAGAAATCTACGTTCCCTCCTTCGAAAAAGACCATTGGAATGTCGTGGATGCGCGTTCTGGAATGATTCTCAAGCGCATTGAAACGCCAAAAAGCGGTGCTCATAACACGGTAATTGCGCCGGCTGGCGATTTGGTTTTTTTATGCGGGTTGCATTCGCCGACCATGAATGTGGTCAGCACCAAGACGCGTGAGCTGGTCAAAAAGGTCGGTCCGTTCAGCGCTGAAATCCGGCCTTACACCGTGAATCATGATGCTTCAGTCGCCTATGTGAACGTGAATGAACTACTCGGATTTGAGGTCGCCGATGTGAAAAACAACAAGCTGCTTTGCCGCGTCGTGGTTGCCGGTTACGCGCAGGGAAGCGTGAAACGGCATGGCTGCCCCAGTCACGGCATCGGGCTCACGCCGGATGAAAAAGAGATTTGGGTTTGCGACGGGCACAACCAGATGGTGCACGTCTTTGACGCCACGATTATGCCGCCGAAACAGAAGGTCTCCATCAAGCTTCGTGACGATCCGGGCTGGATCACTTTCAGCATTGATGGAAAATTCGCCTGGCCATCCAGCGGCGAAGTCATCGAGGTCGCCACGCATAAAATTCTGACTACCTTGGAAGATGAGGAGGGTCGGCACGTCGCCAGTGAAAAGTTGCTGGAGATTGATTTTTCCGACGACCAACCAATCCGCGCCGGCGATCAATTCGGACGTGGCCTGGCGAAGTGATGAGATTGACGTGTCCTCTGAGCAAGAAAATCAGGCGCGGAATTTTTCAACGCTGAGCAAGGACAGCTCCGGCTACTGCCTCTGGGGAGCGGCGGAGTGGAAATAAATCATTGGGTCGAACCGGATGGCGGTCTTCTGTCCTAGATCTCACGCAAGAATGGATGAGACGCCCACGTGAGGTCAGCGCGTTGCAACTATTGCGGGGTTTCCGCAGTTCAGTGACGGTTGCGATTGTCCTTGTAATGTTTGATCGCCTGCTGGGCGGCAGCATCTCCCCGAGCCGCCCGGGCGTAAAGGTCCCGCATGACCGCTGCCATCGCATCTTGAACAGCAATTGTTTGGCCCGGCGTTCGGGTTGGATTGGTGCTCGCCTTCTCCATTAGCCCGATCGCATCGGAATAATTACCGGCCTTGAATGAATTCATCGCCTGATCCACTTGTTGTGCCACCGGTGGAACGGCGGTGCCGTTCTGACCGGGCTGCGTAGTGGTTGGCTGGCCGGAAACAGGTTGCTTCAGCACTTTCACCGCGCGCTCCAGTTCGGACGTGGCATCGTTTTTTTTCTGGCAGCCAACCAGACCTGCAACCGAACCAAACACAAGTACCAAGGCGACGAGCCAGTTGAGGGTTTGCGTTTTAGGCGGGAGGCATCGTTCGTTCATTTTTAAGAATGTCTTTCGTAGGGAAGTTAGCGGCCGTCAACAGTGGTAGGCCGGCAGAAGAGTGCGTTTTTCTTTGGATCCGCCGCGATCGCTGCAAAATCCAACGTCTTAATGCGTTGAACGTGGCCGTCCACGCCGCCCATGGCCGTGCCCGCTCCGTGCAATTTAGTAATGCCTTCGGTAGGCCAGCTCGAACCGTCATTGAAATCACCGGGATTATCGTCGCGTGCCTGCCAAAACACGATGGCATCCTGGCGGAACTGGGAGGTTTTGAACGGATCCCCGCCATTATTCCCGGCCACACCGTTAAACAAATAGCTGCTCATTTGTTGCGCCCGCTGTTGGTATTGCAGGAGATCCGTTCGGTCGGCGGGGCACATGTAGATTCCCATGCTCGTGTTGTAGTCCCAAAGCAAGCCACCTTTGTAGGCCAGTTGGGGGTTCTGCAAATAGGGGCGGCTAAGCATCGAGGGGGGAGTTCCCAGTGAAGCGTCATAAAGCCAGCCCCGCCTGATCCAGGGTGAATTCCAATTCGGGTCGGGCAGGTAGTCTTTGAAATCCAGGCTATACAAATGCATGGAGAGTGTGAGCTGTTTGATGTTGTTTAGACATTGCGTGCGTACGGCTTGGGCCTTGGCTTTTGACAGCGCGGGAAGCAGCATCGCCGCCAGAATGGCGATGATGGCGATGACAACTAGCAACTCAATCAAGGTGAAGGCAGACTGCTTGCCGACGCGCGGTCGTGCAGTCGGCGGATTTTCCAGGCAGTCACGGTTGTTAGTCATCGGCACAGTATTTTTCAAAGCAGTAAAATGGAAATGGGTTTGGAATTTCCATTCATGAGGCCATGGCGATCAAAGGAGGGCAATACCTCAAAGGAGGTATGTCCCTCAGTCAGCAAGGCCGATCCGGCGTCACGGGCCGACTTAACGTTGCTGAATGAAAATACTCAGCCCCTTCTTGTTCGATGAAATGATGTCGGGCTTTTTGTCGCCGTTCAGATCGCCAATGGTGATTTGTGTGCCGACGCCAGAGTCGTTGTCCACGAGGTGCGGGATGAATTCAGCGGTCTTGCCGGTGCGTTGGAGTTCAAACCAATAAAGCACCGCCGGGGCTTCCGGATCAACATCGCCTTTCGGGCCGTGCGCCCAGAAGCGTTTGCCGGTGACGAAGTCCATCAAGCCGTCGCCGTTGATGTCGGCGAGGGCGAAGGCGTGCGGTTGGGTGAACTGAACGCCATACTTGTTGTCCTCGGGCTTGGTGTTCACAAGCACATGTTCCGTGAACGTGATTTTATTTCCACTTCGCACCTGCTCATACCACGCGATGCCGTAGGTGTGCGCGTTCCAACTGGTGATGACATCAGCTAGGCCGTCGCCGTTGATATCGTAAACGAGCATCTGCGCGCCGCCCATCGAGCCTTCGGGTGCGAAGGGAACTTTGTGAAATTTCCATTGCTCGCCGGTGTGGTAATCCTTGGGTTGTTCCCACCAGCCGTTCTTTTCGAGAATGTCGGGGCGACCGTCGCCGTTGATGTCGCCAAAGCCGTAACCATGCGTGTAGCGTTGGATGGCGTTCTTGTCTTCCGGTGAAATGGGAATGAACTTCCACGGTTGCTCTGGGTGTTTCCAATCGGCTTCAAAGAAACCAAAGCGTCCGCCGGTGTGGCAGATGAGTTCCGGTTTGCCGTCGCCGTTCATGTCGCCGATCTGTGGAGATTCGTTGTCCGCCACGGGCACGATGCTGTGTTTGATCCAGCGATTGCTGCCGTTCCTTGGATTTTCATACCAAGCGGCTTCCTTGCCGGGCCAGGAGTAAACAAGGATGTCGTCCCACTTGTCGCCGTTGAAATCGTAAACGTAGGTGAGGAAATAATCGGAGTAACTTTTCTCGCCATCGAAAGGTTTCTCCGGCGGCGCGTTGAACTCATGGCGTTTCGTAAAATCCGGACCTTCAAACCACAACCATCCGGCGACGATGTCCTTTTTGCCGTCGTGATTGAAATCACCAACCGCCGCGCCCTCGCTGAGGAACTGGCTTTCAAGTTTGGTCTTGGTGAAGGTGGGCGTGCGTTGCACGGTGGCACAGGAAACGAGCAAGCAGGTACAGCTGAAAAGCAGGATGGTTGTGAAATGTTTCATTCCAGTATTCTTTGTTTTGAGGAGTTTAATTGTGAATCGTGAAAGAAAGCGAAATCTATTTTTAGAGAGGCCAACTGCATACCGCCACTCTGGCCGCTTGACGCTAACAAAAACCAAGTTCACGCTTTTAGAAATGTCCACGGGAAAGAATCGTTTGTGCAAACTCAATGCTCCTCGAATTGTTGGGACGCTGTTGTCTGTCATGGTTTCTGTGACGTTGGTTTGCGCTGTTGATTCGCAGAGCGTCGCTGAGTTTCCCGAGGAACTGGTTCACTTTGAACCGCTATCAACAAACATAGTTTTCGCCGGCACGGGCAAAGACACCTGGGATCAAAAGATTCGCGAGCGAAGCTGGATCGTGCGGGACGGAAACTCCTGGCGCATGTGGTATAACGGTTATAACCCGAACCGGACGCCGACGCACTTTCTCGGCTACGCCACGTCCGATGACGGCCTGCTTTGGGAGCGGAGCAGCGACGTGCCGATTTATGACAAGGGCTGGATCAAGGACATCTGCGTGGTCAAGGACGAGGGCACGTTCTACATGTTCTCCGAAGGT
>JAYWBR010000488.1:0-2950 GCA_043781315.1 Verrucomicrobiota bacterium | reverse complement strand
GTGGCCGGTGTAAACTCTCCGACGTGCCCGGTTATCTCGTGGCCCAATTTGCCGGGGCCATCGGCGCGGCACTGCTCGTGGGTTATTTCAAACCCGAGTTGCCGACGGCCGGCGATTTGAAAATCGTCCCCGCGCTGCTCGCCGAATTTGTCGGCACTTTCGCGCTCGCCTACGTGGTGCTGAATGTGGCCACTTCAAAAAACACGGCGGGTAATTCCAACTATGACCTCGCGATCGGCTTCACCGTCACCGCGATGGCGTTTGCGCGCGGCGGCATTTCCGGCGGCGCGTTCAACCCCGCCGTGGCCGTGGGCATCACGGCGTTGCAGCTCGCCAAGTGCGCGAACCTGTGGGTTTATCTCGTCGGCAACTTTGCCGGTGGCGCGCTGGCCGCCGGCGCGTTTTGCTTTCTGAATCCAGACGACAAATAAAAATTCCCGCCGCACCGGGCAACACTGCGGCCGCCAAATTCAGCGCGAGTGACCCCGGCGGCACCGTCTTCCTGCCGCGTCAATCCGTGCATGCCCCCATGGCGCGCGGTTCGGAACCGGGCCAATCAGTCGGGCGGTTGGTGCCCGGCGGATCCGAAAAACTCCTCCGTCGCTGCGCTGAACAGTCTTGTCCCGTGACCCTCACCAAGACAGGCGGGATTTTGAAATCGCATGGCCCGGGCGCAACGACCATCCCCCTGCCGAATTAACCTTCATTTTTTCACGCGCAGTTTCGATCAGCTACTTCCGCCCGGCCCGGGCTGGTCGTCGCTGATCGCGTCCCGAAAAAACTCGGCCCGGTCTTTGCTAGACAGGTAAGGCATGAGATCAGTTGCCGGAAATAAAAAATGCGAAACAGATTTTTACCTGTCAAACGTGCTGCCGCTGAATCAACAGCGCGCCACGCCATTCCGATATTTGGACATGGTTTTAATGACTGTCCTGTTTCTGGAAGTCGGCGGACTGATCCGTCTCCTCCTGGCAAAATGACCAGGCTCCCCGAAAGGCTGCATGACCACCGACGAACAAAAACAATTCAACCAGCTTCAGGAACAACTCAGCGGCAGCAAACAGACCGCCGACGAGACCCGCACCTATCTGCTCTCCCTGCTCGGCAAGACCAATGACGAGGCCCGCATGTATCGCGGCCTCTTCTGGTGCCTGCTTGGCGCCGGGATGCTGGCGCTCACGTTCCGGTTCCTCCAGCACTGATCCCGCCGCCGCTCGCTCATTGCAGCCGCCCGCCTGCGCTGCTAGTTTCCAAGCGCAATGCCGGAAATTGTCCTGACCACACTCAACGCGAAATATATTCACGCCGCCTTCGGCCTGCGTTACCTCCTCGCCAACCTCGGCCCGCTTCAAGCCCGCGCCTCGCTCGCTGAATTCGACATCAACCAGCGTCCGCTCGACATCGCCGAGGCGCTGCTGGCGAAAAATCCAACTATCCTCGGCTTCGGTATCTACATCTGGAACGTCGCACCGACTACCGAGGTCATCGCCGCCATCAAACGCGTCCGGCCGGAAATCATAATCATCCTCGGCGGCCCGGAGGTCAGTTACGAAACGGAAGGTCAGCCCATCGTCCAGCTCGCCGACCACGTCATCACCGGTGAGGCGGATCTGAAATTCGCCGAAGTGTGCCAGTTGCTTTTGGAGCGCCGATCTCCGAATCGGCACGAAGGGGAAACTCACTCTCAACGCGCCGATTCAGAGATCGGCGCTCCACCCAAAATCATCCCCGCCGAGCTGCCTGACTTTTCGCGCATCACACTGCCATACGATCTCTACAACGACGACGACATCGCACATCGGATCATCTACATCGAAGCCTCGCGCGGCTGTCCGTTCACCTGCGAGTTCTGCCTGTCCTCGCTCGACATTCCCGTCCGCCAGGTTCCCCTGCCCGTCCTGCTCGAACAGATGCAACGGCTCATTGATCGCGGCGTGAAGCAGTTCAAGTTCGTGGACCGCACCTTCAACCTGAATATCGCTACCAGCAAAACGATCCTCGATTTTTTTCTCGCGCGCTATCAACCCGGGCATTTTTTCCACTTTGAAATGATCCCCGACCGCCTGCCCGAGGCCTTGCGCGAAGCCATCGCCAAGTTTCCGCCAGGCGCGCTGCAATTTGAAGTCGGCATCCAGACCTTCAACGAAAACGTCGGCGCGCTCATCAGCCGCCGGCAAAACTACGACAAGCTCGCGGACAACTTCCATTTCCTGCGCGGCCAGACCGGCGTTCACATTCACGCAGATTTGATCGTCGGACTGCCCGGCGAGACGCTCGAAAGTTTTGCCGCCGGCTTCGACCGTCTCATCGCGCTCGGCCCGCAGGAAATCCAGGTCGGCATTCTGAAACGCCTGCGCGGCACGCCGATTGTGCGCCACGACGCCGAGTGGCAGATGCTTTACAGCGCGTCGCCGCCGTACGAAATCTTGCAGAACAAGCTGCTCGACTTCGCGACGATGCAGCGGCTCCGGCGGTTTGCGCGCTACTGGGATCTGGTCGGCAACAGCGGCAACTTTCTCGCCACCACCCCGCTGATCTGGAACGCTGGCGCGTCGCCGTTCCACAGTTTCCTGCGCTGGAGCGACTGGCTGCACGCGCAAGTCCGGCGCACTGACAGCATCGCTCTGATGCGGTTGATGGAACTGCTCTTTGATTTCCTCACCCGGGAATTAAAACTGGAACCCAAGCTCGTCGCCGAAACCCTCTGGCGCGACTACCAGCGCGGCGGGCGCTTCGACAAACCGGGTTTCATGAAAGACTATCTGCCCGCGAGCGAACCCCGTTCGCCCCGCCCCGCCAAATCCAGCCTGCCCAAACGGCAGGCGCGGCATCTGGTTTAAGGTTTTGAGTCGGGTGTGATTAAAGTCGGGTGAGGGTAGCAGGACCAGGACTGACCCGGGCGCGGCTGGCGGCGGGAGCGCCGGCTTGCAGCCGGCTTTGCGGCGAAGCA
>JAYWBR010000487.1:0-24667 GCA_043781315.1 Verrucomicrobiota bacterium | reverse complement strand
CGGGTGGCGGCATCAAACTCCAGTTTATACGTCCGGTTGGCGGCCAGCGACAGGTTCTGGCTCAACTCACCCACCCCGCCTTGAATGAAGGCGTAGGTGTTGCCGCCGGGATTGCCCGGTCCGAACGGGTTTGGCGAGGCGAAGCTCACCGCCGCGCCGTTCACGCCAACGCCGCCACCGAAGACGTTGTTCCAACTTGTAATGCTCGCCGGGTTGGGGCTGCCGGTGTAACCCGGGTACGTTCCGAACGACGCGGCGTTCGCTGTAAAACTGCCGTTGTTGACCAAGTTCACTTGCGCGTGCACATCCCTGACCAGGCCCAGTTGCGCGCTGATCAGCGTGGCCAAAAGGAAAAGTATTGGAGTACCGGAGATGGGTGTTTTGAGTTTCATAGGAACAATCGGGTCGAGGTTAGGTTTTGCGCAGCAACTGCTCCATTCTGCGCGAATAGGACTGGCTTAACCCAGATTCGACCAACTTACAAGGTACATTACCGAAAAGATTTTACTTGCGGGGAAAATGGCCGGAACGGCCAGCCTTCAACGCTTCCGGTCACAGATGTCGCGCGAGCAGGTACTCCCGGAACTTCCCGTAATCCGCGCCCATGGCATCGTAATCTTCCGGCAGCAGATTTGTGGCGGTCATCGCCGCCGGCACGTCGGGGGCGAAGCCGATCGTCTTTTCAATTTCTTCCGGAAACTTGGCGGGATTGGCGGTTTCCAAAATCACGGCGGGCAGACCGTTGAGTGGTTCCGTCTTCTGCCAGTCTTCAAATCCGCTCCACGCGACCGCGCCGTGCGCTTCGAGCAGCAGTTGATATTTATTCCAGACATCCCGGATCGTCGCGCGCGTCCGGTCGTCGGAGATGGAGCTGGAAAACAAATCGCGGCGCATCGCGGCCAGATCGGGCTGCTGGTGAATCCTGCCCGTCTCGTCCATGCGCCCGCCGTACACCGCCACCAGCCGCGCAAGATTGCTCGGATGCCCGACATTCATCGCGTTGGACACGGAGTTGCGCGAGGGGACGATTTTTTCGTAATGGCCGGTCGCGAGAAAACGCGGGAAAGCGTCGTTGTCGTTCACCGAGGTGACGATTTTTTTCACCGGCAAACCCATCTGCCGCGCCACCATCCCACCCATCATGTCGCCGAAATTTCCGCTCGGCACCGAGAAGACGATGGGTTCGCCGGGTTTCGCCAGGCGCGAGGCGGCGTAGAAATAATAAACGCTCTGCGGCAGCAGCCGTCCGATGTTGATCGAGTTCGCGGAGGAAAGCGGGATGTGTTTGAGCGCGGGATCAGCGAAGGCCTGTTTCACCATCGCCTGGCAGTCGTCGAACTTACCGTCAATCGCCACGGTGCGGACATTGTCGCGCAAGGTCGTCATCAGCTTGCGCTGGCTCATGCTGACTTCTGCAATCGGAAACAGCACGATGACGCGGATGCCTGGCACATTGTGAAACGCGTGCGCGACCGCCGCGCCGGTATCGCCGCTGGTCGCGGTGAGAATGGTGAGTTGCTTTCCGTCCTCCTGCAAAAACCGCCCCATGAGCCGGGCCATCATGCGCGCGGCAAAATCCTTGAACGACGCGGTCGGCCCCTGGTCCAGCCGCATCACGTGGACGCGGTCGTAAACGTGTTCAAGCGGGATTTCAAAATCGTAGGCGTCGCGGCAAATCGCGGCCAGCACGTCGGCGGGGATGATCCCGTCGGTGTATTTTGAGAGCACGCGGAAGGCGATCTCGTGATACGGCAGTTTGGTAAACGCGGCAATCTCATCCGGCGTGAGCGTGGGAAATGTTTCCGGGAAATAAAGCCCGCGATCCGGCGCCTGCCCGCGCAGGAACGCCTCGCGCAGGTTGACTGCGGGAGATTGGCCGTTGGTGCTGCGAAAAAGGAGTGCGCCCATTACTCAAAACTTTCCACGCGGATCATCACCGGCTTGGCTTTCACGACGGGCAACTTGGCGATCTTCGCGAGCGCCTTGCTCATCGCGGCGTTGGACGCGTCGTGAATCATGAAAATCAGCGGCACGCTTTCGCCGGCATGACCCTCGGGTTGGATGACGGAGGAGATGCCAATCTTGGCAGCGGCAAAGATGGCGGAGATTTTCGCCAGCACGCCGGGTTTGTCCGCCACGCTGAACCGGACGTAATAGCGCGAGGTAATTTCATCCATCGGCACCACGCGTCCGTTTTTCGCGTGCGCGACAAACGGCGCGACCCGCGACTTCGTGCCCGTCTTCAAATCCAGCGCCGCATCCGCCACATCACTCAACACGGCGCTCGCCGTCGCGTCCTTGCCCGCGCCGCGTCCGTAAAACAAAGTGTCGCCGACCACGTCCCCGCGCACGAAGCACGCGTTAAAAACCCCGTTAACACCCGCCAACACATGCGCGTTGGGAATGAGCGTGGGATAAACCGAGACTTGCACCCCGCCGTTTTTTTCCGCTTTCCGCTTTCCGCTTTCCGCTTTTTTCACGATCCCCAACAGCTTGATCGTGTAGCCGAGCTTCTCCGCAAACTGCAGGTCAATCTTCGACACGTTGCGGATGCCCTCGGTGTGAATCTGATGATGATCCACCCAAAAACCATGCGCGAGCGACGCAAGGATTCCCGTCTTGTGCTGCGCGTCAATGCCGTCAATATCCAGGTCCGGCGGCGTCTCAGCGTAGCCGTGCTTCTGCGCGTCGGCCAGCACGTCGGCGAACTCCGCGCCTTCCAGCTTCATCCGCGTGAGAATGTAATTGCAGGTGCCGTTGACGATGCCGTAGATGGCGGAAAACTGGTTGGCCACAAACCCCTCGCGCAACGCCTTGATGATCGGGATGCCGCCGCACACGCTGGCTTCGTAATAAAGATTCGCGCCGCTCTTGGCCGCCGCCGCAAAAAGTTCCTCTCCGCAAGCGGAGATCAGCGCCTTGTTCGCCGTGACCACGGTTTTGCCCTGGGCGAGCGCGGCCAGCACCATGACCTTGGCGATGCCCGTGCCGCCGACCAGTTCGATGACGACTTGGATCTGCGGGTCGTTGACAACCTCCTGCCAGTCGAGCGTCATCAAGGCGCGCGGGATAGGATACGGCCGCGGTTCGTCAAACGCCTTCACGGCGATCTTGCGGAAATTAATTTTCACGCCCAGTCGCGCGGCCATGAGGTCGCCGTTTTTCTGCCACGCGTGAAAGACGCCGCTGCCGACCGTCCCGCCGCCGATCATTCCGAGGTTCACTTGCTGCATAAGAGCGCAGAGCCTGCCGGGAAATGCGCGGACAGACAATTCAATTTTGAGCGGCGGATGATTGACCAACGCATTCGCACCCTGCCCCGGAGCGCGGCTGTGTCGCAAACCAGCCGCAGCAGCTCCGCATTGGGTAAGGTGCTGCTTGATTCTCAAAGGTTCGCGGGAATCGCCCGTGCGGCGGCTGGTCGCTGCGACACAGCCGCGCTCCGAAACCGCCCCACGCTGCCGAAATAAATTTGCTTGGCGGAAAATTTATTTCCCTCGCGGCGGATTCACCTATCTTGGCCACATGAATTTATTGCCGTTTGAAAATCTCCCGCCGCATCAACCCCGCGCTTTTGTTCCGGCCACGATTGACCTGGGTGATTGGGCGCAACTCGCGCCGCTGTTCGACGCGCTGGAAACCCGCGCGCCGCAATGCGATTCCGCCACCGCGCTTGAACGCTGGCTGCTCGACTGGAGCGAACTCAACGCCGCGCTCGACGAGGAGGCGGCCAAGCTTTACATCGCCATGAGCTGTCACACCGACAATGCCGACGCGGAAAAAGCCTACCTGCATTTCGTCGAGAACATCGAGCCGCACGTCAAGCCGCGCCAGTTCGCGCTCGCCAAGATTTACATCGCACATCCGTCGCGCGAGGAATTGCTCGGCATTGGAACGCCGATCTCCGAATCGGCTCGTCTCGCACCGGGCGCCACCGCCGAGCCGATTCGGAGATCGGCGCTCCGCCTGCGGTACGCAGTGTTTGACCGCGACACGAAGAACCAGGTCGAGCTGTTCCGTCCGGAAAACGTCGCGCTCGAAACCGAGGAAGCCAAGGCCAGCCAGCAGTATCAAAAACTCAGCGGCGCGCTGACCGTCCAATTTCGTGGCGAGGAAAAAACCCTCGTTCAAATGGGCCGCTACCTAGAGGAGCCGGATCGCGCGCTGCGACAGGAAGCCTGGGAACTCGTGGCCAACCGGCGCTTGCAGGAGGCCGACAAGTTCGAGGACATCTTCGACCAGCTCATCGCGCTGCGCCAGCAGATCGCGCAGAATGCGGGCTTTGGCAACTACCGCGACTACGCGTTTCGGATGCGCGGACGTTTTGATTACACCGCCGCCGACTGCGAGAAATTTCATGACGCGGTGGAAAAGGAAATCATTCCCATCGTGCGCGAACTGCAGGCCGACCGTCGCGGAAAACTCCGCGTGGAAAAACTCCGTCCGTGGGATTCCGCCGTGGACCCGCTGAACCGTCCGCCGCTCAAACCCTTCACCGAAGTCGGCGAAATGGTTGCGCGCACCCAGAACATTTTCAACCGGCTCGACGGCGAACTCGCGGGCGGCTTCCAAAAAATGCAGGACTTGCGGCTGCTCGATCTCGCCAACCGCAAAGGCAAGGCACCCGGCGGCTATCAATCCACGCTCGCTGAAGCGCGGCTGCCCTTCATCTTCATGAATGCCGTGGGTTTGCAGCGCGATGTGGAAACGATCCTGCACGAAGCCGGCCACGCGTTTCATGCGCTCGCCACGCGCGCCGAAAATCTGCACGCGTATCGCAGTGCGCCGATCGAGTTTTGCGAAGTCGCCTCGATGAGCATGGAACTGCTGGGCAACGAATTCATCGAGGAGTTTTACGCCGCGCCGGAAGCGGCCCGCGCGCGGCGCACGCATCTTGAAGGCGTGGTCGGGGTGTTCCCCTGGATCGCCACGGTGGATGCGTTTCAACATTGGATTTACACGCACCCCGGCCACACGCGGGCGGAACGTTCCACCGCGTGGCTGGCGTTGATGGATCGTTTCGGCGGGGACGTGGACTGGACCGGCTTTGAAAAATCCCGCGCGCACTCGTGGCATCGGCAGCTCCACATTTTCCAGTATCCGTTTTACTACATCGAATACGGCATCGCCCAGCTCGGCGCGCTGCAAGTGTGGGCGAACTCCAAACGCGACAAGGTGAAAGCGTTGCGGGACTACAAAAACTCCCTCGCGCTGGGCGGCTCGCGACCGCTGCCGGAATTGTTCGCCGCGGCCGGTTGCCAGTTTGAATTCAGCGCGAAGACGATCCAACCGCTGGCAAAATTATTGCGCGAGGAACTCGCCAAGTTGCCGTAGTTTTTTCGGCGGGCGGTTTCACTACCGCGCAAACTTTTCGTCCGTGAGGGTTTTTAAAAACGCCACCAGCGCCTGCTGGTCGGCCGCGTTCAGGGGCACGCCGCCGTCGGGATGTTTGGCGAGATTGGGATCGAGGGTGGCGCTGCGTTTCAAACCGGTGACGTAGTGCGCGACGACTTCTTCCAGCGTTTGAAAGCGCCCGTCGTGCATGTACGGCGCAGTGAGCGCGACGTTTCGCAAACTGGGCGTTGAAAATTTCCCCTGGTCGGAAGCGTTGCCCGTGATTTTCGCACGACCGAGATCCTTGAATTCAGAATCCAAGCCGTTGTTGGCAAAGGTCTGGCTTTGAAACAGCGGGCCGCCGTGGCAATGAAAACAGTCCGCGCCGAATTGCTCGCGACGCGGATCGTATTCGGTGATGAACAATTCAAACCCGCGCTTCTCCACGTCGCTCAACTGCGCCTCGCCCCGCAGCGCGCGGTCGAACTTGGAGTCGAAGGACGTGAGGGTCAGAACGAATGATTCGAGGGCGAGGCCGATTTTTTCCGGCGTGATTTCCGGCGAGTTGAAGGCGGCGGTGAACAGGGCGGGATAATCGGTTGTAGTGGCACGGGCGTCCCGCCCGTTTGAATCGAAACGAACGGGCGGGACGCCCGTGCCACTAAGCTTCGCGCACACATTCGTCAGCGTCTCATCCATCTCGGTGTGATCCTGGATCGGCAGCAACGCTTGGGCGCGGAGCGACGGGGCGCGGCCATCCCAGAAGAAGGATTTTTTCCAGGCGAGATTGAACAGCGGCATCGCGTTGCGCGTGCCGACTTGTGCGCGCACGCCAACGCTGTAGCGACGGGGATCGGAAAACGCGGCGCTGACCTGATGACACGAGGCACAGGAGAGCGAGCCGTCTTTGGAAAGCGCGGTTTCGTGAAAGAGTTTTTCACCGAGCGCGACGCGTTCTTTGATGAGGGGATTGTCGCGCGGCAGATCTGGAATCGGAAACGTGGTGCTCATCTGGAAGGAATACGGCGAGAATTTTTCCGGGAGATAAAGCGGCTTCACCGTCGCCGCCGGAGTTTCGGAAAGCGTCGCCGCGCCGACATGGCGAACGTGGAAAGCGCCGGGCAAGTTGGCCACGAGCGCGGCGGCAATCGGATCGCCATCGCGTGAGTGGGTGGACGAACCATCCTTCACAAACGACAGCGGGCGCGGCGCGTTGAGCAACGAGGCGAGATCAAAATCTATTTCCAGTTTCGTGTCGCGCGCCAGGTCAAGCGCCACGGCGAGATTGACGCGGGTGCGGTTGGTGTCACGAGCCAGATGATAGGACCAGCCGCCGAGCGGAGCGCCGGTCTCCGGCCCGGCACGCTCGGATAATTCCCCACCCCCGAGCCGGGCCGGAGGCCGGCGCTCCTGCCACAGGCCTTCGAGCGCCAGAAAAATGTAGCCGCCCTGCCAGCTCCAGTGCAGGCCATTGAGGTTTGGATTCAGCGGATGGTCGGCGGGAAGCGGCGCAATGTCCGCGTGGTTTAACTTTTCGTCGGGGCCGATGTGGAAGCGCACGCTGCGAAACATTTCGGCAGGGACATCAGCGATGCGCAGGGACGAACGGCCTTTCTCAAAATCCATCCAGGCGATTTGGTTCGTGAGTTCCAGCCATGAACCGTCGGCGCGTTGCAGCGCAAAACCGCTCAGGAAATAACTGATGCGCGTGATGGAAAATATTTCGCCGGCGGAAGTTTGATAACGGAGCGAGCCAGGCTGGATGGGTTCGCCGTTGAAACGCGGAATGATTTCGATCTGCAAGGCAGCGCCAAGCACCAGACTCCAACATCCCAAAAGCGCCCAGGCTGCCAGCAGCGCGGCCACGCTTCGGTTCGGTTGTCGTCCAAAAAGGCTCATGTTACGCGTCAGCTTAAACAGCCACGGGCCGGAGCGACACACGATTTACGCTCCGACCCGCCGTTCGCCTCACACGAGACAAATTTGATTCACGGACTGATGGTGAACGCGCCGGTCATCGTGTAAGTCGGCGCGGGATTAAACACGATCACGATATTTTGCGCACCAGTTGGGGCGTTCGCGGGAATGGCGAAGGTGGCGATGACCGTGCCCACAGCGGGACGCGAAATGCTCGTGCCGGCAATCGTCCCCGCGAGCGTGACGCTGGTCGGCACGTTGTTCGCCGGCGGCTGCGGCGGATTGGTTGGAAGGGTGATCGTGATGGTGATGTTTGTGCCGCCGCCTCTGCTGACACTGCCGCCCGGCGCGACGAAGCCACCGGTGCCACCGCTCGTGCCCGAGACGGGATCGTAGCTCGCCAACGCCGTGCGGGCGACGCGATAAAAGCGCATCGTGTTCGTGCCGCCGTTGGTTTCCGTGGATGTGCCGTTCGCGCTGCCGCTGACGGTGTTGGTCGCGATGCCCACCCAGTTCGAGATGGACAAAATATTCTCCGCCTCGACGCGATAGGTGCCGCCTTCCATCCCGCTCCACGTCAGCACGACGTTGTTGCCGGAACGTGACGGCGCGTTCATGGTTTCGCGCAGATTCAGGCCGCCGACAAAATTGGTCGTCACCGCTTCGGTGAGCGTCGCCGCGCCGCCAACCCGGCTGCCGCGATAAGCTCGTCCGATGTTGTAGGGAAATGTTGGTGTGCCGTTGCTGCTGATGCTGACGAAGTAGGCATAGGTGCCGCCGGGAAATTCCGGCGTCACGCAGTAGCGACCGTTGTATTCGTCCAGGTCAAAGGTGTTCGTGCCCGGGGTAAAACCGAGGTCGCCGAGATAATCGTTGTCCTCCATGTAGCGGCTGAGCGGATACGTGGTGCTGACGGCCGGGCCGGCCAGAATGTTGGACGAAACACCATAGAGCCGCACCGCCCATTGGGGAATAGTGGTGCGCCCGTTCGCCGTGAGATTGCTCGTGCCGAGCTGGCCGTTGCGGAGGACGTAGCCGGAAATCATCCGGCGCACCCCGCTCGCGGCGTTGTTCGACACGGAATAGCCGTACGGCCCATACACTGGATAACCGTCCGCCACCCAGCCGAGTATGGGCGAATGTTTCGTCACCGCATTGGTGGACTCGGAATACATCTTTGTCGTCGGATTAAAATCCACATGGTCGCCCAGTTCATACCGCAGCGCGATGGGGCTGGCGTGATAATGATGCGAACCATCCTGCGGCTGGTGCGCGTAGCCGGGATCGAAAGTCGCACTCTCGTTCACGTAGGCTTCGCGGTTCCAATAGCCCGTGCCCGTGACATCATCAGTCGAGCCGTTCCAATAATGCGCGTCACGCGAATCGAACATCGCCACGCCGTCCACGAAGTAGCCGATGGCCCCAAGGCCGGTCAGCGATTTCGTCGCGGGCACATCATTGGTGCGCGGGATGCGCCAGCAGGTTTTTGTGTTGATCGGCAGGTTGGGAAAGGCACCGTTGAGCCACGGCCCCATCGTGTGCGTGGCCAGGCCGGTGGTGCGAATGTAAACCCAGTTGGAGGACGAATAAATTTCCTGCACCCCGGCGTAGGCGGGTAGTGACTGTGTCTGCGTGCCGTTACTCCAGGTGGTGACGGAGACGCCGTTGGTCTTGTTGGCGTCGGTGGTGTAGAGGCGGGCGTATTTGCCGGAGGAACTCGTGAGCCACGAATCCACGTACGGATCAGCGGCGCGGGTGGTGAAGGCGGTGAAGGCAATCGCTGCCGTGGCGAAAGCCAGTCGAACAAGGTTTGATTTCATGGCACGACTTTAAGCAAACCAACCTTAAGGAAACGTGAAGCCGGAAAAATTCAAATCCCGCCGGATCATCCTGCTGCCGTCTTTGTTTGCGGTTGCATCAGCGTCGGGTGGGCAATAATAATTCCGCGACAGTCGGATCGGATTATTTCTTATGCTCGCATACTTATGGGTGGCACTCGGCGGCGCGCTCGGCAGCGTGGGACGCTTCTGGCTGAATGGTTTGGTCACTACCACTCGGTTCGGCGAAACCTTCCCGCTCGGCACCCTGCTCATCAATGTGACCGGCTCGTTCGTCATCGGATTTTTCGCCACGCTTACCGGCCCGGACGGACGCTGGCTGGCACCGGCAAGTTTCCGTCCGTTTTTCATCTACGGCGTGTGCGGCGGCTACACGACGTTTTCCTCGTTCAGTTGGCAGACACTGGAATTGGTGCAGCGCGGCGAATGGTTGCGAGCGGGCGCGAACATTGTCGGCTCGGTGGTGCTGTGTCTCGTCGCGGTGTGGCTTGGGCATTTGCTGGCAACAAGTTTCAATTCCATGAAAGGTAATTGATATGCAAATTCCAAACCAAGCGACGTTGGTTCGCAGCTTCAACTAAACGATCGCAATTAATCTATGGCCCAATTTATCTGCCAACACTGTGGTGGCTTCATCGAAGCCGTGGTCTCCACGATGCGCACCGAACTTCCCTGCCCAGCGTGCGGGAAGTTGAGCGTGCCGTTGCGGCCGCAGGTCGCGGCCCCGGCGAAACCCAAGTTGAGCATCCCGCCGATCACCGCCGCGCCGGGCCTGCCGGTTGGCCAGGTTGCAGCCATCGCCGCGCAAATCATTGCCAACGTCGAACGTGTCGTCGTCGGCAAGCGCGAACAAATCGTGCTGGCCGTGGCAGCGGTGCTGGCCGAAGGACATCTGCTGATCGAGGACGTCCCGGGCGTCGCCAAGACCATGCTGGCGCGGGCGATTGCGCAAAGCGCCGGCTGCTCGTTCAAACGCATTCAATGCACGCCGGATTTGCAGCCGTCGGACGTGCTCGGGGAATCGGTCATTGACCCGCAGACCGGACGGACGGAGTTTTTTTTCGGACCGCTGTTTTCGCAGTTCGTGCTGGTGGACGAAATCAACCGCGCCAATCCGCGCACGCAGGCGGCGTTGCTGGAAGCGATGGGCGAAGGCGTCGTATCCGTGGGCAAAGTCACGCATGTGCTCGCGCGGCCTTTCATGGTCATCGCGACCCAGAATCCGATTGAACAGGAAGGCACCTTTCCCCTGCCCGAAGCGCAGAAGGATCGCTTTCTCATCCGCCTGAGTCTTGGCTATCCGTCGCTCGCCGATGAAAAACAAATGTGCGAGCGCTTTCAATTGCAGCATCCGATTGAAACCCTCAAAGCCGTGACAACGCCGGAAAAAATTCTCGCCTGCCAGGAGGCGGTCCGCGCCGTGCGGGTGGATTCGGAAGTGTGCGATTACATTTTGGCGCTGGTCCGGGCGACGCGCGCACACCCGGCGCTGGCGCTGGGCGCCAGTCCGCGCGGGTCGCTCGGATTATTCCGCACCGCGCAGGCGTTGGCAGCCATCGAAGGAAAGGATTCCGTTCAAGCCGAACAGGTCAAGGCGCTGGCCTCGGCGGTCTTGAGCCACCGCCTGCATGTCCGCCGGGAACCGGCGTATCGCGAACTCAAAGAGCAAACCGTGATGGAGGAAATTCTCGGCAAGACGCCCTCGCCCGTGTAATTCGCACAAAGTTGACTGACGGAGTCTTGAGGCCAGTCCTATCCCTGCCACTGATCACGTTGCCACCAACCCTGTTTCCGTGATGGAACATGCTTCTTGGTAATCATCGTAATCCGAATTGACCGTCCACAGATCATTTTGTTTTGCGGAAAGAACATTCTCCGCCGCGAGCCGGCCCATGAGTATCGAATGATCCTGATTATTGTACTTGAACGAACCGTAACGCCCGATGACTTGCAGGCCGGAAATCGTGCTGAGATAATCCTTGATGAGACGCAGATGATCTCGGTAGCCGCGACGATAAATGGGGTAGCACTTGGGTATTTTGAAAACAAAGCTCCTACCCAGTTTCCGGGCGTCACTTACCAAACCTGATTTCACAATTTCATCCCGCGCTTGCGCGATCAAAACCTTTTCATCCCGCTGCCAAAATTCGTCATTCGCGTTGCACCAGTATTCGAGCGCAAGAATGGCATTGGGACTGTCGCCATAGAGTTGTGGCACCCAGTTGCGGAAGTTCGTCACCCGCCCGAATTGAAGATCGGGGCTGTGAACATAAATCCAGTTGTCGGGAAAAGGATTCTCATTCAGCACTTCCAAATACACCAGAATGGTGTTGCGAAACTCAAGCTGCCCGCACGCCTTGACGATCTCAGGAGGCACCCCGTCCAGTTGCCTGACCAGCGTGGTCAGCGGCATGGTTGAAATCACCTGATCGCAAGCTAGTCGCACCGGCGCAGCGTTTTCTCCCTCTCCTCCATGAAATGGAGGAGAGAGCCGGGGTGAGGAGGCATTAGTATTTTGGAAACCCCTCTCTCCGGCTCTCTCCCCGTTCGTTCCTCGCGGGGAGAGAGGGACGGCATCATTGGATTTGTTGCGACTTGGCGACAGTTCAATCCCGACTACCTTGCCATGTTCCACCAACACCTTGCGCACCGGCGTATTCAGATGCACCTGTCCACCACGATTGCGAATCGCTTCCGCCATGCGCTCATACACCATGCCAGAGCCGCCGGTTGGATAGGCGAACTCATCCACCAAGGTTCGATGCTTTTTACGGTCTCCGGGAAGCAACGCGGCTTTGATGGCGGCGGACAAGGAGAATTGTTTGATCCGTTGCGCGGCAAAATCCGCATCCAATTCCTTGCACGAAATCCCCCACAACTTCTCGCTGTAATTTTTGAAGAAAATTTCAAACAACCGCCGGCCAAACCGCTGACAAACCCAATCCTCAAAACTTTCCGATGTCTTCTCCCTCTCTCCCACGCTGAGTGGGGGAGAGGGCCGGGGTGAGGAGGAGCGCAACCCTTCCTTGGCATAACTCCCCACACACCTAACCGCCTCAATCATCCCCAGTTTCCCCAGCGCATCAAACGATTCCAAAGGATACTTAAATAACTTCTTTTGGTACAGAATCCTAGTCTGCCGATTCACCATCGCATAATCATGGCCCGCCACTTCCAACCAAAGTTCATTCACCCGACGATCTTGACTGAAAAAACGATGCGGCCCTAAATCCACAGTTTGTCCCCAGAGTTTGATCGAACGAGCAAGCCCGCCTACACAATCTGCGGCTTCAAATACTTGCACTCGCCCGGTTTCCTTAGATATTTGATACGCAGCAGCCAGACCTGCCGGACCTGCTCCAATGATTATCAGTTCATGTGGTTGTTTCCGTTTCATATCAACTTCCATACAGGAGGAAGCTGCCAAGGTTAACGCCAGCGCACTGAGCGTAACATGCGATTGCTGTCGCGGTCTTCATCGTCAAACCCTTTGGAGAAACAGAGGAACAGCAATTCGTCACCCGCATGGTGCTGAATTGACTCTGGCACATCGAATCGTACCCGCAGCAATTCTCCCTCTTGGGTGACGGAGCGCAGATTCAAAAATTGTGCATCAATCATCGCACGATAAAAATCCGATCTCTTTGGGTGCGTGATTTGATCCAAACGGTTGCTGACCAACAATTCTACAAATTGGGGACGATCTACTGCCAAAATGACTACGCTCCCAGCTTCTTCTGATTTACAATCCCAACCGTAGCCATTGTAAGCTATTTGAGTTTCCTTTGGACAATTATCAGACGCGTAAGACCCCATACAATCAGAAATTTTTCGCCCATTCGCAGCAGGAAGCATCGTGAGGATTTCGTTCCGAGTTTGCGGGGGAACTGGAAGCACACTGGATTCCGTACTAGCTATTTCGCACGCAAGCCATGCAGCTAATAGCCCGAGCGCGGCATCGTGTAAAAAGTAGCTTAAAAATATCCAAACCAAGATTCCGAACCCAGTAAAGGCAGGAGCAAAGTCCAACAGATAACGGGCGCTTAGGTTCGGGAAGTACAAGTAAAAGCGAAACAACACAACTGTACTTATGCCCGCCCAAACAAGCACGCCAAAAACCAAGGTTGTTCCAGGTCTGCTAAAAAATTCTTGTAAAACAGCACTTTTGCCCTTTTTCATTGCAATCCATGATGTTGAACCCACAATGCCTGCCGCGCAGATAATTGCCCAAGATAAATCGAATGTAGTCACACACGGATCTCGCCACCGTGCATAAGATGCTTCCCAAGGACTCGTAGTAATTTTGGGATTATTTCTAGGATGATAAAGAAAGAATAGTTCGCCGATTAGTTCCTTAGCCGCATCGCCTGCACTTGCGTCATGCATAGGATTATCAATCCGCGTCATAAAAACAATAAGTCCCGGGGTCGTCGTTAAGCGGTGGCCGAATTCCATGATCGAACCAAAACGTACCCAGTTCGTTACCGCCAACAATACAAGTCCTGCAACAAATACGACACCGCCAAAAACGACTGTTGCAAACATTCTCCGCCGAACCAAAAGAATTGCAGAACAAACTACTATTCCCAACAAACCATAAATTCCGTGAGTCGGCCTCACAAGGGGCGACATTGCCGATAATGCCGCACAGATTAGGTAATCACAGCGTTTCCCAAAACACGCTACGCGAATAAGTGCCACAAGAATTCCTAGTGAGACTAGACACGCATAGAGCGAAGTCTCTTCGTAAACTAAACCGGGACCTCGAATTAACGCCCAAATAGATGGACAGAACGCGATTAAAGCCGCTACGCCCATTCCAAACCGTCTATTCCGATAAAGTATCCGCAATCTATCTGCTGTGCTGGCAGCGTAAAAGGCTATTAATGCAAATGCCACACATAGAGCCATCCTGTCTGGAAACCACTTTTGACCGAATAGCCTCCAGATAGCCTCAAAAGGAACGAGCCACATTCCAACTCCCAACCCCCAAACTTGGTGAACATATCCGGCGTGCCAAGCAAGATCATGCCGAGTCTTATAAATGGAGTCGGCCAAATATAAATGCCCATTGAGGAATGCATCAGCTTGGAGCCTGTGATAGGGCGAAGGAGAATATAACTTCGTAAACTCCGCACCGCTAGATATAATCATGGCAGCCGCGTAGCTGATTGAAAACAGTAAAACACTACATCTGTGGCGGCGCAAAAATGATGTTGTTTTTTGAAATCTAGTCGCGATAAAGCCGTGCGTTGGGACGTTCAAAGCTTTTTATATGATGCGTTGTTTTTTGGAGGAATTTTTTCCTCATCGGCGCCGGTTGGCACCAAGCAAGTCTTCTTATCCAAGAACAACCACCACGCCACTGAAATCGCTGAAATTACGAAAGTCGCTATTATTATAAACTCCGATATAGTCCTTTGTTCGTGTGCAGTAAATGGCAGGAAAGTATTTACGCCGAAGAGACAACCGCACGGTCCGTGATACTGAATGCTGGCCAATCCGACTTTATAGAGGACCACCAATCCGGAAAACCAGAGCAGAAGTGACGCCGTAAAAAGCCCACGGTGACAGAGTACATGCCAGCCTACAAAAATTTCGAGGCTTGCGGCAATGGCTAGCACCGGCCTATTGGTTAAAAATCCAAAAATTGGGTTGTGAAAGGATAAATAACTAGCAGTGTAAGCATCTCTCTCGAAGAGGAGGCCATGAAATTTCAAAATCCCTAGCACTAACAATATAATTCCAAGAACTTTCATGGCCCCATCGCATATGCAACTCACCCACAGTATTTTCGTTTTCCGAACCATATTGCAAGATACAGGCTCCATCAACTGCAACTCGGAGAGGAATAAATATGAGGCCGGCTACCGGGGAGGATGTAGCACGAGCCATCCGGTTGGCATGAACCGTCCGTAACAGCATGAATACAACCATCTGAGTTCTGTGTGCACCAAAAATGCCAATCCATTTCGCAATGTGAACACCCTTCTATGTGGATGTGTCCACAAGTAGGCACATCAGGATAATAATTGACGCACAAATTGACATCTTGCTCTCCGTTAGACGTTGAGGGGGTACAGACTTCAAGAATTCCGGCCACCACGGGCAAAGTCAGCCATACCGCTAATACTGTGAGCACGTGGACTCTTGATTTTGAGAACTGTCTTTTCATATTTTGTTCCTTTCTTGCTTTTTTTTGTTTTTTTGTTTGCTTCAAGGATTCTGCTACACTGCAGAATCCCACGGTTTGTAAAATTGCTTGCCGATAAAAGCCCGAACTGTAAATCGGACTTTTTTGAACGCTAGCGGAGAAAAAAACACTGCAACGAGAATGCTTGCCACAATTATCTTCGGAAGCTTTAGGCCAATTGCTCTGCCTCTTGACTTTTTAATCGCCTCGCCATAAAGCGATATAAGCTGTGGGTCAGATTTATTCGTAAGCCAAGCTTCCCCTTTGTAGCGAAGGAAATAAATGCGATTGGGATCTTTGTAAAACCGGTAATCTGCAACCGCAATATTCCTTTGGCTCGGAACTGGAAACGGATCTAATTTCTCAATTGTCCGAACGGAGGACAAATGGCCTCTGGTGATGTATTCCTGCGCCCTACGCATTGGAATTGAACGGTCCTTGGATTTTGCTCCCAAGAACCAGAAAGTCTTGAATTGGAACTCCAAGGGTAGAGTTTTTCCTTCGAAATTTGTTGTTTGTAAAACGCTAAAGATGCTTTCTGGTTCATGAATACGGCTAAAGTATGTGGATAATTTAAGCACTAAATCGTCTCGTGCCGATGCCGCTATCTCCTTTTCATTTCCAATATTCGTCAATGCCTGCTGAACCAGGTTGGTATCGGGCTGATATTCTATGTGGAGTGGAAGTCCGAAGCTACCAGGCAACAAATCAATCCGCGCCGAATATATTCCAGCATCTCGATCAAGCAAACCAAGCTTCCAGGGTGCCGGCATACTGCCAGTCCCTGATGGAAGCTGCTCTGCAAAATATTTTGATGAGCAATAAGCAAGCCACGGAAGATTTTGGCACAAACCCATTCCATTCAAGGGATAAATACCTTCGGTTACTATCCCAGAATTAGCATCAACTTTTTTTGCTCGATGAGTATTCGAATCAAGCATAGGGCCATCTACCATCCAATAAACGTCCACCCCGTTGCAACCTTGATAAAGTGTTTGACCATTTGTGACGGTGTCAATCGTGGTCACCAGCCATGTATTTCCTTTTACGGCGACCTTAAATTGAAAAGTCGCATATGGAACTAAGCTTGCCGGATTTGTAGTTGAAAAATCTTTGTAACTTTCAAGCCATCCAGCTCCTTCAAAGCCTGAATCTGAGCCTGCGTATGAGTTTTGAATAATGGAAACGGGATTCAGACCAGGAATGTCATCGCTTGCAACTGAGCCTGACAAAGCGGTTTCATTTGCACCCAGCACCCTAAAGTGAATCAAAAAACATAAGCCCCAAAAGAACAGCAATGCCAAATTGCGATCCTTGAAAGAACACAAGGAGGGAAATTCTCTTTCGAGTTGTGTTTGCCTCGAAGTAAGATCAATGTTCTTAATATTTTCCAATGCAGTTTTCATTTCCCCACACTCTCCAAAAGGACAGAAATTGTTTGTTCCGTGGATTTGTCATCATGTGTACCCCCCCCCCGAGTCTTGTCAACAGAAAGTTGAAAGTATTTTTTAAGGCCGGGTGGCATTGTAGCGTCCGGCCTGTGGCCGGAATGTTTGGAGTTGTGCGGCAGAAGTCGAGGCGCAGCCTCGACGCTACACCGGCACTGTCCTTTTCCAGCACACGGATGGAAAATGCCTTGTCTCGAATCTGGACGATTGAATCCTGAGCTTAAAAGTCCAACTCGCGAGATCAAGCGTTCCACTCGCGTTCCCATCAATTCAACCGGCAGTTGAAGCCTTACTTTCGCGGATGGCACCGTTAATTTCGCGCCGTTGACCTTTCCTTTCGTGAATGAATGGTTTCCCGTCGCGCGTGACTAGGTTGGGTAGGAGACGACGTAAGGAGTCTCTAAATTTCTAATCTATTCGAGTCTCGTCACCTCGTCTCCTACGGGGAGTTTTAAGGTTCACTGGCGGGGTTGGCACTTTCGTTGCTCCCATGGTTCGCACGGCGGAAATGAATTCGTCTCAACATTGAAAGGAATACAATGGCCACAAAAGTACCAGCAGATAAAGCCCTCACGGATGCCACTGGCATCGAGAAGGTTTGGAAAGCCAACACGGACCTGAAACTCGGCAAAGGCGCGGACATCGTCGCCCTGGCGGATTATCAGGCGAGCATCAAGGCGGTCAACGATTTGAACACCCAGATCGAAGACTTGCGCCATCAGTTGAATGGCCTGCTCGACGACCGGGATGACGCCGCCATCACGTTGAGCGGTTACAACACACGGGCGTTGAGCGCCATTCGTGGCATCTTCGGCCCGGACTCCGCCGAATACGATCAAGCCGGCGGCACCCGCACGAGCGAACGCAAGACGCCCACGCGGGCGACGCCCGCTCCTGCCAAGCCATCCTAATCCTTATGGATTATTCACAGGCCGGAGAATTATTTCTCCGGCTTTTTTATTTTCAAGATTCAAAGTCAACCTCTGCGCGCAGAATATTTTTCGTGCAACGCTGGCAACTCCTGGGTAAATAACCTTTCATGAATTCCACCATGTCGCGCCGCTCCGCCATTCGCAAAATCGCCGGCAGCGCCGCTGTCGTCGCCACCGCCAAGCTCCTGCCGTCCGCCCGCGCCGAGGACGCCGCGCCCGCCAAACTCAAAGGCCGCATCAACCACAGCGCGTGCCGCTGGTGTTACGGAAAAGTTTCCGTGGATGATTTGTGCAAGGCGGGCAAGGAGATGGGCCTGGTCGGCATTGACCTGCTCAACCCCGAGGATTTTCCGACGGTCAAGAAATACGGCCTTGTATGTTCGATGGTTTTCAATCCAGTCATTGACGGCCTGGGCGGCATTGGCAAAGCCTGGAACCGCGTGGAGCATCACGACAAATTGGTGCAAGCCTACGAACAGCGGCTCAAGGAAACCGCCGATGCCGGCTACGAGCGGCTGATTTGTTTCTCCGGCAACCGCGAAGGGTTGGATGACGCGCAGGGGTTGGAAAATTGCGCGCTCGGTTTGCAGCGCATCCTGCCGCTCGCGGAAAAGTTGAAGGTCACGCTCTGCATGGAATTGCTCAACAGCAAGCGCAACCACAAGGATTATCAGTGCGACCACACCGCGTGGGGCGTTGAGCTGGTGAAGCGTCTCAGCTCCGAGCGGTTCAAGCTGCTCTACGACATTTTCCACATGCAGATCATGGACGGTGACGTGTGCGACACGATCAAGGAGAACCACCAATACTTCGATCACTATCACACCGGCGGCGTGCCGGGCCGCGCGGAGATTGACGATTCGCAGGAGTTGAATTATCCGCGCATCATGCAGGCGATTCTCGACACCGGCTTCAAAGGCTACGTCGCCCAGGAGTTTGTGCCCAAGCGCAAGGATGTCCTCGCGTCGCTCAAACAGGGCGTGCAGATTTGCGACGTTTAAATTTGTCCGTCCAAAAACCCAGCCACTTTTTCGTTTCATCCAACACCAAATAAATTATGAACCGCCGAAAATTTCTCAAAGCCTCCACCATCGCCGCCACGGCCCCGCTCATTCTGACGAAGTTCAATCTGTTCGGCGCGGACGCTCCGAGCAACAAACTCAACCTCGCCTTGATCGGTGCGTACGGCCGGGCCACCGCGCATTACGACGGTCTCGCGACGCAGAACGTGGTCGCGATCTGCGACGTGGACTCCAAGCATCTCGACCTTGCCCAGCAAAAATTCCCCGGCGCGAAACGCTACGCCGACTGGCGTGAATGTGTGGCTCACAACGGTCTGGATGGCGTCGTCATTTGCACCCCCGACCACTCGCACGCGTTGGTCACGATGTGGGCGTTGAACCGCAATCTGCATGTCTATTGCGAAAAACCCCTCGCGAACACCATCGAGGAAGCCCGCCTGATCCGCGCGACCTATCTCCAGAAGAAAAAGCAACTCGCCACGCAAGTCGGCACGCAGCGCCATGCGTTTCCGAACTTCAACCGCGTCCGCGAACTGATCCAAGACGGCGCGATTGGCCAACTCGAAGAAGCCTGCGCGTGGGGTAACCGCCAGTTGCGCAAGCCGGGCTACCTTCCGGCAGCGGGCGAACCGCCGGCGAACTTGAACTACGACCTGTGGCTCGGGCCGTCGCCATTGCATCCTTACAACCCGGGATATTTTTCCGGCACCACCGCCATGAATTGTCTCCAATGGAACATGTATTGGGACTTCGGCAACGGCCAGGTCGGCGACATGGGCAGCCACACGATGGACTTGGTTTGGAACGCGATTGACGCCGCACCGCCCACTTCCGCCGAGGCGAAAGGCGAGCCGTTCAACGCGGAAGTTTCACCGGTCGAACTCAGCACGCATTTCCAACATCCCGCGAACGCGTGGCGTCCGGCGATGAAAGTCTCGTGGTATCAAGGCGGCGCGATGCCCGACTCGCCGTCGAAGTGGGTGGATCTGAAAAAAATTGATCACGGCGCGATGTTCACCGGCACGCAGGGTTACTTGATTTGCGACTTTGAAAAGCGGCTCGTGATTCCGTTGGGCAACCATTCCGACATGACCTATTTCAAACCGCGCACGGAAAAAGACCTCATTCCGTCCATGAAAGGTTTCCAGCAGGAATGGTTCGCGGCGTGCAAGGGGGATTTGAAAACCTCGTGCAATTTTGATTACGCCGGGCTGATGATCGAGCAGATGCTCCTCGGCCTCGTCGCCTACAAGGCGGGCGGAAAAATCGAATACGACGCCGCCACCGGCCGCGTCACCAACAACGACAAGGCCAACGAATACCTGCGTCGCGATTATCGGCAGGGTTGGAAGCTGCAAGGTTGAAAATTTCTTTGCTGGAAATCCCGCTCGCGATTGGTAGGGCGGAGCTGCCGCTCCGCCTTGCTTCATGCGGGGGATTTTTTTACCGGTGCGCTCGGCATCCAGAAGGCAAAGCGGCAGCTTTGCCCCACCGGTTGGTGGATGAGTGAGCAAAGCCATGATTGAACCAACATGATTTTTTCCAAGGCCATTTTCATTTTGTTAGCCGTGCTGTCGGCGGCAAGTGCCCACGGGCAAACCAATTCACCGATTCCGCCGGACGGCCAGTTGACCACGCCGTATCGGGTCGAGATCGTGGCGGCACGATTGCAAGCGCCGTGGTCGGTCGTGTTCGCGCCGGACGGGCGCATCTTCTTCAGCGAGCGGCCCGGCTGGGTGCGGGTGATTCAAAACGGCCAAGTCCTCGAACAGCCCGCGCTGCTGTTGAACGACGTGGCCTCCTCGGTGAAGATGGGCTTGCTCGGTCTGGCCCTGGACCCCGGCTTTGGCACGAATCATTTTCTTTACCTCGCCTACAATTACGATCTGGGGAAAGAGCAATACCGGATGCGCGTCGTCCGTTATCGCGAGCAGGAGAACCGCCTGCTCGAACCAAAAGTCCTGATCGAAAATATCCCGGCGTACCGCAACCACACCGGCGGCCGTTTACGTTTCGGCCCGGACGGTTGTCTCTACATCACGACGGGCGACGCCAACGATCCGCCGCTCGCGCAACGGCTCGACTCATTTGCTGGAAAAATTCTTCGGCTCAACGCGGACGGGTCCATTCCCTCGGGCCATCCGTTCGTGGGCCGCACCAACGCGCTCGGCGCGATCTGGAGTTTTGGTCATCGCAATCCGCAAGGGCTCGATTTTCAACCGGGCACGGGCGTTTTGTTCAACGCCGAGCATGGCCCCGATCACGGCGATGAAGTAAATCTCGTCAGCAAGGGTGAGAACTACGGCTGGCCGATTATTCACCATCGCCTGGCGCGGGAAGGCTTGCACAGACCAATGCTGGAGTTCACGCCCGCCATCGGGCCGGCCGCCGCCAGTTTTTATCGGGGTAAAGCTTTTCCTGAACTGACGGGCAAGCTGCTCGTGGGTTGTCTGCGTGGCGAAGGCATTTTAAGCATCGGCTTCAACGGCACGAATCCCATCTCTTGCGAACGCCTGCTGCACTTCAAGTATGGCCGCGTCCGCGAAGTGACCGAAGGGCCGGACGGATTTATTTATTTCACCACGTCGCAATTTGATCCGCCGGAAGGCACGCCGCGGCCGGAGTACGATTTCATTTTGCGGCTGGTTCCGCAAAGCGTTCCGTCCACCGGCGCGAAGCTCGCTGCGGAATGGAACGGCCCGCGTCCGCAGGAGACGACGCTGGAGCCGGGCACGACGAACGCCAGTCAGATCGTGGCCGCGTATTGCGCCCCGTGTCATGGCCCGGGATTGCGCGGCGGAATGCAACGCGGTTTGCTGTACGGCCGCTGGCAGTTCGCCAAGGACGACGAGGCCATGCGCAACGTGATCACGCATGGGCTGGCGGAGAAAGGCATGTCGGCCTTTGGCGCGGCACTGACGCCGGCGCAGGTGTCGGCGCTCATCGCCTACATCCGCGCGAATCAAACCAACGCGCCCGAACCCGCGCCGCTGGCGGCACCGAAGTTCCCTGGAGAGCCGAGTAATTTTGAGTGAACTAATCGTGAGGAATCTGGTTAAGCAATTTTCGTACGGCGACTCACAAGTATTGCTCCCACCGTTTCGGCTCACGCCGGAGATCCATTACTGCAACAATCAAGATTTCGTTGCTCCTGACTTGGTAGAAAAGTCCGTACGGAAAACGGTGAGTGCGACAGCGGCGAGTTCGGGGAGATAAGGGAGTCCAAGCCAGTGGATGGGCTTCGATGAGGCGGGCGGTTGCTTCGACTTCCGTCAGAAATTCCGCGCCGAGTCCGGCCCGTGCCGCTTCATAAAACACCATCGCCTCCTTAAGTTCCAACTCGGCCGTCGAAAGGAAGCGCGCCCTCACTTCCGCAAAGTCTTTTTCAAATCGCCAAAGACTTCGTCCGCATCCCGCGCATTGAGTTTGCCCGCATCAAAGGCATCAATGCGCCGCTCGGACTCAGCCGCCCACGCCGCCTCGCGCGCTTTGAATTCTGGTTTGGAGAGTGAATCCCACAACAGATCAATCAACTTGGCCCGCTCCTGGGGAGGCAAACCCAGCATTTCATTTTGGATGGCGGCGACGCTCATGGCCTCACTATCTCGCACGCTCAATCTGTTTTCAAGCGGTGACTTCGGTTTGAAATTCTTTGGAGGTTCTGGAATTTGTCGGGTCTCAGCCGCGTCAAAGCATTTGGATTTTTTCCGGCAACCGTTATTACTTAGCGCATGGAACTGCCGCCGTTGACCGCCAGCACGCTTTACCTTGTCGCCACGCCGATCGGGAATCTGGAGGACATCACGCTGCGCGCCTTGCGCGTGCTGCGCGAGTGCGACGTGGTCGCCGCCGAGGACACGCGGCGCACCGGGCAGTTGCTGAAGCATTTTGAAATCTCCAAACCGCTCCTGAGCTATTTCCAGTTCAACGAGGCCCGGCGCAGCGAGGAAATCATCGAACGCCTGCGACGCGGGGAAAAGATTGCGCTCGCCACGGACGCGGGCAGCCCCGGCATCAGCGATCCCGGCGAGCGGGTCGTCAAGGCGGCCATCGCGGCGGGCTTCCGGGTGGAGGCGGTACCCGGTGCGTGCGCGCTGATCGCGGCGCTCACGGCGAGCGGCTTGCCGACGGACGAATTTCATTTCATTGGTTTCCTGCCCCACAAATCCGGTCAGCGTCGCAACCAGCTCGAAGCGTTGAAAACTTTTGCCGGCACGCTGGTGCTTTATGAATCGCCGTATCGGATTGAAAAATTGCTGGTGGAGCTGGGTGAAGTTTTTCCCGAACGCCAGGTCGTCATGGCGCGCGAGCTGACCAAGAAGTTCGAGGAGTTTTTGCGCGGCACGCCGGCAGAGCTGCTCGCCATCAGGCAGAAGCGGTCGTTAAAAGGGGAGTTCGTGGTGATGGTGGCGGGTGAGGTGTAGCGTCGGGGCTGTGCCTCGACAACTCTGCGCAAACACCAAGGTTCCGGCCACAGGCTGGACGCTACAGGAGATCGCCGGGATTACGGCGTTTCGCCCGTCGGTTCTTCTTCGTTCGCCGCATCGGCATCGGAAATTTCCAGACTGGCGTAATGCACGCCGAGATTGTGCTGCGCGGTCTTGTCGCCCTGGCGCGCGGCACGGATGAACCATTGCACGGCTTTCTGCGTGTCCTGGGGCACGCCGCGTCCGGTCTGGTAGCACAGGCCGAGGTTGCACTGGGCGGGCGCGAGTTCCTGTTCCGCCGCGCGCATGTACCATTCGACGGCCTTCTCATAATCCTGGGGCACGACGTGACCCTGTTCGTAGTAGGAGCCAAGATTGAACTGCGCCTGCGGTTCACCCCGTTCGGCGGCGGCGTGATACCACTTGACGGCTTCGGCGTAATTTTGGGGGACGCCCTCGCCGCTTTCGTAGAGGGTGCCGAGATTGAACTGCGCCGCCGGGTCGCCCTGCTCCGCCGCCTCGCGATACCACTTGGCCGCTTCGCCGAATTCCTGCGGCACGCCGAGGCCGTTCTGATAACAAAAGCCTAGGTAACATTGGGCGACCGGGTCGTTCTGCTCCGCCGCTTTGCGGTACCATTTCACGGCTTCGTGATAATCCTGTTTGACGCCCTGGCCGTTTTGATAGCTGACGCCGAGATAGGACTGCGCCTGCGGGTTGCCTTCTTCGGCGGCCTTGCGCATCTCTTCAAAACTGTTCCAAGTTTGACGGCTCATGGTTTGCGAATCCTAAGCTGGCAGAAACGAGCGAAGTTTCGGTTCAACGATTCCTGACAGTGGCCGCACGTTACTGGAACCAATTGAAAACACAAGCCGCGTTTGCCCCCTCGACGAAGCGGCGTGATTTTCCTGCCGATCCAACGCAGCGACCGACGCGAATCCCGTTGACGCTGCCGCCGCCATTTTCAATCATTCATTGCCGCGCGTTGCCGGTTGGAGGCGCGGAGCATTAAAATTGAAATCGAACTTATGAAACTGGACGCGCTCTATTCCGAACTGACTCTCAAAACCAACAGCAAGATCGTCTTGCTGGTGCTCGACGGCCTCGGCGACCTCGCCACCAAGGAACAAAATTATCTCACGCCGCTCGAAGCCGCCACGACGCCGAACCTCGACGCCATCGCCAAAAATTCCGCGCAGGGCCGATTGATCCCCGCCGCGCCGGGCATCACGCCGGGCAGCGGGCCGGGACATCTCGGCCTGTTCGGCTACGACCCGCTGGAATTTCAAGTGGGTCGCGGTGTCATTGAAGCGCTTGGCCTCGGCATTGAGCTGAAGCCCGGCGATGTCTGCGCCCGCGCCAACTTCGCCACGCTTGATGCGAAGGGCATTGTCACCGACCGCCGCGCCGGCCGCATCCCGACCGAGACCTGCGAGAAACTGGTCGCGCTGCTGGTTGCGAAGATCAAAAAAATCGGCGACACCCAGGTCATCATCAAGGCCGGCAAGGAGCATCGCTTCGTCGTCGTGTTTCGCGGCAAGGGACTCGAAGGCCCG
>JAYWBR010000486.1:0-2975 GCA_043781315.1 Verrucomicrobiota bacterium | reverse complement strand
CAACCAATCAGGTGGACTTCGCCGTCCCCGCGCGCTTCGGGCTTAAGTATAAGACCAGGGAAAACACCGAAGCCACGCCGCTCTGCATCCATCGCGCGCCGCTCGGCACTCACGAGCGCTTCATTGGTTTCCTGATAGAACACTACGCCGGCAACTTCCCGCTCTGGCTCGCGCCGGATCAGGTGCGCGTCATCACGCTCAACGACGACGAAGCGTTGATCAACTACGCCAAGCCCATCGTAGCCGAACTGCGCGCGAACATGGTGCGCGTGGATGCGGATTTCAGCGCCACGCCGTTCAAGGCGAAGATCTCCAACGCGGAACAATTGCGCGTCCACACGATGCTCGTCATCGGCGGTCGCGACCTGGAAGCTGGCGCGGTGAGCGTGCGTCTGCACCACGGCGGCCCGCAAGGCGCGAAGCCGAAGGCGGACGTCGTGGCGGATATTCTGGCGGGCATCAAGGAGCGGCGGGCGTGAAGCCTGCCGAGTTGCGTTGGAAAGTTTGAAGTTTCTTTGCGCGGCGAGAGGGAGTATTCTGTGGGCATGAAAGCGATGCAAATCGAGTATCCCGAAGCGTGGCCCGCCGCCGCCGGTTCGAGCGTGGAGCGGTTCGAGGGCGAGGCGCGCATGGCACTGGCAATGAAACTTTTTGAAATGGGCCGGCTCACCAGCGGTCAGGCGGCGCAACTGGCCGGGGCATCGCGCGTGGCGTTTCTCCTGTCCTGTCCGCAGTGGAACGTGCCGTCGGTCGCCTGGGATGCCGCTGAACTCAGCGCGGAATTCAAACCGCTGCCCGCGTGAGCCGCATCGTCTGCAATTCCGGCCCGCTGATCGCGTTGGGCATTCTCGACAAATTGGAACTCCTCCAATCAATCTTCAGCGAAGTGCTCGTTCCCGATGCGGTGAAAAAGGAGATCGTCCAAGGCGGCGTGAAGTTGGCCGGTCTGGAAAACTTTCAGCGAGCGCAGTGGATTCGCATTGTTTCCCCGACACAGAACGATGTGTTGCTGTCCGCGTTGCTGGATGCGGGAGAAGCGGCGGTCATTGCGCTGGCGCGCGAACAGGGCATTTCCACGGTGCTGATTGATGAACGTAAGGCGCGCAAGGTCGCCCGCGATATTTACGGCCTGCAACCCATAGGCACAACGCGCATTCTGGTCGAAGCCAAGAAGAAAAGTTTATTGCCCGAAATCGCTTCTCAATTTCAAAAGCTCCGGCAGGAAGGGTATTGGATTCACGCTTCGATTGTCGAAACCGCCTTGCGTGAGGCTGGTGAGGTTTAGGTGTTGATCGAATCCGGCATCAACTACGTGGAGGTCGCCAACGAGGCGGCGTTCTACGGGCCGAAGATTGACGTGCAGGTGTGGAGGTGCTTGCGCACGGCCACCACATCGGCCGCGAATTCACCATCGCCACCAACCAGGTGGACTTCACCGTGCCCGCTGGTGGCCGTCCGCAAGGACTTCGGCCTGACCTACCGCGACAAGGATAACTCAAACAAAACGCCGCTGTGCATCCATCGCGCGCCGCTCGGCACGCATGAGCGGTTCATCGGCTTCCTCATCGAGCATTACGCGGGCAACTTCCCGCTCTGGCTCGCGCCGGATCAGGTGCGCGTGATCACGCTCAACGACGACGAAGCGTTGATCAACTACGCCAAACCCATCGTGGCCGAACTCCGCGCGAACATGGTGCGCGTGGATGCGGATTTCAGCGCGACGCCGTTCAAGGCGAAGATTGCCAACGCGGAACAATTGCGCATGCACACGATGCTGGTCATCGGCGGTCGCGATATGGAGGCTGGCGCGGTGAGCGTGCGTCTCCACCACGGAGGCCCGCAAGGCGCGAAGCCGAAGGGGGAAGTCATCGCGGACATTCTGGCGGGCATCAAAGAGCGAAGGGCGTGACCCCTTTTCGCCAGGTTCTTTTCTGGGTGCGTGCCGCCTGAACCCGCTCAATAACCAACGTGAGCAGGCGGCTGCTACGCGACCAAACAGACTTGGTCAACGCGATCTCGCGCGGTTGATGAAAATCACGGTTGGCCGTGTGCTTCCAACATCCAGAGGGCTTTGTCGAGGTCGCGGGAGATTCCAGTGAACAAATCGGCGGTGTCCGCGTCGCCGAGTTGCGCGGTCTGGTCAATGGCCTTGCGCGTTTCGTTGGCGGCGAAAGCGAAGCGCTCGCGCAGCGCAGTGGCGTAGGCGAGTTCGTCTTTTTGTTCGCCAGGAAATTCCGGCAGGCGCGAGCTGGTGGCAGCCTGACGGATCGTCCCCTGTGCAACGCCGCCGAGGGCTGTGACTCGCTCGGCCATGTCATCGAGATGTTCCCCGACCGTGCCGGCGAGATCATCGAACAACTTGTGCAGCGAGTAAAAGAGCCGGCCGCGCACGTTCCAATGGGCCTGCTTGGTCTGCGAGTAGAGGTCGCTCAAGTCGGCGAGGGATTGGTTGAGAATCGCGGCGACTTGCGTGCGGGTTTCGGCGGAGAGGCTGTTTTTGGTGATGAACATGGTTTTATCCTGCGCGATTTGAACTGGTTTGAAAAGCCGTGGCTGCGTCGGCGACATTGGCCCAACCCTGATTGGCGGCGGCAATCGCATAAAAGAGGATGCCGCCAATGACTTCTTGCGGAACGGGCGCGGGCAGCAGGTAGTTCATGCCGCCGGGCCGCTCCACGTTGGAATGGGCGTGATCCAGTTGGGCGTGCAGTTCCGCCGCGAGTTTGCCGGCGAGTGCCAGACCGGCCTGGGCGTTGGACGTGGTGAGTGATGGCAATTGTTTTTTCATATTCTATTCGGGTCAGGGAACCATGTTGGTTTGGAACCGGGGTCTTGAAAACAAGCGCGCAATCCATCGGGAAACCCGAACCATGAAGCTCGCGGACAAACCCAGACGGTTGCGGTGTTGGAGTGACGCGCCGCGCGCCTTGAGTTGCTCAACGACCTGGCTGCGGCCAAACATCGCGGCGAACATC
>JAYWBR010000485.1:0-9055 GCA_043781315.1 Verrucomicrobiota bacterium | reverse complement strand
AGCGCGTGCTGATTGACGGACTGGAGCAGGGCGTGGTGGCGATCCTGAGCGTCATCGGCGTGGCGGCATTTTTGTTTCACATGAACGCGACGCTGGCGTTGGTCGCGATGTCACCGATCCCGGTGCTGGCGGCGGGCGCGATGTGGTACACGCTTACGGCGCACCGGCGCTATCGCAAGCAGCGTGAATCCTCCAGCGCGATGAACGCTTTGCTCATGGACAATCTCCAGGGCGTGCGCCAGATCAAAGCCTTCAGCCGCCAACGCCACGAGGACGAACGTTTCGCGGAGCGCGCGGGCGACATGCGGAACGCGCAACTCGGCATTATGCGCGTGTGGGCGATCTACGGACCGACGATGGGGTTCGCGGGCGCGGCGGGCTTCGCGCTGGTGCTGTGGGTCGGTGGGAGCCTCGCCCTCGCGGGCAAAATGACGACGGGCGAGCTGATCGGATTTCTTTTCTTCCTGCACATGTTCTACGCGCCGATCGGCCAGCTTCACGGTTTGAACCAGATGATTCAAAGCGCGCGGGCGGCGGGCGAGCGCGTGTTCGATATTTTGGACACGGCGGAGGAACGCGCGGCGCAGAGTGGACGCGCGGTTTTGCGCGAGCCAGTGCGTGGCGAAGTGGTTTTTGAAAATGTCGGTTTTAGTTACGCGTCCGAGGAGCGCCGGTCTCCGCCCCGGCCTGATGTCAGCGAGTCTGTCCAACGAGCCGATTCGGAGATCGGCGTTCCCATCGCCGAGCGGCGGGTGTTGCAAAACATTTCGCTGCACGCACGGCCCGGCGAGATGATCGCGCTCGTCGGCCCGACTGGCGCAGGCAAATCCACGCTCGTCAATTTGCTGCCCGCGTTTTACGAGGCGACTTCGGGCCGCATCGCGATTGACGGTCAGGACATCAGCGGGCTGGCGCTGGAATCGTTGCGCGAACATGTCAGCGTCGTGAGCCAGGAAGCGTTTCTGTTCAACGGCACCATCCGCGAAAACATTTTGTACGGGCGGCTGGGCGCGACGGATGATGAGTTGGTCGCAGCGGCGCGGGCGGCGAACTGCCACGAGTTTATTTCCAAATTGCCGGAAGGTTACGATTCCAAAGTGGGCGAGCGCGGCGTGAAACTCAGCGTGGGCGAAAAGCAGCGCGTGAGCATTGCCCGTGCGCTCTTGAAGAACGCGCCGATCCTGATCCTCGATGAAGCCACGGCGAGCGTGGACACGGCGACGGAGAAGTTGATCCAGGAAGCGCTGGAACGGCTGATGGCCAACCGCACCAGCTTTGTGATCGCGCATCGGCTCAGCACGATTCGGCGCGCGAGTCAGATTCTCGTGGTGCGGCAGGGCGAGATTGTCGAACGCGGCACGCACGAGGATCTGCTCGTGTTGAACGGACTTTACGCCAAGCTGGCGCGCATCCAGGGCACCACGTTCATCGAAGAGAGTTTTGAAAAACTGACCAGGGACGGAGGCGCGGCGTGAAAACCTCGGTTCCTGAGTTGCCCAAAGATTGGGGAAAGACAAAGATTAAAAAGGAAAAGTCATCTCTGGCTTTCTCAAATCTTTGGGGCTTCCCGGCTTTGCTGGCGCGGCAACCGGAGCAAGGGCAAGGTGCGGTGAAGCGGGGGGCGGCCTGGTGACGCCAAAAAAATCCGACGGCGCGATTGCGTTCGGCCTGGTGCTGGCGGTGTTTCTGTGGGGTGCCAACAATGCCGGGACGAAATACATCGTGGCGGTGTGGCCGCCGATTTTCACCGGGGCGACGCGCTTTCTTTCTGCCGGACTCATCATGCTCGGGCTTTTCCGCTGGACGCATTGGCTGGGTGAAATGCGTCCGCTGACCCCGCCGCTCAAGCGCCAGCTTTGGTGGCGTGGCGGTTTTAGCCTCGCGGTTTACATCATCGCTTTCAACTGGGCGCTGCGGCTGACTTCGGCGTCGCATGTGGCCTTGTATCTCGGCGCGTCGCCGGTGTGGGCGCTGCTGTGGGAAGGCCGCCCGGAAAAAAACTGGCGGACGTTTCAGCGTTACGCGGCGGCGGTGATCGCGTTGACGGGTGTGTTCGTTTTGTTTTATCCGGCGTTGAAAGCGTCGCACGGGAACGGCTGGATCGGCGAGGTGCTGGGTTTGTGCGTCAGTGTGCTGTGGACGAATTACGGACGCCAGAGCCGCGTGCTGGGGGCGAGTCTTTCGGGCGCGCAGGCCAGCGCGCACACGATGTGGCGGGCGGGATTTTTACTGCTGCCGTTGGGATTGCTGGAACTTCCCGGCGCGGCGTTGGCGTGGCGGACGGATTTGATCCTGATCCAACTTTACTGCACGGTGGCGGGCGGGGTGATTGCGTTTGCGTTATGGAACAGCGCGCTGGGCAACTGGCCCGCCAGCCGCGTGCTGCTGTTCAACAACCTGATTCCGTTGAGCACTACCACCTGGTCGCATTTTTGTCTGGGCGAACCGATCACGCCAACGTTTGGGCTGGCGATGGTTTTGATTGTCGTGGGCGTGGTGCTGGGGCAGACGAATTGGCAGAAGCTGCTGGCGTCGTCCGCGCTGCCACCGGAGTGAGCAGTGAAACGTGAATGATGGGTTGCGATGACTTTCCATTCACGCATCACGCATCAAAACAAAATATGGAAATTAAAAACTTGAACGAAGTCGCCGCCTTCACGACGAAGGACGGTTCGGAAATTCGCGAGCTGCTTGCGCACCGCAACTCCGCCATCCGCAACCAGAGTCTGGCCGAGGCGCGGTTGCCCGTGGGCGGCAGCACACAGGAACATTTTCATCCGCGTGCCGAGGAAATTTATTTCATCACGCACGGCACCGGCCGCATCCGCATCGAAAGCGAAATGCGGGCGGTGCAGCCCGGCGATGCCATCGCGATCCCGCCGGGCTTGAAGCACAAGCTCTGGAACACGGGCGCGGAACCGCTGCGGTTGCTGTGTTGCTGCGCCCCGGCGTACGAGCACGACGACACGGTCATCACGGAAAAGTGAGTTGACGTGCGGCAGGCGTGTGATTTAACTGCGGGCATGAAATACGCGTTTTTCGTGGTGACCATGGCTGGCGTGCTGGTGTTGGCCGGTTGTGAGTCGGAGAAACCATTTGAGGTCACGGGCATCGTGCCACCTTCCCAGATGCGCGAGGACGCCGCTCCCAAACCGCGCCGAGTCGAACCGCTGGTGGTCAAAGCGCCGCAGCGTGACCGGTTGCCTGAGCCGGTGTCCCAACCCGTTTCTAAACCGGTTGCCCGACCGGTTCCCAAGCCGGTTGCCAAACCGGCACCCAAAGGACAACCAGCGGTCCGACCGGCCACGGCCACTTTCCCTGATCCGGCGCAGCCAACGAAAGTCACCTTGGTTCCCGACACCGGACTGGTGGGCAAGGTGGCGAGTGTGAATGCCAGTTTGCATTTCGTAGTTTTGAATTTTCCCGCCGGCCGCATGGCGGCGGTGGAGCAGGTTCTGGTGCTGTATCGTCAGGGACAAAAAATTGGCGAGGTCAAAGTCACCGGGCCGCAGCAGGACGACAATATCATTGCCGACATCAGTTCGGGCGAGGCGGAAACGGGGGATGAAGTGCGAGAGCACTAAAAGGCAAGGAGGCGCGCTTTATGAACACTCCGGATTTCAGCAAGGTCCAGACAACTCAAACGGCGGCTGAAGCGGAGGTTTTGTTGGGATTGTTGCGGGCAGCGGGCTTGCATCCGCGCGATTTGTCATTTTCCGGCCACTTCACATTCGCCGGCGCGGAAACCTCATTTTCCATCATGGTGCCAACCGAGGAGTTGGCGGAGGCGAGGGAGATCTTGAGTTCCAAGGGTGACGCCTGATTCCCGCCGGACCGCTTAGTTCTCCGTCCGCTTGGAACTTTTGTCCAATATTTCCGTGATCGCGCGAACCGTCTTGGGCAGGGAGTCTTTCTGGTAGGGCGAATGGAGGTTGAAATAGATGCCGCAGAGCGGACGCGTCGTGTCGTTTTCGCTCAGGATGACGGTGAGGTGCGGATCCACGGCGATGCCGTGGCGGAAGCCCAGCCCGCGATTTTCGTAGGCGTGAATGGCCTTGAGGAGGAGCGAGATCAGCGAGGCTTGAAATTGATCCGGCGTCTTATCAATGCAGATGATGTATTTATCATACGCCTTCAAAGCCGCCGTCGTCTCTTGCTTGAATGTCTCAACAGTCACGCCGTAAATTAAGCCATCCGGGTTAAAAGTGAAGTAAAAATCTCGGAAGTTATTCACCGCCTCAGCCACCGGCGGGGCGGAATATCTGGGTGGGCAGTAGTTCAGCAACGAGTTTTCCGAGTCTTCCGTGCCACGTCATTCATTTTGCCGTGGCTTCAACCTCGGCCCAAACAAGGCGGTGCCGATGCGCACCATCGTCGCGCCTTCCTCGATGGCCACTTCAAAATCACCGGACATGCCCAGGCTCAAATGGGGCAGGGGAGCGCCGAGGATTTGTTCGCACTGCTCCCTGAGTTCGCGCATCTGCCGGAACACCGGGCGCACATTTTCCGCGACGGCCGACCACGGCGGCACAGTCATCAGCCCGTGAACCTCAAGGCGCGGCAGCTTGTTGATTTGCTCCAGGTCGGTCAGCAATTGTTCCGGGCGATAACCGAATTTGCTCGCTTCGCCCACGGCGTTGACTTCCAGCAGAATCGGCATCGTCTTGCCCGCCTGCACGGCGCGTTTGCTGATTTCCTGCGCGAGCGCGAGGCTGTCCACGCCTTGAATCATGCTGAAAAGTTCCACCGCATCGCGGCATTTGTTCGACTGCAAATGGCCGATCATCTGCCAGCGCAATTTGCCGGAGCAGAGCGGGATTTTCGCCTTGGCCTCCTGGACCTTGTTTTCGCCGAACAGCGTCAGGCCCAGTTGCGCGGCTGCGTTCACGACCTCCGGCGGCTGGCCTTTAGTGACGGCGAGCAGGGTGACCGAGTTCACATCCCGTCCAGCGCGCGCACATGCCGCCGCGATTTTTTGCTGAATCAAATTCAAATTTTCCGCCAGAGCCATAAGTTGAAAATATCGTGAAGGCCGGGAAGTGAATAGGGAATTGTGGGCGGGCGGTGCCGGTGGGGCGCATCTTGACCCAGTTCTTCCGGCCGGGGCAGGCTGGAAGCCTGCCCTACGTTGGGAGCGGCTCCGCCACCAAAGCAGGACAGCGCTTCCAGCCTGTCCGGGTCGAGGGGAATCCGAACCTAGGCAGGAAAATTAAGAGCAGTGTCCGTGTCCAGATACGGCCGTGCCGGGGGCGGAGGTTGCACCGCTGAACGCGACACTGACTCCTCGCGGCGCGAGGCGTTCGACCAAAGTGACGCTGCCCGGCGCATTTTTTGAGAACAATGCCCGGCTGTTTCACAACCTCTTCGCTGGCCGCTTCCGGCATTGCTCCCGCCAAGGCGGCTGCTATATTCACGCGCCCGCCAATGCGGGCGAATTGCTGATTATGGCGACCATAAAATATATTTTTATCATTCTCGAAGTGCTGCTGCTGTTCAACCTGCTCATCGGTGTGCATGAACTGGGGCATTTTCTCGCCGCGAAATGGCGCGGGTTGAAGATTGACCGCTTCGCCATCTGGTTCGGCAAGCCGATCTGGAAAAGGAAAATCGGCGGCGTGGAATATGCGCTGGGCTGGATCCCCGCCGGCGGCTACGTCGCGCTGCCGCAGATGGCCACGATGGAAGCCATCGAAGGGAAAAGTGAAAGTGGCGAGCAGCCGCTGCGCAACATTTCCGCGCTCGACAAGATCATCGTCGCGTTTGCCGGGCCGCTGTTCAGTTTCCTGCTGGCCGTTGCGTTTGCCGTCGTCGTCTGGGGCGTGGGCAAACCCGTCAACAACGCCGGCGATTCCACCGTCATTGGCTGGGTGGATCCCACCGGCCCCGCCGCGAAGTCCGGGTTGCGACCGGGCGATAAAATTCTTGAGGTGGACGGTCATCCCGTTTCGCATTTCGCCCCGCCGTCGCAGGACAGCGTCAAGTGGCGGCTCATCACCAGCGGCGGCACGAACATCGCCATCAAGTACGAGCGCGACGGCCAAATCGCAACGGCCTATCCCGTGCCGTATCATCGCGAAACCAAATGGTGGAAAGGCGAACGCAAGGCGCTCCGGCAGATTTTGATTGATGCGGCGTTTCCGGCGGTGATAGACGAGGTGCTGACCAACAGTCCGGCAGCGGTGGCGGGCTTGAAGCCGGGTGACGAAATCATCGCGGTGAACGGCGAAAAAATTTACAGCTTCGTCACCATCATGCAACTGGAGCAGGCCATGACCAACGGCGCGATCAAGCCGGTGGCCATGACCATCCGCCGGGGCAACGAACAGTTCGAGCGCGAGCTGATTGCCGAGAAGCCCCTGAAGCCCTTGAAGGCTGGCCCGCTGTTCGGCATCGGCTGGCAGGTGGACACCAATACGGCTTTGCTCCACCCCAGCCCCTTGCAGCAGATCCAGGAAAGCGCGGGCCAGATTTTTGCGACCGTCGGCGCGTTGTTTCACAAAAACGACATCGGTCTGCAACAGCTCGGCGGCGCGGTGATGATCGTGCGGGTGTACAGCAACCTCTTCGACAGCGAACAAGGCTGGCGGCTGGTGTTGTGGTTCAGCGTGGTGATGAACGTGAATCTCGCGATGCTCAACATGCTGCCGTTGCCGGTGCTGGATGGTGGACACATTCTGCTCGCGCTCATCGAAGTGGTGCGCCGTCGGCCGGTCAGCGCAAAAATTTTGAATTACATCCAGAGCGGTTTTGCCGTGCTGCTCATCAGTTTCATGATCTTCATCGCGTTCTTCGACATCAGCGACTGGGTGCGCAGCCCGCGCAACTCTGCGGCGGACGACCAGCCGATCACCTTCGCCCCGAAAAAATAGTGGCACGGGCGTCCCGCCCGTGTGGTTCGGTAAGAGACAGGGTCGGCTGCCACCAGAAACTCACGGGCGGGGACGCCCGTGCCACTCCAATTGCGCGCTTGAAACTCACAACCTAAAGCCCGAAACTCCCGTCATGCGTTACTGCGAATCACCTTACTTCCACCGCCGCCGCCAGACCCGCGAGATCGTCATCGGCGATCCGAAAAACGGCGGCGTGATCATGGGCGGCGATCATCCGGTCGTCGCGCAGTCCATGATCACCTGCGACACGATGGACACGGCGGCCAGCGTGCAGCAGACGCTCGACCTCGTCGCCGTTGGTTGCCAGATCGTGCGCATCACCGCGCCGACGGTGAAGGACGCGGCGAACTTGGCGAACATCGTCGCGGAACTTCGCCAGCGCGGCTGCAATGTGCCCATCGTCGCGGACATCCATTTCAAACCCGAAGCCGCGATGGAAGCGGTGAAGTGGGTGGAAGTCGTTCGCGTCAACCCCGGCAACTACGCCGACTCGAAAAAATTCGCGATCAAGGAATACACCGACGCGCAGTACCTTGAGGAGTTGAAGCGCATCGAGGAAAAGTTCACCCCGCTCGTGCTGGAATGCATCCGTCTCAAGCGCGTCATCCGCATCGGCACGAACCACGGCTCGCTGTCCGACCGCATCATGAACCGTTTTGGCGACACGCCGCTCGGCATGGTGGAGAGCGCGCTGGAGTTCGCCCATATCGCGCGCAAACACAATTTCCACAACTTCAAGTTCTCGATGAAGTCGTCCAATCCCAAGGTGATGATCGAGTGCTACCGCCTGCTCGTCGCGCGGCTGGAACAGGAAGGGCCGGACTGGAATTATCCGATCCACCTCGGCGTCACCGAAGCCGGGGAAGGCGAGGACGGCCGCATCAAATCCGCCATCGGCATCGGTTCGCTGCTGTGCGATGGACTCGGCGACACCATCCGCGTCTCGCTCACGGAAGATTCACCGCGCGAAATTGAAGTGTGCCGCGATTTGCTGGCGCAGATTCCGTCGCTCACGGTAAGGACGCGTTCCACCGCGTCCTTACCAGAGGGATTTCCCTTCGACCCGTTTCATTTTGAGAAGCGCGAGACGCCGGAGATCGAATTGAACGAGCAGATCAAATGCGGCGGCGAGCAACTTATCCGTGTCGTCGTCACGCGCGGGACGTGGGACAAGGTCGCGCACAAGATTCGTCCCAAGGACGACGTGAAGCCCGAGGCGGTGTATGAAAATTTAAACGTCGCTGAACTCGATCCGACGCAGGACTTCGAAATCAACTGCAATACCCAACTGGTCACGGTGAAGGACGGCGTGAATCTCCCGACCATCACCGCGTTCCGTTTGCTCGCGGCTAAGTTGAAGCGGCTGGGGCGCAATAATCCAATTCTGCTCAAGGACTGCTTGAATCCAGTTGTAGCGTCGAGCCTGCGGCTCGACTCCTCGGCGCACAGCGCCGACGCTACACCGCTTGAGCCGAAGATCGCCTTGCTCCGTGCCTCGGTCGTCATCGGTGCGCTGCTGGCGGATGGGATTGGCGACGCGATTCTCGTGCGCGGCGAAGCGGGCGGGGGACAATCGCTGCGACTGGCCTATAACATTTTACAGGCGGCGGGCTGCCGTTCGTTCAAGACCGATTATGTCGCGTGCCCGTCGTGCGGGCGGACGCTGTTCAACTTGCAGACCGTGACCGCGCGCATCAAGACGCGCACGGAACATCTCAAAGGCGTGAAGATTGCCATCATGGGCTGCATCGTGAACGGCCCCGGTGAAATGGCGGACGCGGACTTCGGCTACGTGGGCGGCGCGCCCGGCAAGATCAATCTCTACGTCGGCAAAACACCGATCAAATTCAACATCCCTGAAGTGGACGCGGTAGAACGGCTCGTTGACCTGATCAAAGAACACAACAAGTGGGTTGAGCCGGAAACAGCGCTGGAGAAACTCCTCTCTGCATAAGCGTGTGGGCGAGTCAAAATAGACCGCAGAACTGACTTTATGCAAATGCGCGCGGAGAAAAGGGCACTTGATAAAATTTACAAGCGCCGAGACCGCTACGAAATCCCCGATTGGCAGCGAGAAGTAGTCTGGCCCGACGAGAAGAAACGGTTGCTCATTGATTCAATCTTGCGTGGTTGGAAGTTGCCCAAATTCTACTTCCTGAAAGTTT
>JAYWBR010000484.1:0-2976 GCA_043781315.1 Verrucomicrobiota bacterium | reverse complement strand
GCCACAGAGGTTTTGCTCCAGTGAGAACGGGCTGGCTGGTTTGGCGACGGTGCCAAGCACCCCCAAACCTAGCCACTAAGATCCGTGAAGAAGCCTTTCCGAAGGCGTGGACGTGCCGGCGCTCGATGCGGTGCTGTTTTTGAATCCGCGCAAATCCCAGATTGATGTTGTCCAGTCTGTCGGTCGTGTCATGCGCCGCGCGGAAGGGAAAAAATACGGCTACATCATCCTGCCCATCGGCATCCCGGCGGATATGCCGGCCGAGGAAGCGCTCAAGGACAACGAAAAATATAAAGTCGTCTGGCAGGTGTTGCAGGCGCTGCGGGCGCACGACGACCGTTTTAACGCCACCGTCAATCACATCGAACTCAACAAGCAGCGCCCCGATGTGATCCAAGTCATCGGCGTGAGCGGCGGCGAACCGGGTGATGAAAAAAGCTCCGGCGACAGCCAGCCGAAACTTCGCGAGGTGCAAAGCGCGTTTGCTTTCCCGCATTTGGAAGAATGGAAAGACGCCATCTACGCCCGCATTGTGTTGAAGTGTGGCGAGCGCGCCTATTGGGAAGTTTGGGCCAAAGACGTTGCGGTCATCGCCGAGCGCCACACCGCCCGCATCCGTGAACTGCTCGCCGGCGGCGAAGCGCGGCACAAAAAAGCGTTCGCCGATTTTCTCGCCGGGTTGCGCGACAACATCAATCCCAGCATCAGCGAAGACGACGCCATTGAAATGCTTTCGCAGCATCTGATCACGCGCCCCGTCTTCGATGCGCTGTTTGAGAACTACGCTTTCACCAAGCAGAATCCCGTCTCCATCGCCATGCAGTCTATGCTCGAATTGCTGCACGATCAGGCGTTGGAAAAAGAAACCGCCTCGCTCGCCAAGTTTTATGACAGCGTGCGGTTGAAAGCGACCGGCATAGACAACGCCGAGGGCCGTCAGCGTGTGGTCATTGAGCTTTATGATAAATTTTTCCGCACGGCGTTTCCCAAGATGGCCGAACGGCTCGGCATCGTTTACACGCCGGTTGAGGTGGTGGATTTCATCATCCGCAGCGTGGAAGATGTCTTGCAGCACGAATTCAAATCTTCGCTTGGCGCGCAGGATGTTCACGTCATTGATCCGTTCACCGGCACGGGCACCTTCATCGTGCGCCTGCTCCAGAGCGGCCTCATCAGCCCGGCGGATCTGCTGCGGAAATATCAGCACGAACTCCACGCCAACGAAATCGTGTTGCTCGCCTACTACATCGCCGCCATCAACATCGAAGAGACCTTCCATGGCCTGCGGCTTGCGGCATCAACCAACTATTCAAAAAACGGAAGTCGCAAAGCGGAAGTCGGCAATAGTTACTTGCCGTTTGACGGTATGGTGCTGACCGACACATTCCAGATGTATGAAACCAAGGGTGAATGGGATGAAAAATATTTCCCAGAAAACAACCGCCGGGTAAAACGTCAGAAGCAAAGCCCCATCCGCGTCGTTATTGGCAACCCGCCGTATTCCGGTTGGCAGGATAGTGCGAATGATTCAAATACCAATTTGAAATATCCCAAACTTGATGAAGCGGTCCGCGATCACTACGCCGAACACTCCTCAGCTCAGAACAAGAGCAGCCTATACAATTCCTATGTGCGTGCCTTTCGGTGGGCAACTGATCGGATAAATGGCAACGGCATAGTATGTTTCGTCAGCAACGGATTTTTCATCGACGGAAAAGCTGCCGATGGAATGCGAAAGGCGTTCGCAGAGGAATTCGCAGACATTTATTGCTTTAACTTGCGCGGCGACCAAATCAACACCAGCGGCGATGTCTCCCGCCGTGAAGGTGGAAAAATCTTTGGCTCAGGTTCGCGCTCCAAAATTGCGATAACGCTGCTCGTCAAAAAGAAGAATCACACTGGTCCGTGTCGGATTCTTTACCACGATGTTGGCGACTATCTGAGTCGCGAGGAAAAGCTTGCTGCAATTACCAGCTTTGGCAGCGTAAACGGAATACACCGTGCTAAGCAGTGGAAGGAAATCCACCCCAATGCCGAACACGACTGGATTAATCAGCGTGACCCAGCCTTCGCGGCATTCGTGCCTCTGGGAGAGAAGGCCGATCAAACAGCGAAGACAGTATTTGAGTGTTATTCCAGGGGATTAGAGACTGCTAGAGACGCCTGGTGCTACAACTTCTCTAAAGTTGCGTTGGCAGAAAATATCAAACGCACGATTGCATTTTACAATCAGCAGGTTGACGGGTTTGCAAGGGCAAGCACGGGCAAGACGAAGGCTGAGATCGCAGAAGCCGCCGAGACGTTCGCAGATCATGACCCTAAGAAAATATCGTGGTCGCGCGCGTTGAAGCGGCATTTGGTTAACGGGAGAAAATTCAACTTTGAACCGTCGTCAGAACGCTTGGCGGTCTATCGGCCATTCTGCAACAGCCGAGTCTATTTGCATGGAGACTTAAACAATGTTATCGGCTCGATGACGGATTTCTTCCCTGCGGACGACTTTAAAAACGTGGCGATTTCAGTGTCGGAAATTGGCTCAACAAAAGAGTTCTCCGCTTTGGTGACCAACAAAGTTCCGGACTTGCATTTGCAGCACGGGGCACAGTGGTTTCCTCTGTATGTTTACGAAAAGGACGAACCGCAGGCTGCCAAGGCGGGCGAGGCAAAGAAAATGCGTCAGGTCGAAGCGTTCGCCAAAGAGCTTGAAGGCGAGTTGGTGGACGGCTACCGGCGGCGCAGCGCCATCACGGATGAAATCCTCGCGGATTTCCGCAAGGCATACGAGGCACGCATCACGAAAGAGGATATTTTTTATTACGTCTATGGCGTGCTGCATTCGCCGGAGTATCGCACGCGCTTCGCCAGCGATTTGAAAAAGAGGGTATTCCGGGACTTTAGTGGGTAGAAGACGGAAAAGACAGCTTTTAGAGGGAAAAATCATGGAACCCGCGACAAGAGGAGTGAGTCGGCCTGGGT
>JAYWBR010000483.1:0-9090 GCA_043781315.1 Verrucomicrobiota bacterium | reverse complement strand
GTAGGGGGTGGTCATGAAAAGGATGGTGTCGCTGAAGAGTGGAACGGCCGGCGGATCGTTCGTGTGCGTGGGCGGGCAGCTGCTGCCAACTTGCTCATACCGGAACTGCGACTGCAGACCGAGGACATCAGTAATGTTGGTCAGGAACTCTAAGGTGGAATAAAGCTGATAGCCTTCGCAGAATGGATCAGGACCCAAAGGAATACCCTTTGAGGCATAGTCGAAAGTGGCGAAGCGTCCAAAGGGATCGGTGACTTTGGTGATCAAGTTGAAGAAATTCGTCGGGTTATCCGGCGGGTAACCGTAAGAGATCGTCGTTACCTGGCCGATGGCGTCGGTGATGGCCACCAGCCCGTGCGCGCCATAAGTGAGCGTCACGGCGTTACCGGCGGGGTCCACCACTTGCTTGAGGGCAAGTCCAAGCGCGTGAATATCCGGGCCGAAGATTTTTTTCGAGCCGTCGGGCCAGACCATTTCGTACGTGTTCGTGCTGGTGCGCTTGAGCAGGGTTTGGTCGTACTGATTGGGAGCGTAGCTCTGCGTGGTGGTGTCGAAACCGGTGAAGATGCGCGCGCCTCCGCCTCCGACGAAATAGGTAGCGGTTGCCGAATTAGCCACAAGCGCCTCGTTCCAATCGTGCGTCCACTTCGGACCGAGAAGCTTGGAAGTGCTGCTCGCCGGCTGAAGGTAGTCTCGCTGATTGTAGCGAACCGTGAAGTGGACGGGCGGTCCAACGGGCGGCGTGTAACCCACCGGGGTATCCCTGATCTGCAAATTGGCGAGCATGAGATGCACGCTGGATACAGCCATGCCGAATGGTTTGTGGACTGGACAACTTCCTCCTTGGAGATCGCTCGGCGTATAAATATTCGGGTCGCTATTGCTCGGCGTGCCCTTGCCCCAGACGGACTCGCCTTCCTTCGTGTCAACGCTGCGCCATCCCCTCGGCAACTCCCCCGATGGAATGAGAAAATAGCCGCTCGTCTCGGCTTCCAGCGCCTGCTTCGTCGCCCAGACGCTGTTGATGAACGTCGGGTCCTCGACCAAATAACGGTCGCCTTCCTGCCGCACGATCGCCGCGTAGTGGCCGACTTTCCAATGCACGACGGAAGGGACGATGAAGTCGCCCCTCACCCCATCGGACGTAGCAGCGGACGTAAGTCCGCTCACTCTTTCCGCCGGAGAAGTTGGAGCCGACTTACGTCGGCTGCTACGATTCGAGGGAGAGCCGCGAAACGCCATCTGGTAATTCAGGCCAACCTTCTTCGAGAGTTCGGCCACTTGCGGCAGCGAGAATCCTTTCTGCGTTGAGGCGGAATTGAATATCGCCATCTCCACTGGCGCCAGCGGATTGAGCGAACGCTTGATGGACTGCAACGCCAGTGGCCCGCAACGGAACGAAACCTCGGGCCGGTTTTGCATACTCCAGAGCGTCTCCCGCGCGATGTTAATTCGCTCGGTCGCCCCGCCAATGAACCGGCGCTTCTCGACCGATTTCAGCAGCGCCTCCAACTTGTCCATCCGCCCCAGGCGGGAATAAAGGCCCGCCAGTTCACACACGGCGCGATCCGCGAGGAATTTGCCTCTGGCATCCGTGGCCTTCTGCCCCAGCGACCACGCCTCCAGCCACGCCTCCAGCGCCAGCGAGTAATGAGCCGTGTTGTAATAATCGAGGCCCAGGTCCGTGAGCAACGAAGCGCGTCACGCCGACTTGGGATGCTTTTCCAAGAACCCCGTGAGACTGGCGAAATCATCCGGCCCGCTGCGCTTCGCGTAACCGAGCAGCGCGGCGGCGAGCGCGGCATTTTCGGCGGCGTCCGGCTCGCCTCCAATCGGCACGAGCGGCTCTTCAAAAACCCGCGCGCGGAAAATCTCCTGCGTTGTTGGATTGGCCGAAAATTCCAGCCCCGTTTTCGGCGGCGACACTTTCGGGAGCGTGCGGTTGGGCGTGACCCGCCCGGCGTTTTCATCGGCAACCATTGGAGTTTCGCCACTGCCGCAGAGCGCCAAGACACAGAGGATTTTTAGCGGAGTCGCGAGTGCGAAACCCGGAATAAAGCGATGAAGCACGGATTCCATATCGGGTATTATGGTCTAACGAACCAGACTCAGACCGCAAAGTCAATCACTGTTTTGACATCACTGTTTTGCGGGGTGTGATTAAAAGCGGGTGAGGCGAGCCGTGCGATCAAACAGCGGTGCGTGGTAGGGCGCGTCACTCCGTGCGCGCCGGGGCACGACTTCGCGGCGGGCGGCGCGCACGGAGTGACGCGCCCTACCGCAAGCGTGCCTCACCCGACTTTAATCACACCCAAATTTCCAACCGCGGAACCGCCGGGGTTTCTTCGCTTCCATGAATTGCAGTTGCCTGCCTGTTTTTAATTGAATAGTTTTTCGGCCGTCATTGATGCGGAGTCGTTTTGAATTATGGAAAATACTGCGGAATTGAAATTAAACGGGAAGACCTACACGCTGCCCACCCTTGAAGGCTCGGAACAGGAACGCGCCGTGGACGTGTCGCAACTCCGCGCCCAGAGCGGTTACATCACGCTCGACGACGGTTACGGCAACACCGGTTCGTGCAAGAGCAAGATCACATTCATTGACGGCGACCAAGGCATCCTGCGCTATCGCGGCATCCCCATCGAAGTCCTCGCCGAGAAATCCTCGTTCATCGAAGTCGCGCATCTCTTGATCAACGGCAAGCTGCCGACCAGCCCGGAGCTGACCCGGTTTTCCAATCTGCTCACGGAGAACGAACTGTTGCACGAGGACATGAAGTTTCACTTCGAGGGTTTCCCGACCAGTTCGCATCCGATGGCGATCCTCTCCTCGATGATCAATGCCGTCAGTTGCTTTTACCCCGAGCTGTTGTCCGGTGATCCCAAGGCGCACTTTGAAGTGGAATCCGCGCGGCTGCTGGCCCAGGTACGCACCATCGCCGCCTTCGCTTTCCGCAAATCGCGCGGGCTGCCGATCAATTATCCCAAGCCCGCCCTGAAGTACACCGCGAACTTCCTGCACATGATGTTCTCGAACCCCTACGAGGAATTTCCGCTAGACCCGGTCGTGGTGCGCGCGCTGGATTTGATTTTTCTGCTCCACGCCGACCACGAACAAAATTGCTCCACCGCCACCGTCCGCATGGTTGCGTCCAGCAAGGCGAACATGTTCGCGAGCTGCGCGGCGGGCGTCTGCGCGCTCTGGGGACCGCTGCACGGCGGTGCGAACCAAGCCGTTTTGGAAATGCTCGACGAGATTCATGCCTCCGGTGACGATGGCTCGAAGTTCATCAACGCCGCCAAGGACAAAAAGAGTGGCAAGAAACTCATGGGCTTCGGCCATCGCGTCTATAAAAACTACGACCCGCGCGCCAAGATCATCAAGCAGGCCTGCGACGATGTGCTTTCCAAACTCCAGATCAGCGACCCGTTGCTCGACATCGCCAACAAACTCGAACACGCGGCGCTTAACGATTCCTACTTTGTCGAACGCAAGCTGTATCCCAACGTGGACTTTTACAGCGGCATCATCATGCGGGCGCTGAAAATTCCGACGGAGATGTTCACGGTGATCTTCGCCATCGGCCGGATGCCCGGCTGGATTGCCAATTACCGCGAAGTGATGGAAGACGACAGCGGCCGCATCTATCGTCCGCGCCAGGTTTATGTCGGCCCGGTCAACCAAACGTACGTGCCCATTAAAGAGCGGAAGTAAGTTCCTAGTTTCTAGTTTCTAGTTTCGTGCGCTCGTGGCACAACCAGAAACTCGGAACTAGAAACCAAGAAAAATGGCGACCATTAAGAAATTCGAAGACATTCAAGCTTGGCAGAAAGGCCGGGAGTTGAAGCAGGCGGTTTATCGCTGCTCAAAGCGGGGCGACTTTGCGAAGGATTTTGCCCTCCGAGAACAAATCCGTCGGGCTGCTATTTCAATCACTGCAAACATTGCGGAAGGGTTTGAACGCGATGGCAACCGAGAATTCATTCAGTTCTTGAGCATTTCAAAAGGCTCAACCGGCGAAGTGCAAGATCACCTCTACACTGCGCTGGATGAAAGCTATCTCAGCCAGCAAGAGTTCGACGCCTTCTACGCGCAAGCTGCCGAGGTTGCGAAACTTACCGCCAGCTTCATGAATTATCTCCGCCAATCCGAATTACGCGGCCAAAAATTCCGCGATGCCCAGCCGCAGAAACTAGAAACTTAAAACTCGAAACCAGAAACTTTCCCCATGAACATTCACGAATACCAAGCCAAACAACTGCTCGCCCAATATGGCGTGGCCGTGTCGGTGGAAATCCCCTGCAAATCCCTCGACGAAGTCCGGCCCGCCGCCGAGAAAATTCTCGCGGGCGGCAGTTCCAAGGTGGTGGTCAAATCCCAGATCCACGCCGGCGGGCGCGGCAAGGGAACTTTCAAGAGCGGCTTTCAAGGCGGCGTGAAGATTGCCGCCAACGCTGACGAAGCCGTCTTGTTCGCCAAGCAGATGCTCGGCAATGTGCTCGTCACCAAGCAGACCGGCCCGGACGGGCGCATGGTGAACACCCTGCTCCTCGCCGCCGCCGCGAAGATCAAAAAGGAATTTTATCTCGCCGTGCTGCTGGATCGCGCCACGTCACGCCCCATCGTCATGGTCAGCACCGAAGGCGGCATGGACATTGAGGAAGTGGCCGAGAAGACGCCGGAAAAGATCGTCAAGGAAACCATTGATCCCGCCGTCGGCATGATGCCGTATCAGGCGCGCAAGCTCGCCGCCGCGCTCGGGCTCAAGGGGGATTTGATCGCCGCTGGCGCGAAGTTGATTCTCGGCGTTTACAAAGCGGCGTGGGAATGTGACACCGCGATGGTCGAAATCAATCCGCTCTGCCTCGTCGAAAACGCCGACGGCAAAGAATCCTTGATGGCGCTCGACGGCAAAATCAGCCTTGATGACAACGCGCTCTACCGCCACAAAAACATTCTGGAGATGCGCGACCTGAACGAGGAAGCCCCGCTCGAAATCGAGGCCAGCAAATTTTCGCTCAACTACATCAAGCTCGACGGCAGCATCGCCTGCCTCGTCAACGGCGCGGGGCTGGCGATGGCGACGATGGACATCATTCAGCATTTCGGCGGCAATCCGGCCAACTTCCTCGACGTCGGGGGTGGGGCGACCAAGGAGCAGGTCACGGCTGCGTTCAAGATCATCCTGCAAGATCCGAACGTACGCGGCATCCTCGTGAACATCTTCGGCGGCATCATGGATTGCAACGTCATCGCCACCGGCATCGTCGCGGCGGTGAAGGAAACCGGCTTGAAACTCCCGCTCGTCGTTCGGCTCGAAGGCAACAACGTCGCGGCTGGCAAAAAGACTTTGGCTGAATCCGGCCTCACGCTCATCACGGGTGACTCAATGGCGGACGCGGCGCAGAAGGTAGTGAAGGCGGTTGGGAAATAATCTGACAAGTGAAAATAACCAAATTAAATAAAGTTGATTTGCGGCAGCAGTGGACGCATGAAGCGCGCGACTTTACCAAATGGTTATCCGAGCCAGACAATCTCGAACTTTTGAGCGATGAAATTGGCATTGGAATAGAGTTCCTTCAAATAGAAGCCAATGTTGGCAGGTATAATGTGGACATACTTGCACAGGAGGAGAACACCGGCAGAAAAATCATTATTGAGAATCAACTCGAAATGACTGACCACAGCCACCTCGGTCAACTCATCACATACGCGGCAGGACACGAAGCAGAGTTCATCATTTGGCTCGTGCGAGATGCGAGAGAAGAACATCAACAAGCCGTCGCTTGGCTTAATGAGCACACAGATGACAAAATTAATTTCTTTTTAGTCGTGGTTGAACTGTGGCAAATCGGTAATTCGGATGCTGCTGTGAAATTTTCGGTGGTATCTCGGCCGAACGACTGGAAGAAAGCTGTGATGCGAACCGTGTCGGATGGAGAACCGAGCGAAACCAAATCAATGCAGCTCGATTTTTGGCAAAGGTTTCGCGAATTTGTTGCCAGCCATTATCCAGAGTTGGAATTGCGGAAACCACCCGCGCGACAATGGTATAATGTCGCAATTGGTCGGGCAGATTGCCATGTGTCTTTTACTGTTTTGTTACGCGAAGACAAAGTAGGTTGCGAATTATACATTCCTAGATCGAAAGGGCTATTTGCCCAACTGTATCAGCAAAAGAGCGCAATCGAGAAAGAGCTTGGGCTGGAAGGAAAAATTGACTGGCAAGAATTGCCCGAAAGAAAGGCCAGCAGAATTTACACCTTCGCTCCATTCGATTCTGATGACGATAAAACTTGGGAGCAGACGTTTCAATGGCTTGCAGAGAATTGTATCAAGTTCAAAAAAACTTTTGGAAAAAATTGGGTTGCGCCGATTTAAGTTTTTTATTTATGCTCAAAGTCACCGAAATCGCCTTCAGTTGCTACGCCGTCACCGACATGGCGCGGGCGCGGAAATTTTATGAGGACGTGCTGGGTTTGAAACCCACCATGATTGTCGGCGAACCCGGCGGGATACAGTGGACGGAATACGAATTCGGCCCGTATGCGCTGTCGCTCGGTTGCGCGCCGGGAATGTTCCAGCCCAGTCCCGACGGCTGTTCGGTGGCGTTGGAAGTGGAGAATTTCGATGATGCCGTCGCCCACCTGCGCGCGAACAACGTCAAGTTCCGCGTCGAACCCATGCCCACGCCCGTCTGCCACATGGCGATGTTTTTTGATCCCGACGGCAACACCATTGGTATTCACAAACGCAAATCGAAATAATTTTAATCACATGGCAATCCTCGTTAACTCCCAAACCAAACTTCTCATCCAAGGCATCACCGGCAGCTTCGGCGCGCGGCATGCCCAACTCTCGATTGATTACGGCACGCAGGTCGTCGCCGGCGTCACGCCCGGCAAGGGCGGCCAATGTTTCGAGCACGGCGGCAAGAAGGTTCCGATCTTCGATACCGTCGCCGACGCCGTGAAACAAACCGGCGCAACCGCGAGCGCGATCTTCGTTCCCCCGCCCTTCGCCGCCGATGCGATTTTGGAAAGCGTGGACGCCGGTATCGCCTTGGCCGTCGCGATCACCGAAGGCATTCCCGTCAATGACATGGTGAAAGTGAAACGCGCCATGCAAGGCAGCCAGACGCGGCTCATCGGCCCGAACTGTCCCGGCGTCGTCACGCCCGGTGAAGGAAAAGATTCCCACGGCGGCTGCCGCATCGGCATTTCGCCCGGCTACATTCACAAGAAGGGTCACATCGGCGTCGTCTCGCGCAGCGGCACGTTGACTTACGAAGCCGTATGGCAGCTCACCTCGCGCGGCGTCGGCCAGTCCACCTGCGTCGGCATCGGCGGCGATCCCGTGAACGGCACGTCGCATCTCGACGTCATCAAGATGTTCAACGACGATCCTGAAACCACCGGCATCATCATGATCGGTGAAATCGGCGGCAGCGCGGAAGAGGAAGCCGCCGAGTGGATCGCCAAGCATTGCAAGAAGCCCGTCGCCGGATTCATCGCTGGAACGACTGCACCGCCCGGACGCCGCATGGGTCACGCCGGAGCGATTGTCAGCGGCGGCAAAGGCACGGCTGAGGCGAAGATCGCCGCGTTCAAGGCGGCGGGCATCGGCGTGGCCGTAACCCCGAGTGAAATGGCGGACACGCTGTTGAAAATGATGTGAGCTTGCCAGGGAGTCAGGCGCGGACTACACTTTGCCCATGATTATCATCCGATTTTCTGACGAAAAGGCGAAACGGCGCGCATTGGGTTACTTGCCCGGAAGATTTTCTTTTAAGAGTTGGGCCAGCGGTGAAATGATGGTGCCTGAGAACGCGCTGCCTTTTCTCGCCGTTGAAGGTATTCCTTTCAGTGTCGAAGGTCCCGCCACCGATGAACGCCTTACGCCGCTACGAGATCCTGCTGCCATCGCAGTTTAATGATGGCCGTTCGATTCCGCAGGAACGACTGGCCGAGACGCTGACCGAATTGGAGGAGAGATTCAGAGCCGTCTCCTGCGAAACGAGATCATTCACGGTCTTTGGCGGCAGGAAGGTGAAATTTATCGGGACAGTCTGATCCGCATCTTTCTTGATGTCCCCGACACTCCCGAGAACCGGCAGTTTTTCATTCAGTTCAAAGAGCGATTGAAGCATCGTTTTCAGCAACTCGATATCTGGCTGACGACCCATCCAATTGAAATCATTTGAGCGGGCGCGATTGTCAGCGGCGGCAAAGGCACGGCGGAAGCGAAGATTGCCGCGTTCAAAGCCGCTGGTATTGGAGTGGCGGTGACTCGGAGTGAAATGGCGGACACGCTGTTGAAGATGTGAGTGAACGTTCAGTCGGCAGATAATCTTCCAAAGACACGTTACGGATTCTTCAGACGGTAATACCGGTTGCCTGCGGGTGGATTGACGATGATGAATTTGATCGTGCCGTTGTCGGTGACACTCTCGGCAGGCGTGATCCAATTCGTCGTGGCGAGGTTGGTGCTGACTTGCAGGTTGAAACCCGTGGAGGGCGAGGGCCAATAGACCTGTGCGGTGTTTGTGGTCGTGAGTTTGATGCTCAACACCGGTGCGCCGGGAGTCTGCACGGCATAGAGCGACCAGAAGCCGCCCGTGAGGGAAAAGTTTCCACTGGTCATCGCGCCGCTCACGTCATGCTGGCCGATGGTGCCGCTCACGGAATAGACGCCGCCCGTGCTCGTGCCGCCGCCGCCGGCGACTTTATACCAGTCAATCGTATAGCTTTGCCCTGACGCCCGAAGGATGAAGGCAGAATGAAGAAGGATGAAAGTGAAGATCAACGCGATGCGGCCACCGGCGTAGCGGCGACTCGGAAGAGCGCCGCCAGCTTTCTGACCCTCGGCAAATAGTGTGTCGGGGCGGGAACAAAAGGGGACAGGGCATGTGGCGGTGGGAACTGTCCCTGGGTCGAGGGGTTGAGGCGGCCTGAGCGTAGCGAAGGCCGACGAAAGCCCTCGACCTAGGGACAGCGGTTGGTTTGACTTGGGGCTATTAAAAAAGCAAATCGCCAAACGCCTCACCAACCTGTTTCTCCAGCAAATCCTCCAGCAGTTCAATGAGGG
>JAYWBR010000482.1:0-2991 GCA_043781315.1 Verrucomicrobiota bacterium | reverse complement strand
TTGGGTTGGCCGTGAAGCGCGCGAGTTTTTCAAAATACGGAGTGCCGCCGTTCGCGAGGTACGTCACAAAGAAAAATCCGTTCGTCGCGAAACCCGGATGAAACGCCAGGCCGAGCAGTCCGAGTTCGCCGTCGGTCGCGTTGTTGTCGAAGGCCACCTGGTTGGAAAGGTCGAGCATGACCTGCCGCACGGGCGTCACCGCCGCGACATCGGGAATGTAGGAAACGTAACCGCGCCGCTCGACGACGAAGAGCTTGTTGGAGAAAGCCGCGCCGTTGGGCGTTTGCAGGGCGAGCGGCTGCGTGAACGTCAGTCCCGAAAAGGCGTCCACCACCTGATAGCCCAGCGCGGGCGGCGCGTTGGGAATCGTGATCGTCGTGTTCGGCAGGCGCAGCGTGTTCGTGATCGTGATGAAAACGGTGGCCACGCCGGACGTCACGCCGGAATAATTTTGCACGCGATAGGTGAAGGTGTCGGAACTCGTCGCGCCGCCATTGTGCGTGTAGAGAATTTTTCCGTTTGTGTTCGCCAGCGCCGTGCCGTTGAGCGGCGGGGTGACAACCTGCACCGTCGCCGGATTCGGCACGGAGCCGGTGTCATTCGCCAGCACGGGGATCAATGCCTTCGCGCCGGGGTTGAGCGTGCTGGCGTCGTTGACGGTCGTGGGCGGAGCGATGGGCAGCGCGTTCGGGCCGCTCAAATAATTACTCAACACCAGGTTCGCGGGCAGCGCCACATCGTAGAGGCGGAACTCGTCCATCGAGCCGGCGAAATACGGATCGGCATACTGCGACTTGCCGAGATAATTTTGCGTGGTGTTGCCGAGGCTGGCGGGATTGAGTGTCAGCGCGTTGTTCGACGCCACCGCGACGCCGTCCACATAGAGAATTCCCACGCCGCCGTTCAAGGTGACGACGACATGTTTCGTCACATTCACCGGCAACGCGGACGCCGCGTTCACTTGTTGTTCACCGCCGCCGACAGTGATGGCGAAACGCAACGGCCCGCCGCCCGCCAACGGCGTGAGAAACATGTTCACTGCGGTGCCGGTGCCGAAGTCGCAGATGCGCGCCCACCCGGACGAAACCGTGTTCGTCACCCACGCCTCGATCGTGATGTTCGTGTAGCCGGCGACGATGCCGGCCGGCAAACTTACAAAACCGCTCGCGCCGTCGAGCACAAGCTGGTTGTTGGCAATGCTCGCGCCGCCTTGCAACGTGCCGTTCGCATTGCCCACGACATCGCTCGCGTCGGTCGTGAACGGGTAGCGGTGCCGCAGATTGCTCACGAGTGGATTGATGACCGTCACCACGTTGCTGCTTTGCTTCGTTTGAAATGTGGCCGTGATGGTCGCCGAGCCGGCGGAGAGCGCGGTCAAAATTCCATTCGTCGAAACGCTGACCACCCCCGGCGCGCTGGAGGCATACGTCGCCGAGGCCGTCACATCACCGGACCCGCCGCCGACATAATTCGCCTGCACCGTGGCCTGCGCGGCCGCGCCCATCAACATCGGCGAGGCGGTTTGCAGCGTGAGCGATTGGACAATCGCAATCGCCGTGAAACTAATGGAAGGCGCGTCCGCCAAATTATAGACCGTGGCCGCGCCGCTGCCGGAATACGAATACACCGTGGCAAAATACTGCGCGCCGGGAATCAAATTGGAAACCGTCATGCTGCCGCCCGCGCCAGCGAACACGACGAAATTGCTGTTGCCCAAATTTTGTCCGCTTCCGAAGTTCGCGCTGCCCGTGTAGTTCGTCCCGTAGTTTGGCTGCACCGAAGTTGCCTGCCCAACGCTCATTACCACCACGCTGCCCGCGCTGCCTGCGCCGGGCGTCCAGGCGAGCACGACTGCATTGGCATTGGTGGTAGCGGCCAGACCGGAGGCTTGAACCGGTGGCGCGACGTAATTGGTCGGACCGTTCGCGAGGCTGAAATTAATTTCGTTCGTCCCCAGCGCGTGCGAATAAATCCGCACCTCGTCGTAATCCGCGCTGGCGGTCGAGTCTCCGGGATATTGCGAACGTCCCAGCCACAGCACGGTGTCGTTCACGTTGGTAATTCTGGCAGTGCCCGTGTCAATGGCTCCGACGAGCGCGCCGTTGCGAAACCATTGCGCCAGACCGCCGCCGCCCGGCCCGCCCGCCGCGCTCCAAGTGGTGACGTAATGAAACTTGTTGCTGACCGTCGTGGTGAGTCCGGTGTCGAGGAACCAGACCGAGGGCGCACCGTATTCCAGCCGCTGCTGGTTCAGCGATCCGCCCCGGCAAAACGAGAGGAAAAAATTGTTCGCCTGCGTGTCGTTGCCCGGCCCAAAATCAAAAACGCGCGCCCAGTTTTGCGCCGCGTTCGGCGTGGCCCAGACTTCGATCGTGACGTTCGTCAAATTATGCACGAGGCCCGCCGGCAACTGCACGTAATCCGCAGTGCCGCGCGCGCCGCCGCCGAGCCGAATCTGGCCATTGATGCGCGTGCTGTTGCCGCTGAGAACGGCCAGCGTGCCGTTCGACGCGCTGATGGAATCCACGACCGGCCCGTTGGTTTCCGTGAAACTCCAGCGGTTCCTCAGTCCCGCCGAGACGGTGGCGAGGCTCAGTAAAACACACACAACAATCCCGGCGGTACGCGAAAGGATGGTGGGAGAAATTTCTTTTTGAAAAAATTGGCGCGTCCGTGATGCGACCGCGCCAAGTGAGGCTTTAACAACATTCATCAGTGGTGCCTTATTCTTGCATCATCGGCAAAAATTGCAATGCCCTAAAATGGTTGGAGCCGGCTCCAGGGTGTGATTAAAAGCGGGTGAGGCGTTGGCGGAGCGCCGGTCTGTGACCGGCTTAGGGCGTGGCAGTTGGCAGCGGATCGAACCCCTGTGAAAAGGGGCAGTAATCGTAGTGCTTCGCCGCAAAGCCGGCTGCAAGCCGGCGCTCCCGCCGCCAGCCGCGCCCGGGTCAGTCCTAGTCCTGCTACCCTCACCCGACTTTAATCACACCC
>JAYWBR010000481.1:0-9117 GCA_043781315.1 Verrucomicrobiota bacterium | reverse complement strand
GTCAGGCATTGGAGTGTGCCGGCTCTTGCGTCGGTCACGGATGATGTCGAAGTTTATATTGCGCGGATAAAGGATCGGCTCAAGGACGTTGAACCCGCCGTCCGATTCGCAACGGTTCAAGCTGTCGGCGAGCAAAACAACGCGCCGGAACTGGCGATTCCACTTCTCATTACCGCCTTGCAGGATCGTGATGATGGCGTTTCCTCGCAAGCCGCCGGTGCGCTTTCGGGCTTCGGCACAAACGCAGTCAGCGCGTTCCCGGCACTGACCAATCTCGTGAGCACAGGCCGACAGACCCAGGCGAGAACGGCAATGAAAGCGTTGGCTGCGATTGCGCCTGCCGAGGCGTTGCTGGTCTTGAGCAATGCCGTCGTGAATGGCAGCCCGGCCAATCTGGGCGCGGCGTTGAGAAATTTGAAGTCCGTCGCGCCGGAATTGAGTTTGCAGATGACTCTTGCCGAGTTTCATTCAGCCGACGCCAGCCGACGCTCGCAGGCCGTCGGCGTTGCCGGGAGCTTCGGCGTGGAAACACCCGGCATCGCCGCCGCATTAAAATCCGCCGCTGCCGACTCCGACCAAAAAGTTGCCCAGCACGCGAAGATGATGATGAGACAAATGTTTCAGAAACAAAAAGAGGCTGCGCCCCAAGACGTGCGGATGCCAAACGAACCGAGCTATCAAGGCAAGCCATTGGGCGAATGGTTGAAGATGCGGCACGATGGCTGGGAACTATCCACGAACGCAGTGGACGCTCTGCGCCAAATGGGGACAAACGTCTTCCCGGCCTTGCTTGCACGTCTCGCCTACAAAGACCCGGTGTTCAACCTTCATGATTATGACGTGAGCATGGAAGCGGTGGGCGCGTTCATATCCTTGCGTGAACAAGCCAGGCCCGCGCTGCCGGCGTTGTCAGGGTTGATGGATGGCGATGACCAAGACCTCGTGTTGCGCGCGATGCTCGCGTCACTCGGCGCGGGCGCGGATGCCGTGCCGTGTTTGATGAAAGGATTGACCAACCGCTTTCCCGACGTGCGCAATGAAGCCGCCAACAATCTGACCGGCGAATGGAGCGCGCAGTTTCCCGAACAACGCAAGCAGGCGATCCCCTTCCTTGTGAAACTTCTGAACGACCCGGATCAAAGCGTCCGCATGAATGCAACGAACCAACTCAAGGAACTTGATCCCAAAGCCGCCGCCAATGCCGGAATAAAATGAAGACATCAAACGCATTCAACTTGAAATTCCGGCTCGGCCTTGTGGCGGCAATTTTCTCCACCGTTTTTTCTGTGCGAGCCAATCCGATTTCGCTTCCCGAAAAGCCAGTCACGCCGGAAATCACCTTCTTGATCACAGCCGCCATTTTGCTGGAAGCCGTCTGTTGGGTCTTTCTGCTCCGCCGATTTCAGAAACCACGTTGGTTCATCTTGTGGATTCTTGGAATGCACCTGCTCACGTTTCCTGCGTTCATCGGACTGCTGCGGTTTCTGGACACGATGCGTCCCGCAATCGCCGTGGCGGTTGGCGAGGGATTGGTCGTGCTGGTCGAGGGATATTTGGTCTTTTTGATTTGCGGCTTCATCCGCCCATCGCTGAAAAACGCACCGACGCCGTCACTCGCCCGCTGCTGGCTGGTTTCACTGGCTGGAAACTTTTGTTCGGCGGCCGCATTCCCACTGTTGAAGATTGCGCACGACTTCGTTTTCTCGCGGTGATCTCGCAAAGAAATTCTTTGCGCCTTCGCGTCTTTGCGTTGAACCGAGTTTTGATTGAACGCGAGGACGGTTTCGGCTATCAAGATTTGACCGAGTTCGCCGAAAAGTTTTCACCAGTTCGCATGGAATTGAAAATGTTTAACGGAATTTTCAACCGAGTGGTCCCGCGCGCGCATCGCGTGGCGTCGGAGGAGATTTTCGGGCCGGTGTTGAGCCTTTGTTTGTAGGAGACGACGTGAGGAGTCTCTAATTTTGTTTCAGCTTGAGACTCGTCACCTCGTCACCTCGTCACCTACAGGAAAATCTTCCGAGCGCGCGAACAGCATCCTCTACGGCTTGAGCGTGGGCGTGTGGATGAACAAATTGATTTTCAAGATGGTGATGATTGCCTGATTGCGTCGCTTGATTGTTTGACCCCGATTCCCCGTTTTGCCAGACTCGCCGCTCATTTATGAAAATTTTAGTCTGCGATCCGATTTCACCGAAGGGCATTGAGCTGTTGCAACAGCGCCCGGAGTTTCAAGTCACCGTTTTGCCCAAGCGCCTGTCCGAGGCGGAACTGCTGCCGCTCGTCGGCGACGTGGTCGCGATGATCGTGCGCTCCGAAACCAAGGTCTCGAAGAAAGTTCTCGAAGCCGCCGGCAAACTGCGCGTCGTCGGCCGCGCGGGCGTCGGCGTGGACAACATTGACGTGGAAGCCGCCACGCAGCGCGGCGTCGTGGTGATGAACACGCCCGCCGGCAACACGATCACCACGGCGGAGCTGACCTTCACCATGTTGCTCAACCTCGCGCGCAAGGTGCCGCAGGCGCACGCCACGATGGTCGCCGGCAAATGGGACCGCAAACAATTTCAAGGCGTCGAACTCTCCGGTAAAACGCTCGGCGTGCTCGGCATGGGCCGCATCGGCGGCGAAGTCGCCAAACGCGCGCTGGCCTTTGGAATGCGCGTGCTGGCGTATGATCCGTTTCTCACCGAAGCCCGCGCCAAAGCGCTCGGTGTGGAACTCGTGGGCGAACTGGACGGCGTTTATCGCGACGCGGATTTCATCAGCGTCCACATGCCCGTGACGGAGCAGACGCGCGGCATGTTGAACACGGCGGCGTTTTCAAAAATGAAGCCGAAGGTTTGCATCGTGAACTGCGCGCGCGGCGAAATCATCGTGGAGAATGATCTCATCGCGGCATTGGATTCCGGCAAGGTCGCCGCCGCCGCGCTGGACGTGTTCATCACCGAGCCGCTCGCCGAGGCGCATCCGTTCCGCAAACACCCGAACCTGATTTTGACGCCGCACCTCGGCGCGAGCACGAACGAGGCGCAGGAAAAATGCGGCGTAGAAGTCGCGGAAGTGGTCGCGGGTTATCTGCTGACCGGCGAAGTCCGCAACGCGGTGAACCTTCCGTTTCTCGATGCGAAAACTTACGAACAGGTCAAACCGTATCTCGTCCTGGGCGAGAAGCTCGGCAAACTGCTGGCCCAGCTTGCACCGCCGCAGGTGGATCGTTTGCACATCACGTACGGGGGCAAGGCCCAGGAACTGCCGAACATTGACCCGATCACGCGCGCCGTGCTGCAAGGCTTTCTGTCGCGCGCGGCGGTGAAGGATCTGAACAACATCAACGTCCGCAGCATCGCCGCCACGCTGGGCATCGCGGTCGAGGAAAAGCGTTCGAGCGAGCCGGTCACGTTCAACGAATGGCTGCATGTCCAGGCGTTTCGCGGCAACGAAAAAGTTTCTTCCGCCGGCGGCACGTTCTTCGGTTCGCCGGAAAATCCGCGCATCGTCCGCGTCCACAGCCAGCCGACGGAAATCGTGCCGTTCGGCGTGGTTTTGCTTTTAACGAACAAAGACCGGCCGGGCATTGTCGGATACCTGGGCACGCTGCTGGCGAAGCACAAAGTTAACATTGCCAGCATGAGCCTGAGTCGTGATACTGTCGGCGGCCACGCCCTGACGGTGTTGAATTTGGATAGCGTTCCCTCCAGCGAGGTGCTGGACGAAATTCGAAAAGATCCCGACATCACCAATGTTGAAGTGGTCAAACTGTAGAAATTTGCAAAAATAATTATGACAAAAATTACGAAATCGCTCGCCCTGCTTTGCGCAGTCGCCCCGCTCGCCACCGGCCACGTCATCGGCGCTGACACCACTGCCCCGGCCGCCAAACCCGTTGCGGCGGAAAGCCTGTTCACCAACACCCTCGTCGCCAAGGGTGCCGGCGTCTCCGTCTCGCGCACCCAGCTCGACGACGAAATCGTCCGCACCAAGGCCGTGATCGCCGCCCAGGGCAAATCCGTTCCGCCGGAGGAAATGCCGATGATGGAAGAACAGGTGCTGGACAAGCTGGTCAGCCAGCAGCTCATCCTGGCCAAGGCCTCGGCGGCCGACAAAGCCAAGGGCAAGGAAGACTTTGACAAGACGATCGTCAAAATCAAAACCAACGCGAAGATCACCGACGAGCAATACAACACGCGCCTCAACCAGCAGTTGCGCCTGCTCAACCTGACCAAGGAAGAATGGGAAAAGCAGAACGCCGAACAGGCGACCATTCCCGTGGTGCTGGCCCGCGAACTGGGCGTGAGCACCACCGCCGCGGACGCCAAAAAATTCTACGACGAGAACACCGCCAAGTTTGAGCAGCCGGAAATGGTCAAGGCCGCGCACATTTTGCTGATGACCAGCGACCCCGCCACGCACGCCGATTTGTCCGACGACAAGAAAGCGGACAAGAAAAAGCAGATCGAAGGTCTCTTGAAACGCGCCAAGGCCGGCGAAGATTTCGGCAAGCTGGCGAAGGAATTTTCCGAAGACCCCGGCTCCAAGGACAACGGTGGCGAATACACCTTCCCGCGCGGCCAGATGATGCCGGAATTTGAAGCCGCCGCCTTCGCCCAGGGCACCAATGAAATTAGCGGTGTCGTCACTACGTCGTATGGCTATCACATCATCAAGACCTACGAGAAAATTCCGGCCAACAAGATTGAGCTGGCCAAGGTTTCCGAGGACATCAAAGATTACCTGACGCAGCAGTCCCTCCAGCAGAAAGCGCCGGAATACCTGGCCAAGCTGCGCAAAGCGGCCGGCGTGGAAATCCTCGACGAGAAATTGAAAGCCGCCGCCGCCGCCCGCGAGAAAATGACGGAAGGTCTCAAGGACGCGAACGTGGACGCGCCCACCGCTCCCAAAGCCGCTGACAAGGGGAAGTAAGTTTTTCCCAAAACCCGACTTGCAAGGCCCGGCACCCCGCCGGGCCTTTTTTATTTTGCCCGGCGAACCTTCGGCAAAGAAATTTCAAAAAGCTGTGCCGATGGGGGGAAAAAGAAAGCGGGTGCTGGCGTTACACACGGATTTTTTTTGCCAGCACCCGGTTTTTGTTCTAACGCGAAAAATCTACCCCGCCGGCTGGAATTCACAAGTGACAATTTCGCTTCTTTTCCGCCGGGCCGGTGACCCGGCGGCTCGCCAGAAACATCAGCAACGAATAGGCCGCGAAGGCCCCGGGCGCAAAGCGTTCCTCGATGGTCATGGTCCGGCCGCCCCAGAACGAAAGACCATTCGCCAGCACGTAAGCCGCCCAGATGTGACCGATGTGGCGCTGTGGATTTTTCCAAAGCTCAACCAGGCCGGGGATTCCCGCGATGCAAATTCCCAGCGTCGTCGCCACGGTCGCCGTGACGGCCCCGCCCATTTTCCAGCCGGCGAGGCAGCCGAGCACGAGTGCCAGGATCACCGTTTCAAAACGTCCCCAGGCAAGCCGGCCCCGGACAATCAGCAACCCCGCCATGAACGCGTCGCCGATGGCAAAACCCAGCGACACGAGGTAATTGCCGTGCTGCTCAAAGAGGCTGACCGTCAGAATGAGGTCGAGCGCCGTCCACAGAATCCACATGGCGAAACTCTGCCCCGCGCCGCCGTCCTTCATGGCCACCGCGAGCATGGGAATGAACAGCAGCAGCACCAAAACCCCGCCCGCAATGTTCAGCGCCGCGTGAAAATCCATGATGGCTCAGACGATTTCCACCGGACATTTCGGCAACGAATCAAGAAACGCCTGGCCGTATTGCTTGGCGAGAATCCGGTTGTCCAGCACCACGACGATGCCAGTGTCCGTCTTGGTGCGGATCAAGCGGCCTACCCCTTGCCGGAATTTCAAGATCGCTTCGGGCAGGGAAAATTCGCCGAAGGAATTTCCACCGCGCGCTTCAATCGCCTCGATGCGCGCTTCGATGAGCGGATGATCCGGCACAGCGAACGGCAGCCGCGTGATGATCACATTGCTCAACGCCTCGCCCGGCACATCCACGCCCTGCCAGAAACTGTCCGTGCCGAACAGCACCGAGTCCGTGTCGTCCTTGAACTTTTCCAGCATCGTCGAGCGCGGCGTGCCGGTGCCCTGCACGAAACACGCGACGCCGAGCTTGTCGAAGAACGGCTGCATCAATTCGGCGACCTCCTGCATGAGCTTGTAATTCGTAAACAGCACGAACGCCTTGCCGTGCGTCTGCGTCACGAAATGTTCAATCCAGTGAATCAGCGCGTCGCGGTAGCCGGCCTCGCGCGGGTCGGGCATTTTTTTGACCGTGCAAATTTTCATCTGCCGCTCGTAATCGAACGGCGTGCCGACTTGCAGCATCGTCGCGGACTCGCAACCGACGCGCTTGGAAAAATAACTCAGGCCGGTTTGGGTTTTTGAACTGGTGGACAGCGTCGCGCTGGTCATCACCACGCTCGTGTCGCTTTCGAACAATCGCCGCCGCATATAATCCGCCACGTCAATCGGCGCGGCATTGAGCGCTAGGCTGCGCTGCGCCTTGCCCGCGCGCTCGACCCAATAGACATGGCCGTCCGCCTGCTGGCTCAGGAATTCCGCGACCTCCACTTTCAATTCGCCCAGCCGCCGGTTGCACTCCACGAGTTCCTGGCCGATGTCCTTGTCCTCACTCAGTTTGATGAGTTCGCTCACAGCTTCGCGCAGGCGCTGGATCGGCAGCGTGAGATTGTCCGGCACCAGTTCCGCGCTGCGGACGCGGAGTTCCTTCCAGTCGCGCTTGCGTCCGTCAGCGCCGCTGCCAAACTTTGGCTTCGCGGTCGCCTGAATTTCTTCGCACGCCGTTTCCACGTTCTCGAAAAATTTGTCCGACTCGCTCAGAATGTCGGCAACGAGTTTCACCGCGCTGCCCTGGCGCATCGTGGCGAGCAGGCCTTTTTCCGTGCGCGGATTCCACAGCCGGTTCAGCGCGTACCGCACCTGCCCGCTGGAAACGCTCAGGCCGATATGCCGCGACGCCACCGATTCCATCGTGTGCGCCTCGTCGAAGATCACGAAGTCGTTCTTGAACAGGATGCCGCCCTCCTGCTCCTCGTCCACGCCGCCGAGCAGCGTGAAGAACAGCGTGTGATTCAACACCAGCACGTCGGAGGAAAGGATGCGGTTGCGGGCGCGTTGAAAATGGCAGATGCCGTGATCCTTGCCGAAGTCGGATTGGTAGCCGCAGATTTTCGGCGAACACAAGCCACGCTCGGAACACACCTGCGACCAGACTTTCTGATCCGGCTCGATGTTGAAGTCGGAAAGGCTGCCGTCCTTGGTTTCCTTCGACCACTCGTAGATGCGCTGCAATTCCTCAGCCTCGGACGACGTGAATAAATTCCCGCTCTGCTGCATCGCCTTGTGGAGCCGCCGCGTGCAGAGATAATTCGAGCGGCCCTTGAGCATCGTGAAACTGAACTTCACCGGCTCCGGCAGCGCGGCCAGCACGCCCGTGAGCATGGGCAGATCTTTTTCCGTGAGCTGCTCCTGCAAGTTGATCGTGTGCGTGGAGATGACCGCCTTCTTTTTTTGACCGACCGCGAACAGGATGGCGGGAATCAAATACGCCAGCGACTTGCCGACGCCCGTGCCGGCCTCGACCGCGAGATGTTCGCGCTCCTGCAACGCCCGCGCCACGGCCACGGCCATTTCCTGCTGCTGCGGACGGAACTCGAAATTCTTGGCGCGCGACAGAATTCCTGTCGGCGAAAAAATCTGTTCCACCTGGGAAACCAGATCGGCGCCGGCGGGTTGAGGTTCAACAACGGAAATCATCAGATGCGGAAAGTTTTGCAGATGCGGCGCGGATGAACAATCCATTTACCGGCGCGGTCGGTTTGGGGAGTGTGATTAAAAAGCAGGTGAGGCGGCGGTTGCGGTAGGGCGCGTCACTCCGTGCGCGCCGCCAGCCGCGAACTTGTTGCCCCGGCGCGCACGGAGTGACGCGCCCTACCTGAGCCGTCCCTTTTGTCTTGGCCTCGCAATCCCCGGGTTGGGTAAGGCCTTGACAACATCAAAGGCGCGGAGAAAGTCCGCTCCGCGCCTGTTGTCCGTAAGAATTTTTTATTTCAAGCCTTGCCGCCGTAGCTCACGTAATCATCCACGTCGAGATAATCGAACCAGGTGGAGATGTCTTCACGCTTCGGCGCGACGCGCACATGCTCGCCGTGCAGGTATTCGCGGCCTTCGACATTGTCCGGCGCGCGTTGCGCTTCGTGGGCGGACCAAGCGGCGATCTCGGATTCGGTGCGCTTGCACTTCGCGTTGGCCGTGATCCATTCGAGGATTTCGCCATCGCCCTTGCCGGTGGCCAGCTGTTGTTTCAACGCTTCCGCATCAACGCCGGCGAACGTGAGAAAACGCTGATCCAGCGGGCAGTCGTAATGGTATTCGCCGTTTTTGCCCGCGAGGGTCGCGCGCCCTTTGTCGAGCATGCGCGGGAGCTGGACAAAGCCGCCGAGGCGGACGCGCGGACTGCGGGGGGCTTGTTTGGTCAGGTCAGGAGTGTGTGAGGGCATAATTTATTTCAAGGTGATTCCGGTTTCAGTTTTCAGGCGCGGCCTTTGCCTGCCGCTGCGCTAAGTTTGCCTGGGTTCAATTTTATTTCAAGTGAAGTTCCCTGGCCGAAAAAAACCGCGCCCGCCCCCAGATGAACAGCAGCGCCGCCAAACCAAGCACCAGGAGAACGGCGACGGCGTAGGTGCCGGCGTCGGGGTGTTGCGGAAAAAACTGCAGGGCCGACGCGCCGACCGCCGGGCCGGCAAAAATGCCCAGGCCGATGGCGGCTTCGTGAAGCCCGCCGTGCTCGCCCTTTGCGTCGCCCGCGTCCATGGAATAAAAAAGCGACGAGTAATAGATCAACCCGGTGGCAAAGCCGAAAAAGATTTGGGCGGCGACCACCATCCACAACTGGGGTGCCAGCAGAATCAGCAGGAAGCTCACGATGAGCAGAAGAAATCCGCTCACGAGCCAGCGGAAGCGGTAATGCCAGCCGGTCCATTGCCACAAAATTAAAAAAGCCGCCAGGCGGCCAAACAACCAGACGGAGCAGAACAGCCCGACGCGGGCCGGGGACAGCCCCAGCTTGTGCGCCA
>JAYWBR010000480.1:0-3006 GCA_043781315.1 Verrucomicrobiota bacterium | reverse complement strand
TCGTCCGGCGTTTAGTTGTAGTAAAACGTGAAACTAATGTCGCGATAATCTTTGTCCGCCATCTGCCGCATTTCCTGCGGCCATTTTTCGTACGGCGCGGGATCAAAAATCGCCTTCTGGCAAAGCAACGCCAGCGTGTCCCCCACCGTCGTCTCGGCAATCCGCAAGTCGGTGATGCGCCCATCGTAATTCAAACGAAACTGCACCACGACGCGGCCACTGCGGTAGTTGTTGTAGCTGATCCCATCGAGCAGATCATACCAGCGCGACTGGATGGCCTCGATGAGCGCCGCGTCGTAGGAGCCGAACGGCGTGGCCTTCGCGTCCAGCGACGCCATTTCCAAATGCCGGTTCACGCCGCCATTTTGCTTCATCTTTTCACCCACGAGTTGCGTCCGGTTCTGCCGCATCAACGCTTCCTTGATCGTGCGTGGCCGCGAATGTTCCGTGAAGCCGTCGTCCTGGCGCAGGGTCACGTCGGGCTTGGCCATCACCATGTCGCCCGGAGCCTGGATGGATTTGGGCTTGGCCTGCGCGACCGCCCGCTCCTTGGCGAGCGCGGCAAAATCCGGCTGCAACTGGTCGAATTTGGCGCGCTTGGTGTCCTCGGTTTTCAGCACGTCCGCCTGTTTGCCGTCAATCTGGGGGATCTCCGCATCCGCCGTCGGATCGGGGTTGGCCGCCTTGGAATTCTTGGCGGCATAAAATCTAGCGTTCTTCGGCGCTTCGGGCGTGGCCTGTTGCGGACTCACATCCACGAACAGGAGCGGGATTTCCTGCGAGACCGGTGGCGGCGCGGGCGGTTTGGGCGCGGCCACGAAATTTTTCGCCCGCTGCACCCAGGCCGGCCAGTGCAAATTTTGCCACACGTTGAATTTTTTGCCGAGCCAGTAGCCGCCATAGCCGCCGAGATGCAGCGCGAGGGAAATGCCCAAAGCCCAGGCCAGCCGCGAGATGTCGGGCTGGCCCAGGCGCAAAGACGGTTCCTGCACGCGGTCGTCAATCATGACGCGCCAAATTGCCGCAGGCTTCATGCCGGGGCAACTGCTAACGCACGGCGTGGCACTGGGAAAATCCTCGCGACGGCGGCAACGAAACGGCTGCGCCGGCCGGGGCTGCCGGGCCGATCCTTGACTTGGCCGGGTGGAGGCCGATCCTTGACTTGGATTTGCCGCTTGGAAACAATCCCGTGTCGTATGCCGGAAAAAAGCAGCAGTCGGAAAAAATTGAGCCGCGAAAAATCGCGTGATCTGGATATTCGCATCCAGTTCATGGAAGGCCTGGTGCGCCGCGATGGCGACTATGTGGATGCGTTGCAGATCTTGGGCGATCACTACACGGCGCGCGGACGGTATGCCGAGGGGCTGAAGGTGGACGAAAAACTCGCGCGCCTCGAACCCGGCAACACGGTGGTGCTCTACAATCTGGCCTGCAGCTACTCGCTCACCGACCAGATGGAACTGGCTGCGGCCACCTTAGGACAAGCCATCACGCAGGGTTATGGTGATTTCAAATGGCTGGCCAAGGATCCTGACCTGAAAATATTTCGGAAGCACCCGCTCTACAAAAATATCAAGGAGCAGATCCGCAAAGTGAAGGCCGGCTCCCTTTGATTTTTCTGCGACGCCAATTCGTCCCCCTGCCATGAATGTCACCGTCCACGGCCGCACCCGCCCTTACCGCACCGTCACGTTCGACGCGGCGCACAACGCTGTCCAACTTATCGAGCAAAGGCGGCTGCCGCACGAATTCAAAATCGTCGCCACCAAAAATTTCCGCGAAACCGCCCGCGCCATCACGGACATGATCGTGCGCGGTGCCGGGGCGATTGGTGCCACCGCCGCGTACGGCCTGGCGCAAGGGGCGCGCGCTTTTCGCGGCTCCGACCTGAAAAAACTTACCGCGCACGTCGCGACCGTTTATCAGACGTTGGCCGACGCGCGTCCCACCGCCGTGGATCCCGTCAACGCCATGAACGACGTGCGCCGCGAAATGGCGCGCGGCGAAACCGTGGCCGAACAGCAGTCCCTCGCCCTCGCGGCTGCGGAACATTTCGCCGCCGAAGATGTGCGTCACTGCGAAGCCATCGGGCGGCACGGGGCCGGGCTGATCCGCAATGGCATGAGGGTTCTGACCCATTGCAACGCCGGTTGGCTGGCGTTCGTGGACATCGGCAGCGCCACCGCGCCGCTATACGGCGCGCAGGCCGCCGGAAAAAAATTCCACGTCTTCTGCGACGAAACCCGTCCGCGTTCCCAAGGCGCGACCCTGACCGCCTGGGAACTGGCCCAGCAAAAAATTTCACACCAGATCATCGCCGACAACGCCGCCGGCCATTTGATGCAGCGCGGCGAGATTGATTTGATCATCGTCGGCAGCGACCGCACGCTGGGCCGCACCGGCGAGGTGGCGAACAAGATCGGCACCTACACCAAGGCCGTGCTGGCGGCGCGGCATCACATTCCCTTTTATGTGGCCATCCCGCTTTCGACGATTGACTGGAAATTGGAGCGCGGTTTTGACATCCCGATTGAAGAGCGGCACGAAAGCGAAGTCCTCGGTGCCTGGGGAGTGGTGGCAAATCCAAAATCCAAAATCCAAAATCCAAAATCGGGAAGGCGCGCCTACGTCCGCGTGGCGAACCCGTCGAGCGGCGCGCGGAACCCGGGCTTTGATGTCACGCCGGCGGAACTCATCACGGGCATCATTACCCCGGCGGGGATTTTTAAACCCGCAGACCTGTGGCGGCAGCGATCCAAACTGGGTTTTAAAAGCTGATTTTTTCCACCACCAACCGTGGGTGCCGAAAGTAGAACTTGCTTCAGCGGCGAAATAATTTATTGTGCGCTTCCCTTCAGGCGGGATAGCCAAGTGGTAAGGCACGGCTCTGCAAAAGCTGCATCGTCGGTTCGATTCCGACTCTCGCCTCCAACTCTCAAGCGTATGCGCTCTAGGGAGTTAAGAAATTACGGAGGCGGTTTGTGCACCAAAATGTGCACCAAAAAG
>JAYWBR010000479.1:0-3009 GCA_043781315.1 Verrucomicrobiota bacterium | reverse complement strand
TGACCACGTCAAAAATTTCTTCGCTCATGAACCTGATTTTGTAGGAGACGACGTAAGGAGTCTCTAAATTTTCTAAGTTTGAGACTCGTCACCTCGTCCCCTACGAAGGAGTTATGGCCAGGAGCCACCGTGCTGAAATTGGTTCAGGTCGGTGCCGCGAAATGCCGCGATGAAATTCTGGATGAATTCGTCCTGCGGCTTTTGTTCCAGTGTCACCCGCAACAGTTTGAAATTTTCTGGTGGAACACTCTGGCGGGCATTGTGCGCAAAGCCAAAATCACGCGTGAAACAAACCTCGAAGTTCTGGATGGCAAATTGATACAGCCGGCCGTTGTCCAAACCCTGCATTCGCAGCGTGATGACCGACTCGACTTCGTGACCTTCCGCGCGGAGGGCGGCGACGAGCTTGCGCGGCAGGTTCTCGTCCAGCAGGATTTTCACGCGGACTGCAATGCTTTTTGATGCGCCAGTTCCGCCAGCGTGCCGCGCACCGATTCCTCGGTCAGACTGGGATACGCGTCCACAATTTCGGCCACCGACAGGCCGGCGGCCAGCGACTCCAAAATGAACGCCACGGAGATGCGCGTGTCCCGCACCCGCGGAATCCCGCCTAAATGTTCCGGGTCGGCGACAATCCAGTTCTTCATGCAGGCAAATTATTGCAGCCCGGAATTAAATCAAGCCATGCCTGACCGAGCGTGGGTTCAACCAGGGCAGGGTCGTGTCCGTTAACAAAGAAAAGGCCGCCATGATCGCATGCAACGGTTGGTGTAAAAGCGGGTGCCTTACTGTTGTGGTTGAACTCGGTAGAAACGTCGAGGATTAGCTGGGTCGTAAGTGTTGATGCTGCTATCAATCCAAAGTTGCTGGGTTTGCTGGAGTGTCAGGTTGGTCATCGTGAGCCAGGCGTTCGTGGCTGAAAGATTGGGAGCCGACTGGATGATGTAACTGTAACCCACCACCCCGCCAATGCTAAGTCCGGGATACATGCCAAGCGACAGGTCGGCGGGGTTGACCACGACCTGTGCCGGGGAATTGGTCGCGCTGCCAAAGGGACTAGTCACCACCAACGAATAAAGTCCGGCATTCGTGAACTGGATGCTGGACAGCGTCAAGGTTTGATTGGTCGCATCGGTGATCGCCGCTCCGTTCATGAGCCACTGATATGTGAACGGCCCCGTTCCTCCTGCAGAAGCCGAGAGAGTCGCGTCCCGTCCCCAAACGGCAACGACACCGGCAAAGGGCGATGAAAGGAATGGATGCATGGATAGAGTTGCGCTGTCACTCGTTGCCGTGCCGATTGAGTTGCTGGCGAGAACAGAATACAAACCCAAATCCTTTTGCTTTGTTTGTTGCAGGGTGAAGATGCTGTTTGTGGCATTCGCGATATTGGTGCCGTTTAATGACCATTGAAAGGTTGGTGTTGGGACACCGGGAGCTAGCGTGGAAAATGAAACAATGTCACTGAAGTTTACTGTCTGGCTTAAAGGTTGCGCGGTGATGAACGGCGGATATTCCACCACAAGAACCGCAACACTGCTGGTCACGCTCCCGTAGGAATTGGTCACTATGACGGTGTAATCTCCGGCATCGTTGGTTGACACAACTGGGAGCATGTAATTTGTTCCTGTGGCTCCGTTGAGGTTGTTTCTGTTGAATTGCCACTGATAATACAAAGGATCCTGGCCTGTTGCTACAACATGAAATGTTACGTTCGTCGTCCCACCTAGAACAGCTTGGCCCTGAGGTTGAACCAATATACTCGGCAGAAATGAGCTATCGTGTGTTCCATAGTAAACGGCGAAAGGAGAAAAGCCAGAGGATGCTATGGTTGGCGGCGTTCCGTTGCTATCGGTGGCAGTATATTCGAACACGCAGCTCCAGCCCACGGCAGATCTCCCAGAGGCAGCCGAAGCAGGAGTCGCATAAGATTTATCCCAAGCAATCACATAGAGGTTGTATGTCCCAGGAGAGGTATTCATGAGAGGAATTGATGATGAACCTCCGGTTGTGGTGTAGAACCAACTCCCATTCGCACCACACGAGACAATAATTGGAAGTGAAGTATTAGCATCCGCTACTAAATGGAAGTTTGGGTCGTTGAGAATAGAATACCAGGCGGCGGTGCTGTTGAAAAGATTCGCTGCTTGCGTAGACGTGCAAAAACCAATGCTGGAGAGGATCTGAGGTGTCGAAGAAGTGGGGCCCAACAAAAAAGTCACATTCATCGTAGCGCCAAGTTTTGGGCTTCCGCCATTAGCCGCTGTGAAAACATCCCATACTCCCCTGGCGGTACCGCTGAGCCGGAAATACCCCTGGCCGAATGAGTTCAAGTTGAAAGATGCGAGCAGAACCAAGATGATGAGTTTTTTCATGTCGAATCCTTGTGGGTTGCTTTTACTTGCCGGCTAATACATCCGATTCCGGCGAAATTGTCAAAGCATTTGGTTCGCGGCTGGCGCGTAACGATTGGGGCAAGGCCATTTTGGACTGCGGTGGCAAGCGCAGCGCGACACCGCTTTGGGGAGGGCTTGAATCATCAAACCGCGCCACACCATCCCAAAGCGCCGTCTCCGCTGCCGCTCTGCCGGCGCAGTCCAAAATACATCTCTCGACTTGCCCCGGCTCTACGCCGCCGGCACCGCCGCCGCTTTCTTCACCATGATCGCCTCGACGATTTTCTGCGCCAGTTCCGGCTTTTCCGCCAGCGCTTTTTTCGCGGCGTCCTTGCCCTGGCCGATCAGTTCGCCGTCGAATTGCAGCCAGGCGCCCTTCTTGTCCACCGCGCCGCATTCGATGCCCACGTCGAGGATGCTGCCTTCCTTGTCAATGCCGTGGTTGTAGATGATGTCGAACTCCGCCTCGCAAAACGGCGGCGCGACCTTGTTCTTCACGATCTTCACCTTGACGTGGTTGCCGATGGCGTTGCCGGCCGCGTCCTTGAGCGTTTCCTTGCGGCGGATGTCCATGCGCACGCTCGCGTAAAACTTCAGCGCCTTGCCGCCCGGC
>JAYWBR010000478.1:0-9152 GCA_043781315.1 Verrucomicrobiota bacterium | reverse complement strand
CGTCCCGCCCGTTCGTATCAATTGCAGTGACACCTTAGAAACGAACGGGCGGGACGCCCGTGCCACTATGAAATGCAAACCGCTTTTCAAAGCATGATCTCGCTCACCCACGTCACAAAAATCTTCGGAGCGCGCAAGGCGGTGGATGATCTCTCGCTCACGGTGTCGCCGGGGGAGATTTTTGGGTTGCTCGGCCACAACGGCGCGGGCAAAAGCACGGCCATCGGCATGATGCTCGGCCAGGTCTGGCCGACGGCGGGTTCGGTGAAAGTCTGCGGCCACGAGGTCACGTCGCAGCGGCGCGAGGCGTTGATGAAGGTCGGCGCGATTTTTGAAGCGCCGGTGTTTTACGATTACCTCAGCGGCTGGCGCAACCTGGAAATTCTCAGCACCTACACCGCGCCCACTTCCAAAGCGCGCATTGCGGAAGTGCTCGAATGGGTTGGGTTGACGGGACGCGAGCAGTCCAAGGTGGGGACGTATTCGCACGGCATGCGTTCGCGGTTGGCGCTGGCACAGGCGCTTTTGCCGAAGCCGGAGCTGCTGATCCTGGACGAGCCGAGCGACGGCCTCGACCCCGAAGGCATCCACGAAATGCGGCAGACGATTCTCCGGCTGCAACGCGAACTGGGGCTGACCATCCTGCTGTCGTCGCATCTGCTGAACGAAGTGGAACAGCTCTGCACCCGCATCGCCGTGTTGCGGCAGGGGAAGATAGTGTTCGAGGGCAAGGTCGCGGACGTGCGGGCGGCGCGCGGCCGGGTGAATTTGAAGACGCCGGAGTTCGCGACGGCGACGGCGTTGCTGCGCGAGCGTGGATTGATTACGGCGACAGCGGAGGAGCGTTTCATCACGCTGGCGGACGGTCATTCGACGGCGGAGATCACCCAGGCTTTGGTGGCGTCTGGCATCGCCGTCGAGGGCATCTGGCAACACGATCAGACGGTGGAGGATTTTTATCTGAGCCTGGTGAATCGAACTGAAAAAAATCCGAAATCCGAATGACGAAATCCGAAGAAATCTTTCAAGTCATGGGCCGACGTTCAACGCAGTTCCACCTTCGGATTTTGTCATTCGGATTTCGGATTTGACTTATGTTCATCGCCCAACTTAGAAACGAACTCTGGAAATTGTTTGGCAAGAAGCGCACCTACATCGGCTTCGGCGCCTTCCTGCTGGCGCAGACGGCGATGCTGCTGGCTTTCAAATACACGCGCTGGCAGGGCGACATGGAGCGGATGCTGAACGGCAACGGCTATCTCGCCTCCGAATTTATTTCCGCGCTGACGGTCTCGGTGGTGATGCTGATCCCACAGATCATGTTGCTGATGCCGCTCTATGCCACGCTGGTGGGTGGCGACCTGGTGGCCAAGGAGGCGGAGGACGGAACGTTGCGGATGATCCTGGCGCGCCCCATCTCGCGGCTGCGATTGTTGTTCGTCAAATGGAGCGCGGGGATTTTCTTCGCGCTCGTGCTGGTGCTGGCCCTCGGCCTGACGGCGCTGGTGTTCGCCCGCGTGCTGTTTCCGTGGCAGGGAATGTTTGTGTTCGTACCCGGACGGGCGTTCAGCGTGTTGTCGGCGGACGAGGGGATGCTGCGGTTTGCTTTATCGCATGTATTTCTGGCGGTGAACGCCAGCGTGATGGTGTCGGTCGCGTTCATGTTCTCGTGCTTCAACATGAAGCCGGCGGCGGCCACGATATTGGCGCTTTCTTTTTTGTTCCTGAGCGCGGTCATGGAAAGCATCCCGTTCTTCGACCGTTATGAAAACTGGTTCATCACGCATCATTTCAAATGCTGGCTGCTCGTGTTCCAAAATCCGATTCCCTGGGCGCAAATCGTGCAGTCAGAAATCATTCTCTTTGCCACCAACGCAACGGCGTTTGTCATCGGCTCCATGGCGTTCCAGGTCCGCGACATCAAGTCGTGAACGGAAACCTGAAGCCGGCCGGGCCGACGACGGCTGCGCTCTGGCCCGAAGGCAAACTTCCGTCGGCATTTTAGCTTCCGCTCCGTCAAACGGCCACGGTGCCAGCACCACTACATATCCAACAAGCAAGACAAAACGGCCCCAACTAATGGTGTTTTTGGGCCGGAAAAGCTCGAAATAAACATTGTGCGTACGCGGTGGGTTTTCTACTATTTTAACCGCTTGTTGGCACCCGTAAAAAGTGCGCGGGCGCAACCCAATTTATGTCGAACGATTCTAATTTGACCGAAGAAAAAATCGCATCGTCGAACCCAGCGATCCAGGCGGATTACGGTTCCGCGCAGCTCGGAAAACTGGAAGGACTCGAAGCCGTCCGCAAGAAGCCCGGCATGTACATCGGCGGCACGGACGAGCGCGCGCTGCATCACTGCGTGAGCGAGGTGCTGGACAATTCCGTGGACGAACATCTGGCCGGACATTGCGACCACATTGACGTCACGATCCATGTGGACGGCTCGATCTCAGTGCGCGACAACGGCCGCGGCATCCCGGTGGACATCCATCCACAATATAAAATTCCCGGCGTCGAGATGGTGCTCACCACGCTGCACTCCGGCGGCAAGTACGGCCAGGGCGGGTATAAATTTTCCGGCGGCACGCACGGCGTCGGCGCGAAGTGTGTGAACGCGGTGAGTGAATGGTTCGAGGTCGAGGTTTCGCGCGGCGGCGAGATTCACGCGATGGAGTTCGAGCGCGGCAAGACGATTCAGAAGCTGCACGTCATCGGCAAAGCCAAGAACACCGGGACGCTGATCACGTTCATGCCGGACAAGGAAATTTTCCGCGACACGATTGAGTTCAAGACGGACATCATCGCCCAGCGGTTGCGCGAGCTGGCCTTCTTGAATTCGGGCCTGGAAATTATTTTCACGGACGAACGCCAGACAGAAAAACCGCCCGAAAAATATTATTACAAGGACGGCGTCGAGGAGTTCGTCAAGCAGCTCAACAAGGGCAAGGAGCCGATTCATCCCAAGCCGATTTCATTTCGCAAGGAAGCGAAGGAAAAGAATGACGACAAGGACATCGAGGTCCACGTCGAGGTCGTGCTGCAATACAACGACAGCTACAACGACCAGGTGTTGTGTTACACGAACACGGTTCACAACCCCGACGGCGGCACGCATCTCTCCGGTTTCCGCAGCGCCGTCACGCGCGCCATTAACCAATACGCCAAGTCCAACGAGCTGCTGAAGGACAAGGATCCGCAGATCACCGGCGATGACGTGCGCGAAGGTTTGACGGCGGTGATTTCAGTGAAGCACAGCGATCCCAAGTTTGAATCGCAGACCAAGGTGAAACTGCTTTCGCCCGAAGTGGAACGCATCGTCGGCTCTGTCAGCTACGAAGGTCTGATGAGTTACTTCGACGGAAATCCGCCCGTGGCCAAGCGCATCATTGACAAGAGTCTCAACGCGGCCCGCGCCCGTGAGGCCGCGCGCAAAGCCCGCGAAGCGGTCCGCAAATCCGCGCTGACCGGCGGCGGGTTGCCGGGCAAGCTGGCGGATTGTTCCGACCGCGATCCGGCGAACACCGAGTTGTATATCGTCGAAGGTGATTCCGCCGGTGGCTCGGCCAAGCAGGGTCGCGACCGGAAGTTTCAGGCGATCCTGCCGATTCGCGGCAAGCTCATCAACGTGGAGAAAGCGCGGCTCGACAAGGTGCTTCAGAACACTGAAATCCGCACGATGATCACCGCCATCGGCACGGGCATTGGGGATGGCGAAGGGGAAGGCGCGTTCAATCTAGAGAAGTTGCGCTATCACAAGATCATCATCATGACCGACGCCGACGTGGACGGCTCGCACATCCGCACTTTGCTGCTGACATTTTTCTACCGCCAGATGCCGCAACTCGTGAAACAAGGCTTTGTGTATATCGCGCAGCCGCCGCTTTACTCGATCACGCGCAAGAAGAAGACCGACTACATTGACGACGACGTGCAGCTCAACCGCATTCTGCTGCAAAACGGCACGGAGGAGGTGACGTTGAAGAATCTCGCCGACGGCCGCGAGTTTGCACCCAAGCAGTTGGAGGAAATCCTGACCTTGCTCGAATCGCTCGACAAGCACGCGACCTTCATCAAGCGCCTGGGCGGAGACTTCTCCAAGTATGTGGACAAGCGCGACGCGGACGGCACCCTGCCCCAGTCCATGGTCAAGGTTCGTTCCGGCAACGACGAAACCGTGCATTACTTCATCACGAACGATGAGTTGGAAGGGTTCAAACTTCAGAACGGAGATCTGTTTGGCTCGGACACGGAGTTCGAGCGGAAGAAAGACGCACCAACACGGCGCGCAAAAATTTCCGATCTCCATCTGGAGAGCAAAGCCATCGCCGACCTGCTCAGCAAGCTCGCGAAGAAGGGCCTGGCCGTGGATCATTACGCCGCGCAGGACAAGCCGCTGTTCGAGCTGACCGAAGGCGAAGGCGACCGTGCGACCGTGACGCCGCTGTTTTCCATTCCCGAAATTTTGAACGGCGTGAAGGCCGTCGGCAAAAAGGGCATCCAGATGACCCGCTTCAAGGGTCTCGGTGAAATGGATGCCAAGGAACTTTTTGAGACCACCATGAATCCCGTCCGGCGCAAACTGCTGCGCATCGAGCTCACCGACGCCGTCGAGGCTGAGGAAATGTTTGTGACCTTGATGGGCGAAGAAGTCGAACCACGCCGCGATTTCATTGTGGATAACGCGCTGAACGTCCGCAACCTCGACGTTTAATCGCACCCTAAACTTTTTCCGGAATTTAGCACCATGCCAGACGAAACTGAACCGACACCGCCCGCCCCACCGCAACCCCAGCCCAGCGGCGGCGCTTACACGCAGGGCGAAAAAATTGCCAAGATCAACGTCGCCGACGAGATCAAGAACTCGTTCCTCGACTACTCGATGTCCGTGATCATCTCGCGCGCCCTGCCCGACGTGCGCGACGGCTTGAAACCCTCGCAGCGGCGCATCCTTTACGCGATGCACGAGCTGTCGCTGTTCCCCGGACGCAAGCCCTACAAGTGCGCGAAAATTTGCGGTGACACCTCCGGCAACTACCACCCGCACGGTGAAGCGGTGATTTATCCGACGCTCGTCCACATGGCGCAGCCGTGGGTGATGCGCGAGAAACTCATCGACGGCAAGGGCAACTTCGGCTCCGTCGAAAACGATCCGCCGGCGGCGATGCGTTACACCGAGGCGCGGCTCACGCATCTCGGCGCGGCGCTGATGCAGGACATGGAGAAGGACACGGTGGATTTCGTCCAGAACTACGACGAACGCCTCACCGAGCCAACCGTTTTCCCCGCCGCGTTTCCGAACCTGCTCGTGAATGGCGGCACGGGCATCGCCGTCGGCATGGCCACGAACATGGCCCCGCACAATCTCGGCGAAATCATTGACGGCATCTGCGCGCAGATTGATAAACCGGAGATCACGATCCCGGAGTTGATGAAGTTCGTCAAAGGCCCGGACTTCCCCACCGCCGGTTTCATCTGCGGCGTCGAGGGCATCAAGAATTATTTCACAACCGGCAAAGGCAGTCTCAAGCTGCGTGGCCGCATCGGTGTCGAGGAGATGAAGGGCAACCGCGAACAGCTCGTCATCACCGAGATTCCGTTCAACGTCAACCGCGCCACGCTCGAAGAACAGATCGCGGCGCTGGTGAATGACAAGATCATCACGGAAATCTCCGCGATGCGCAACGAGTCCGACGAACATTGCCGGCTGGTCATCGAACTCAAGCGCGACGGCAACCCCAAGGTTGTCATCGCCAATCTTTTCAAGCACACGCAGCTTGAAGTCTCCTTCAGCGTCAACGCACTGGCGATTGATCACGGCCGCCCGAAGACGCTCAATCTCAAGCAAATCATCCAGTGCTACATCGAGCATCGCCGCGAAGTCATTTTGCGCCGCACGCGGTTTGAACTGCGCAAGGCCGAAGAGCGCGCCGAATTGCTGGAAGGTTATCTCATCGCGCTGTCGAACCTCGACGAGTTCATCCACATCATCCGCTCCAGCAAAACCCGCGACGAAGCGCGTGTGAAGCTGCTCGCCTTCGAATGGTCGCGGGCACAGGTGGAGAAGTGGGGCATCTTCCTGCGCGACGAGTCGCGCCTGACCGCTGGCCGTTACGCTCTCACGGAGCGCCAGGTGGACGCGATTCTGGAATTGCGCCTCTATCAATTGACCGGCTTGGAAATTGACAAGCTCGACAAGGAATACAAAGCCCTGCTCGAAGTCATCAAGGACTTGCTGGACATTCTCGCGAAGGAATCGCGCGTGATGGAAATCATCAAGGCCGAGCTGCTGGCCATCAAGGAAAAGCACGCCACACCGCGCAAGTCGGAGATCGTGCCGGACGAAGGCGAGATCGCCATCGAAGACCTCATCACGAACGAGGGTGTTATCATCACGCTCACGCACAACGGCCTCCTCAAGCGCACGAACGTCAGCCAATACACCGCGCAACGGCGCGGCGGCAAAGGTGTCATCGGCATGACCACGCGTGAAAGTGAAGGCACCGACGACAAGGATTTCGTCGAGCATCTCTTCACCGCCAGCACGCACGACTACCTGATGTTCTTCACGAACACCGGCCGCGTGTATGTCGAGCGCGTTCACGAAATTCCCGACATGGGCCGCGCCGCGAAAGGTCGGAGCATTGCCAACCTGCTGGAATTAAAAGCCGACGAAAAAGTCGCCGCGCTCATCCGCATTCTCTCGAAGACCGACGCCAACAAGGAAGACTCCACCTGGCAGCAGTCCGGCGAACTCTTCTTCGCCACACGGCTGGGCACGGTGAAGAAAACCTCGCTCAACGAATTCTCCAACGTCCGCAAAGGCGGCATCATCGCCATCGGCATCGAGCCGGGCGACACCTTGATTGACGTGAAACTCACGCGCGGCAGCACCGGCGAAGGCGATGACGGCGACGACGTGGTGTTGATCACCAAGGACGGCATGAGCATCCGCTTTCACGAAACCGACGTGCGCTCGATGGGGCGCGCGGCCGGCGGCGTGCGCGGCATCAATCTTGAACCAGGCGATGCGCTCATCGCCGCCGCCATCATCGTGCCGGATGCAGCATTGCTCGTCGCGGGTGAGAACGGCATTGGCAAACGCACCGGGTTCGATGAATACCGCATCCAATCGCGCGGCGGCAAAGGCATCATCACCATGAAGACCGGCGACAAGACCGGCGGCGTGGTCGGCGCGCTCACCGTGAAGGACGCCGACGAAATCATGCTCATCACCGTCGGCGGTCAGATGGTGCGCATCCCGGTGAAGGGCATCCGCGAAGCCGGCCGCAACACGATGGGCGTGAAACTCGTCAACCTAGACACGGGCGACAAGCTGCAAGCCATCGCGCCCGTCATCAGCGAGGACAAGGCGGAAGTAGTGGAAGGTTCCGAGCCGGCGAAATAATCCCATTGAACTGTAGTGTCCGGCCTGTGGTCGGAATCTCCGGGTGTTGGCGGAGAAGTCGAGGCCCAGCCTCGACGCTACATCGCGAGGAGCGCGGCTGTGTCGCAGCGACCAGCCGCAGCACGAACAAACCTCGCGAGAGTTATGGATGGGGGTTACGTGTTTCTTCTGGCGAAGCAACTGCGGCTGATCCGCGCCGTGCGGGACACAGCCGCGCTCCGAGACGGGCGTCTGAAGAAACTACGGCGAGCGGAGGTGGTAGTAACGGGCGGGATAATTCGTCCACTGCGGATCGCTGAAATAGGAGGAGCCTGTGGTGAGGGTATTGGTTCCAACCGGAGTCCAGATTGAATTGGCGAGATTTGTGGCTGCTTCCACCACGACGATCAGGTTGTTGTTGCCGATGATATTGAATCCAAACCGGTTTGTCCGAATACCAAAGGCGGTATTGCTGGTTGGTGTCTGTGGATTCCAAGTAGGGGCGCCGCCGAAGGTCGCCCCCCAACCGGAGGTGCCAGGTAGGTAATAGACGATCCCGCCGGCAGAATCGAACACCGTCGTGTTAGCGCTAGGGGCATTGCCCATGAAATAGATACTGATCAGGCTGGTGCAACTGTAAAATGCACCACCTCCAATGCTGGTGACATTCGTTAGGCTGGTGCAATATTCGAACGCAGACGAGCCGATATTGGTAACGCTGTTGGGGATTGTGTAACTACCCGTTTTGCCGCCCGGAAAGGCAACGAGCGAGGTCTGGTTCTTGTTGAATAGGACCCCAGCCACACTGCTATATGCCGGGTTGAGGGCATCTACGGATATTGCGAGAAGGTTTGTGCAATATGAGAAGAGGTTGCCGTTTGCGCTGTTGGTGAAGCCTTTCCCAATCGTTATGTTGGTCAGGCTGGTGCAGTTCGCGAATGCACTACTTCCAATGCTGGTGACGTTGGTGCCGATAGTGACATTCGTTAGACTGGTACAGTAAACAAACGTGTATGCGCCCAAGCTAGTGACGCTATTGGGAATGATGATGCCGGTCAGTTTATTGCAACTTTCAAACACCTGATCGCCGATAATGGTGACGTTTGTCCCGATAGTGACATTCGTCAGACTGCCGCAATAAAAGGTTCTTCCGGGATCATAGTGGGTAGAGATCAAGCTTTCCGCAAAAGAACAGGATACGAATCCGGTAGTTTTGGAAGCTGCGAAAGCCGCGGGCGGCGGATTTGAGGCTTTGGATTTTCGAGTTCAACCCTTCGGTCACCGCGTTGGTAATGTGATGGCGCAGATAGGTCAGCAGGTTGTCCAGATGGCGCTTGAGCAGGCGCGCCACAGCGATGACGGGCGGGAGCCGGCTCCGGCTCACCCAGCCAAACCAGCGTTTGAAAAACCTCGGCGCCCAACCTTCCGCCTGTACTCCCAGAACGTGCTGAAGAGTTCCTTGGCCGCCCAAGCCCGCGCCACTTTCAAATGTTAAGCCTTCAGCGCGCCAAACTCCTGGATCTGCTCCGGGCTGAAATTTTGCGGGTTATACAACCATAGTTGTCGCGTGCCTTTGAGCGTTTCATCGCCCTGCGCCAGCAGTTCCTTGTGCTCGGCCCGCCGCACCGGGTCCACCGCCTCGCCCCAATATTTGCTGACATGAAATTTGTGGGTATTCCGGGACTTTAGTGGGTAGAAGACGGAAAAGACAGCTTTTAGAGGGAAAAATCATGGAACCCGCGACAAGAGGAGTGAGTCGGCCTGG
>JAYWBR010000477.1:0-9164 GCA_043781315.1 Verrucomicrobiota bacterium | reverse complement strand
GCGCGATTTTCCGGCCGTCGAATTCAACCGGGAGATTTTCGGCCGCCGGTTGGAAATAGCGGTCCTCGTCGAACACGTCGTAGGTCGGCAACAGCGTCTTGGAACGCGTCGCGACAATTTTTCCATGCTGGAGGAGGGCGACGGAATTGGTCACCGGCCGGCCTGGGCGGTCAGAGTTTTCGCCGACGTAGCCGACGAGCAGCCCGGTCGGGCCGGTGGCGGCGGCGAGTCGGCCGAGGGCTTCCAGATTTTGCGCGACGAATAATTTTTTAAGGAGCAGATCGCGGGGCGGGTAGCCGGTGAGGCTCAGTTCCGGGCAAACCACGAGCGCGGCCTTCGCTGCCACGCCGCGCTGGTAGGCGGCGAGGATTTTCGCCGCGTTGCCGGTGAGATCGCCGACGGTCGGGTTGAGTTGCGCGAGGGCGATTTTCATGGCCACCAGTCAGCGTCCGCGCGTGAAGGTCTCCCCGAGGGTGCCGTGCTCGGTGCGGATGACGGTGCCGGTGCCGACGTGGTGCCGGGCAAACCAGCCGTCGCTCGTTTCGAGGACGTATTGAATGTTGTCGGTGCTGGCGGCGACGCCGTTGGTGTCGTTTTTTTCCAGATGATGAATTTCGAGGATGACGCCGTCGGGATCAATGTAGGCGGCGGAAATGGATTCGGGACAGTTCTTCATCCAGAACGAGGCGCGCTGCGGAAAGGGGAGGACAAAAATCATCGAGTCCGTGTCCAGAATGTTTGTGCGGAACATCATGCCGGTTTGTTCCTGCTGCTGGGTGAGCGCCATTTCGGCGGCGAGCTCCTCCGAACCCAGCCAGAGTTTGAGCGTCGGCAATTTGGGCTGGGCCTGGGTGGGTTCGTTGGAAACCGGTAGTGGGGCGTTGGCTTCCGGCTGCTGCTGAAACTTCCAAACGATGAGGGCAGCCAGGACGGCAAGCAACGGGAGATAAATTTTTCGGAACTTCATGGGCAGAGGTTGGACAAAGCGGCGTGGTTTTTCAACTAGGAGTTCGGGCTGGGCGCAGGTGGCGGTGAATTGGCGGCGATGGTGTTGGGGCACAACGGATTTTTTCATGTGAGATTAAAATATTTGGCGGCGGGATTTGTTTTGAGGAATTTCCTGGTCGCGAGCGAAATATGCTTTTTATGTTTGACCGGTTTGCGTCTTTTCGACTACCAATGCACCAGCCGCCATCACCGAACTGTTTGCAGCATCTCGGTTTGGCCGCAGGTAACGACGGAAATGTTAAACACCAAATCATTTTTGGCGGTGGATTTCGGCGCGGGCAGCCTCAAGCTGGCCGAGTTTCAGCTCAATGACGGCGGCGGTCTGAGCCTGATCAACTACGGAATCAAATCGCTCGGTCTCGAGGGCGCTTCCCAGGAGGCGGCTCCACGCGAAGCGGTCATTCTCAAGGCGCTCCAGGAAGTGCTCGCGGAAAAAGCCGTCAAGTCCAAGGAGGTCAACGTCTGCGCGCCCGGCTTCCATGTTTTCTCCAAGTTCGTCAAGCTGCCGCCAGTGGACGCCAGCAAGGTGACGCAGATCATCCAGTACGAGGCGCAGCAGAACGTGCCGTTTCCGCTGGAGGAAGTGGTCTGGGATTATCAGATTCTCGGCAACGCGGCCGGCGGCGAACTGGAAGTTTTGCTGGTCGCGATCAAGTCGGAGATCGTCGAAGGACTGTTTCGTGTGACCGAAGCGGCCAAGCTCAAGCTGGAAGTGGCGGACGTTTCCCCGGCCGCCTTGTGCAACGCGTTTCGCTACAACTACGGCGATCTGGAAGACTGCACCATGCTGCTCGACATCGGGGCTAAGACGAGCAACCTGCTGTTCTTCGAGAAGGGTAAAGTTTTTTCACGCAGCATCAACCTCGGCGCGAACGCGATCACGCAGGACTTCATGGCGGAAGGGAAGCTGAAGTTCGACAACGCGGAAAAAATCAAGCGGGACGAGGGTTTTGTGAGTCTCGGCGGCGCGTATGAGGAGCCGGAAAACGCGCATCAGGCGGCCATTTCCAAGATCGCGCGGCAGTTTATGACGCGGCTGCACATCCAGGTCAACCAGACGATGCAGTTTTACCGCGGCCAGCAGGGCGGCTCGGCCCCGGTGCGTTTATTTTTGTCAGGCGGGGCTTCGATCATGCCGTACACGGCGCAGTTTTTTGCGGAAAAACTGAACGTGCCGGTGGAATATTTCAATCCGTTCCGCAACGTGCAGATTGATCCCTCCGTGAACTTGGAGGAGCTGGCGCGCGTGGCGCATTCACTGGGCGAAGTGGTCGGTCTGGGTTTGAGAAACCTCGCGCATTGCCCGGTCGAGTTGAATCTGATTCCAGCCAGCACGCGGAAGATGCAGAGCTTTAATGAGAAAAAGCCGTATCTGATCGCGACGGTCTTCAGCTTGGTGGCGGTGGTGGCGGCGATGGGACTGTTGTTCCAGAAGCTCGCTGAGGTCAAGACGGAGGAATTGGAGTCCAAGGTCAAGCAGCCGCTGGAAGAACAGAAGCGGCGGGAGAATAATTTCAACGCGGCCCACAATGAATTGAAAGCCGCTGGCAAGGAGATGGAACAAATCCAACAATGGCTGGAGTACCGCTATTTTTGGCCGGATGTATTGGCGGAGCTGCGCCGGGTGATGATCCGGACGGAACACATCACGCAGCAGAAGCTGAAGACAGATGCCGGGGTTTGGATCGAACAATTCATCACCACCGCTCCACGGACCGAAGGCGCGGAAGGGAGCGCGCCCCAAGCGCCGTCCTCGAGTTCGGGCGGTGGGGAGGCGGAAATGCTGAGGCGGCGCTACGGCACGATGCCGGGTGCTGATGGGCGGGGGATGGATCCCCGCATGGATCCTCGTTACCGAGGGCTGCAGCCCTCGGCGGTGGCGGCGGCTCCCGAGGCGGCGGCGGCCCCGTTGGCGACGAATGAAGTCAACACCATCACGCTCAAATGCCGGGCGGTGGATCTGTCGCTGTTCCCGATGAACATTGCCGATGCCAGCGCCACGATCATTTACACGCTGCAGAACGAACTCCGGGCGAGCACCAATTATTTTGACGCGGAGAAGACGGAAGCGCTCGGCACCACGGTGCAAGACCCCGCCACCGGCACATTCACTTTTGATGTCACGGTGGTGTTGAAACATCCGCTCAAGCCATGAAACCCAAAGTGGAAATCAGAAATCAGAAATCCGACATGAAACGGTTTGATTTCAGCTTTCGCCATTTCAGCTTTCAGTTTTCCCCTTAAACATGTCCTGGATAAAACGAAACCTCTTGTTTGTGGTCAGCGGCGTCCTGGTGCTGGCGTTGCTGGGTCTGGCGGGCTACTACCTTTACGCCGAATGGAGCCTGGACAGCGAAAAGACTGCGGACCTGGAGAAATCCTACGCGGATCTGACGCGCATCGCGAACCTGCAACCCAACCCCGGCAACAACAAAGTGGACAACATCGCGATTGCCAGGGAATATCAGGTCAAAGTGCGGGCCATGGTGGCGGCGACCACCAATTATTTCATTCCCGTGCCGGCCATTCCGCCAGGCACCAACGTCAGTGCGGCGGACTATTCCGCTTCCCTCCGGCGGACGGTGGATGAACTGACCCGCGGTGCGGCCACCGCCAGTGTCTCCCTGCCACCGAAGTATGATTTCTCCTTTGCCGCCCAGCGCCCGCTGGTGAAATTTGCGACGGGCAGCCTGGAGCCATTGGCGGCGCAGTTGGGCGAAGTGAAAGCCATCTGCGAAGTATTGTTCAAGGCCAAGATCAACACGCTTTACAATCTGCGGCGCACGCGGGTTTCGGACGATGACCTCAAAGGTCCGCAGTCCGATTATCTTGAAACCACGGCCACCACCAACGACCTCGCGGTGCTGGTTCCCTACGAAGTGACCTTTTACGGATTCAGTGGCGAGCTGGCCGCCGTGCTGGCGGGCTTTGGCAACGAGCCGCACGGATTTATCGTCACCACGCTGAACGTGGAACCAGGCACGCCGTCCAGCGCATCGGCGGATGCTCTGACGGGCGGGGCCATGTCCGAAGGTGCCATGATGGATCGCCGCAACCCTTACGGAATAATGGCCCAACCCGGTGCCGCGCCCGCCGCCCCGGCCACCACCGCCCGGGGTGGGGCGGCGGTCATGCTCGATGAAAGACAGTTGAAGGTCACCATGGGGGTGACCCTCGTAAAATTGCTGCCAAAAAAGTAAATGCAATTTCTCAAGAAAAATTACGAAAAAGTCCTCCTCGGCCTGGTGTTGCTGGGCTTGGTCGGCACCGTCGTGTTCCTGCTTTTTTATGTGTCGAATGAAAAGCAGGCGCAGGAGGATCGCCGCATCAAAATCATCAACCGCACCGTCAAACCGCTGGATGCCCCGGTGCTGACCGCCACGGAAATGCTGCTGCAACGCACGGCGCAGACGGTGAGCCTGGATCTGAGCAGCACCAACAAGCTGTTCAATCCGCTCCGCTGGCAGAAGGCCCAGGACGGCCATCCGTTCATCACCGGCGGCGACGCCATTCCCAAACTCTTGCAAGTCACCAAAAGCACGCCGCTTTACTTCACCATCTCGCTGGACTCGGTGTCCATGCCGGACGCCACCGCGCATTATTTGATCGGGGTGGATCAACAGGCCGGTGCCCGGCCCAAGGGCAAGCGGATCATCATTCTCTCCAACGGCGAGAAAAAGGATCCGTTGATTTTGCGCGAGGTCCGAGGGCCGGCGGACAATCCCACCGAGCTGATTTTGGAACTGACGGATACCGGGGATAAGATTTCGATCCGCAAAGACAAACCGTTCCGCCGGGTGGACGGTTATGTGGTGGACTTGAAGTACGCACCCGAGAACAAACCCTTTCTCAACAAGCGGGTGGATTCCACCATCTTCTTCGGCGGCAACCAATACAATGTTGTTGTCATCACGCAAGACGAGGTTGTAATCTCCGCACCGAACCAGAAGAAATTGACCATCAAATATAGCGCCGCGCTTTGAACAAGGCGGCGCATTCAAATAAACGAACCATGATAAAAGCACTCACGATTTCTCTCAGTGTGAGCATTCTGCTCGCGACGGCCGCGCGGTCGTCCGCCCAGTCGGACACGGCCACGGCGGTCAATGAAGCCCTGCGCCGCGATGCCAACCGCATCACGCTGCGCCAAAAACTGGTGGACGCCCGGGTGGCCGAGCAGCGGCACGATCTGGGGGCCGCCGCCAAGGATTATGACGAGGCCTGGACATTGATTGAGGGCATCGGCTCCAATGTGGACGTGGAAAAAAAACAGACCGTCGCCGGCCTGACCGCCGCCCGCATGGCCCTGGCCAAGCAGGCGCAAAGCCGCGGCGATTACCGGGAAGCCAAAACCGATGTGGACGATGTGCTGCGCGTGAACAGCCATGATAATATTGCCCAGCAATTCAAGGCGCAAAATGACGCCCAGCTCGCCGCCCAGAAAAGATTCACGCCCAACCAGGATGTGCTGGATCAGTTGCCGACGATTCAGAAAAACAAAGAAGAAGCGGCCATTCTCGTCCAGGACGCGCGCGTGCTGCTGCAGAACGGCAAGCATGACGAGGCCGATGCCAAGCTCAAGGCGGCCATAAAATTGGATCCCGGCAGCGAAGGTGCGAGTTACTATCAAGGCTTGGTGCAGCAGGAGCGGATGAAGCGTTCTTTGGCCGGACGCAATGTGGATTCGCAGACCAAGATCGTTCGCGTCGAAGAATCATGGCCGGACAGCAAAAAGCGCAATGCGCTGCCGGTGCCGAACCCGATGGCGAGAACGAACCTGATCAACACCAGCCCGGCGCGCCAGGCGATTGTGGCGAAGCTCGACTCGATCCACCTCGACACGCTGGAATTTCAGGAGGCAGTTCCGCTCTCCGAAGTGATCCGCACGCTCGGTGTGCTGGCCAAAAAACGCGATCCCAACAACAAGGGCATTAATTTTTTAGTCAACTCCTCCCCCTCGGCGGCGGCGACCGTGGCCACCACTCCTGTGGCTGGTGGCTTCGGCGGTCCCGGTGGCGGCCTGGGTCTGGAAGGGGCGCGTGGATTTACACCGCCGCCGGCTCAGGTGCCGACGGATCCCGCCACGGGCCTGCCGTTGGCGACGCAGGCTCCCCAAGCGGAGCAGATTGATCTGGCCAACGATGTCCACATTAAAATCAATCCGGGTTTGAACGACATCCGGCTGGCGGATGCATTGGATGCGATCGTCACCGTGGCGGATCATCCCATCAAATATTCCATCAAAGATTCGTGGGTGGAATTTTCCTTGAAGGGGAATGATGCAGCTCCATTGACCAGCCGCCGCTTTAAGGTGGATCCGAATACGTTTGAACAGGGATTGGAAGGCGTACAAGGTTTTGATTTTGCCAGCAGCACGCAGTCGTCATCGGGTGGTGGTGGTGGTGGCGGTGGCGGTGGCGGCGGTGGTGGTGGCGGCCGCAGTAGCGGTGGCGGCGGTGGTGGCGGTCAAAGTGGGCAGGGCGGCGGCGGCGGCATTCTTCCCCGCGTGTCTGTGGCTGGCGGGACAACCGGCGGTGGTGGCCAGCAAGGCGGTAATCGTGGTGGCCAGCAAGGCGGTCAGCAGGGCGGTCAGGGCGGTCAGACTGGCAACGGCATTGCCGGCGTCACTTCGATTCGCAACATGTCGATCGTGCAGTCGGCGGTCATTGCATATTTCCGGGCTGAAGGTGTGAATCTGGATCCGCCGAAGAGCGTGTTCTTTAACGACCGTGAAGGCACCATGTGGGTGCGCGCCACTTCGGAAGATTTGGACATCATCGAACAGGCGATTCAAGTGCTCAACATTGCGCCGCCGCAGGTGAACATTCGCGTCAAATTTGTGGAGGTCACCCAGAACGACAGCAAGGCGCTGGGCTTTGACTGGTATCTTGGAAACATTAACATTGGCGGGAAAGCAGCGGCTTCTGGCGGCACTCAACCGTCGTTTACCGGGGCACCCAGCTTTGCGAATCCCGAGGGCACTTACCCGGGCAGCCAGTTGTTTGGAACGGCGACCGCCCCGGCGGCTGCGGATGGGTTGTTGACTTCGGGCCTGCGCAATACCATCAACGCTCCCGCGATCGGATCGTTGACGGGCATTCTGACGGATCCGCAATTCAAAATGGTTTTGCGCGCGCTTCAGCAGCGGGACGGCGTGGATGAATTAACCGATGGCGAGGTGACCACGTTGAGCGGCCGGCAGACACAATTTCAGGCGGTGGATCTGCGCTACATCGTGACCAGCAGCGGCGTCAATCAGGGCGGCGGCGGCGGCGGCGGCGCGGCTCCTGCCGCGGGCGGTGGCAACACGGTGCTGCAACAATCTCAGCAGTCCATCACTCCCGGAACTAGCGTGGTTCCCTTGGGGCCGACCATTGACGTCATCCCGTATGTTTCAGCGGATGGTTACACGATCCAGATGACCTTGATTCCGACCCTGGTGGAATTCCTTGGCTACGATGATCCCGGCCAGTTCGTCATCCAAGCGCAACAAGGCTTGGGCACGCCGATCACGGCCGTGCTGCCGCTGCCGCGCTTTCGCATCCGTTCGGTGACGACCAGTTGCGCGGTCTGGGACGGCCAGACCATCGTGCTGGGCGGCTTGATCACGGACAACGTGACCCGGGTGAAAGATCAGGTTCCAATCCTCGGTGACCTGCCGTGGGTGGGCCGTCTCTTCCGCAGCGAGCAGAACAAATCCAGCAAAGGCAATCTGCTGATCTTCGTGACGCCGACCATTCTGGATCCGGCTGGCAACCGCGTTCACACGGATGAGGAATTGCCGTTCTCACAAAATAGTATTCCAGCGCAACCCCGGAACGCCAGCCAGTAAACTCCTGGTTGCACCGCCCATGAAAACATGGACACTGTTCGGCCAACCATAAAAGTCTAAAACGCCTTATGTCATTTTCGTTGTTAGCCCGTAAGCTGGTTTGCGGCATCGCCGTCGTAGTTCCGATTGTTGTCTCCGCCCAGTCCGGACTCGCGCCGCTGGGGGGCGAATATGCCATCACCGGCGCGTTGCCGGGCGATCAGGTCATGCCGTGCGCCAGTCTGAATGCCAATGGCGGCTACGTCGTTTGGCAGGACAATGCAACGGATGGGGATGGCTGGGGCATCAGTGGCCGGGCCTTGAACGGTTCTTTAACAGGCGTGCAGATTCCCTTTCGTGTGAATGGAACGAGCAAAGGAGATCAGGAAAATGCGCGGGTGGCGCTGTTGAACAACGGTGGCGCCGTCTTTGTCTGGCAGGGTGGCCGGCAGGGGTTTCAGCATATTTACGCGCGCTTTCTTTCCACGAGCAACACCTGGCTGGGCTTGGATCAAATGGTCAACACGTCCGCAAAAACCTATCAGGCCAACGCCGCAGTGACGGTGCTGAACAACGGGAACGTGGTCATCGTCTATGCGAGTTTCAACACCAACACCATGCAGGATGTGTATGGCCAGATGTTTTCGCCGGAAGGTCAGAAGGTGGGCGAGGAAATTTCCGTCAATGGGTTAGAGCTGTTCAATCAACGCACGCCGGCTGTGACAGCCCTAGCCGACGGCGGGTTTTTGGTGGCCTGGGTTTCTGAGCAGAAGCGGCCGCTCGGGGGAACCAATAGCACCGCCGTTTCCCCCAGCCAGTTTCAACTGGCCAGCGTGGATATTTACGCGCGGCGTTTTGATGCGAATGGACTGGCGACGATGAGTGAGTTTCGGGTGAACGACAGCGCCAACGCGAGCGCCAACCCGGCGGTGGCAACCGCCGCAGACGGCAGCGTGCTGTTCAGTTGGAGCGGCAAGGATTCAAAATTACTGAACAACGGCTGGGATGTCTATGCGCGCCCGTTCACCTTTCCGAGTTCGCTTTCCTACATTCAGGGCGTGGAACGTCGCGTGAACACGCAGCTCTATGGTGATCAATTTGCCCCGCGGGTCAGTGCGCTGGGGACGAACTATCTGGTCGTCTGGACCAGCATCGGGCAGGATGGTTCGGGCGCGGGAATCTACGGCCAGTTTTTGAATCCGGACGGCACGTCCGTCGGCGATGAAGTGCGCGTCAACTCAACCACGCTGGGTGCGCAGCAGGAGCCGGCGCTGGCCGCCGACGGTGCGGGAAGAGTTCTCGCGGTATGGACCAGTCCGTCGTACAGCCCGTCGCGCAACGATCT
>JAYWBR010000476.1:0-3024 GCA_043781315.1 Verrucomicrobiota bacterium | reverse complement strand
CAGGCCGACTCACTCCTCTTGTCGCGGGTTCCATGATTTTTCCCTCTAAAAGCTGTCTTTTCCGTCTTCTACCCACTAAAGTCCCGGAATACCCCATTATTCCGAGCTCGGCATAAAGGCTACTTCGCATATTAAAACAGAAGTATGTATTTACGCAAGGCCATGAGATTTGATGGTTTGGTTCGTTGTTTCTGACCTTTACTTCGGCCAGCCGGTAGGCGGACGCTTCACCGTCAGTGAATGGTCAACTGCCTTTACCCAGTTGCCTTCAATCTTCAACCGCTCCGGCTTCGGCTCGCTGACCTTTACGATTGCATCTTCATGTTTTTTCTTCATAAATGTGTCAGATGATTCCCGCGACGGAATTGGTATTCCTCGAATTTGATTTCACCGATGGCAACATTGCCGAGATTATTGCCAATGCCGTGCCGCCAGCGGATCGCATCCACCTCGTTGTGGAGAAAAATGGACGACGGCAGGTGTTGAAAAAACATGGCCGGCATTTGATGGTTTTCAGGAGGCTGCGCAAAAATCCATTTTACGCCACACCTCAAAAGCGGCACATAATCAATTGCCAAACCGAACGACACCAAAAATGCTTGTCGTTTAGAGTTAGAACAAACGTTCTTTGAACGCCTTGGCCACCGCGCCGGTACGGCTGTGGACGTGGAGCTTGGTGTAGATGTTACGGAGGTGCGTGTCCACCGTGTGATAACTCAGAGATAATTTGTCGGCGATCTCCTTTTTGATCAGCCCCTGCGTCATCAGTTCAAGGATTCTCTGTTCGCGCTCGGTCAAGCCGTAGTCTTGTTTGGGTTGGGCCATTTTGGAAAACATTTGCAGCACGGAAGTCGCCACGCGCGGCGTCATGGGCGCGCCGCCCGCCAACGCTTCGTGAATGGATTCAACAATGCGATCCACCGGCGAAGTTTTCAGCAGGTAACCGGACGCGCCGGCGCAAATCGCCTTGAACACTTTTTCGTGGTCGTCAAAAACCGTCAGCATCAATACGCGCGTCGCAGGCGAAAGCGATTTGATTTTTTGCACCGCCTCGATGCCGTTCTGCCCCGGCAGTTCGACATCCAGCAGAATCACGTCGGGCAGACCGCCGCCCATCATGGCGTCCAGCGCGTCCTCGGCGTTGGAGAAACGCTGGGAACATTCCACGCCCGCGATGCCGCTCAACACGCGCGCGACGGTGTTGCGGAAGGTGTGGTTGTCTTCCACCAGCCAGACGCTCACGGGCGCTCGCTCAACCAGTCTGGCCGCTGATGCTTTGCTTGCTTTCGTAATAGTTTCCATTTTAGTCGGTGATAACGAGTTTGCGATCTCAATAAGATTAACTCGTTTTTGGTTCATCACCAATCCCGCGTTTGCGTGATAGAGGCGGACAACGTCACGGTCGTCCCGCCACCAGCGTGGCTCGCGATTTCAAGCCGCCCGCCGATTTCAGCCGCGCGGCGCTTCAGGTTTTTCAACCCGTTGCCGGAATATTTTTGCGCAGGGTCGAAACCAACGCCGTTGTCTTTGATCGAAAATTGAAATTCGTTTTCGCGCCGACGCACAGAAATTTCCACCGTCGAGGCGTGGGAATGTTTCAGCACGTTGTGGAGCGTTTCCTTGAACAGCGGCAGCACGTTGCGGCGGAAGGCCAGCGACAAATCCGCCGAGTTAAAATCGCCGGTTTGATCGAATTTGAGAGACATCCCCGGCAGCATCACGCGAGCTGTCTCTCGCAACCGCTCGACGAGGTCGCTCAACCGGTCGTGCTTCGGGTCAATGAACCAAATGATGTCGCGCAACGTGTCAATCGTCCGCACCGCGATGCCACGCACCTCTGAAGCATCAACGCTGGACGGAGTCTGCTCCATCATCTGCGCCAGCAGCGAAATGCTGCCGAGGTTGGCTCCGACCTCGTCGTGCAAATCGCGCGCGATGCGGAGCCGCATTTTTTCCAACGCCCGCAAGCGCGCGATGCGGACGTAATAAATCATTAAAAGCACGGCACACATGAATAAAGCGGCCCCGATCTTAAACCACCAACGCTGCCAGAAATATGGCAGCACGGTGAATTTTAACGCCGCGCCTTGCTCGTTCCAAACCCCGTCGTTGTTGCAAGCCTGCACTTCAAACTCGTAAGCGCCAGGCGGGATGAAACTGTAGCTCACCGCGCGCAGGTAGCCGCCGTCCACCCAGCTGGATTCCAGGTCTTTCAGCCGCCACTTGAATTTCACCTTGTCCGGCGAGGTAAAGCTCAACGCGGTGAATTTGAACTCAAAATAATGCCGTCCGGCGGTGATGAAAATTTCGTTGGGCGGGCGCGGGCCGGACCGAGCCGTGGCGTTTCCAGTCACGCGCTCGCCATCCACCAGCATCTCCTCAATTTGCACCGGTGGCGGCAGATGATTGACGTGCAGCACTGTGGGATCCACCCATACGGCCCCACTGACAGTGGAAAACCACAGCCGCCCATCGCGGCTTTTCCAACAGTTCGGCTGGTTCCCGCCGGAACATTGCACCGCCGGCAGGCCGTCGTATTTGCCGTAAGTGATAAAGGTGAGCGGGGCGTTTGTGCCGCGCGCAAAGGTGTTTAGATTTTTTTTGGCCGCACGCGCAATGCCCACGCGCGTGCCCAGCCAGATTTGGCCGCGCCCATCCTCCAAAATCTGGCTGACGTAATCATCAGGAACTCCCTCACGCGTGGTAAAGCGCGTAAATTTGCCGTCCTTGAACTGCAGCAGGCCGCCGCCGAGCGAGCCGATCCAGAGCACCCCGTCGTTGTCAAAATGCAATGCCCAAAAACGCTCGCCGCCGGACAACGAGCCGCGCCCCTGCGATTCCATCGGGTTGGCCTGCTCTGCTTCCAGCAAGGTCTGCCGGTCCGTCAGGGAATCTTGGGGAATGAAAGTTTCCAGTTTGCCGTTGTGCAAACGGCGGAGTTGGCCGACGGCCGTGCCCAGCCACAAATCACCCGCCTGATCTTCCGCGATGGATAAGACGTAGCCAGGCGCAAATCCCTCTGTC
>JAYWBR010000475.1:0-9178 GCA_043781315.1 Verrucomicrobiota bacterium | reverse complement strand
CGCGCCCGCGCCCGCGCCCGCGCCCGCGCCGGTGGCGGAAACCCCGGCGGCGACGGCTCCGGCGGCGTTTGTGTTGCCGGAAGGAGCCAGTCCCGATTTGATCAAGCAGGCCCGCGAAGCCAACCGCGCCGCCCGGGCGGAACTGGAGCGTCAGAAAAATGCCGCGACTGCTGACAAGCACAAAAAAGCCGCGCCGGCTCCCGTTGAACACCGCGCCGTCAAGGCACCCAAAACTCCGGGAAAAAAAGCCGCTCCGGCCATGGTTGACACCGCTCCGGCGCAGTCTCTCCCGGAAAAAAACTCCAACCCGGATTTGATTGAACAAGCCCGGCAAGCCACCCGTGCCCACATGGCGGAACTTCAAAGCCACAAGAAAACCGCCATTCCAGCCGGACAGGAAGCTCCGGTAATTCAACCGGCCATTGCACCCGCTGCCGAACACACTACCGCCACGGATGCCGTCACCCCCCAGGTCAAAGCCGCTGATCTCCGCGCCGCCAAAGCCCGCGAGGCTGCGGAAAAAAAAGCCGAGCAGGCCAAAATGGCCAAAGCCAAAGCCCAGGCGGAAGCCGACAAAAAAACCCGGGCAGCAGCGGATGCCAAAGCCCGCGTTGCTGCGACGAACGCAACCAAGCCGGCCGAGCCTGCCAAACCGGCCAAGCCTGCGAAAAAAGCCAAACCCGAACCCGCCAAAGTTGATGCGGCAGTGACACTGGCTCCCATGGAGGGTCCGGCTTCAAGTTTGCCCGCTACCAAGGATCAGGCATTGCGTGCCCTGCTTGATCAATACAAAGCGGAAAAAATTTCTGCTGAAGAATACCAGCAGCAACGTTCCAAGATTTTAGCCGAGCCGTGAGGGCTGGCGCTGTTTCGCGTGCTCGGCGTGGGCGCGAAACCTGGCAGTGACTTTCCGCCGTCCGCCGCGAAGGCTCATCGCTGGCTTTGTTCCCGGCGGGCGGGTTCCGGGCGGAGGCCGCCGCCGGCCCACAAAGGTGTTTGCAGTTGTCTGTCACGAAGTCGCGATGCCTGAAAAACATTCATTTGAGGTTTACGCCTATGCCGCCGCCGCCAACCACCATTGACACCACCCGGTTCGTCACGCCGGCGACTTATGCCGCCAACCGGCCGGTTGAAGGCGAGGTGGTCACGGTTCTGGACTCCACCCACGAAGCCCGGGGATTGAAACTGCTGCCCACCTACTCGCGCGCGCTCAAAAAGGATTCCATCCACGAGTTGATTGCCACGGACGAAACCGGCACGGGGCCAGGCACCACGGTCAACCGCATCGCCTACCTCGCGTTTTTTGAAGTCGCGCGCGGCGGGTGCATTCTCGTCGGCGAGTCCTTGTTCGTTGATGAAAAGCGGGTCGGAGTGATCCTCGGGTTCGATGAGACACACGAACCCAACCACCTCAACATCATCCTCGGCACGGAGCGGCGTCAGACCGGGCCGCAATTGAAAATTTCTGTCGGGAGTAAAATCAAATTTGAGCGGGCATGAAAAATAATCCTTCCACTCCCGGCACGAAACTGCGCGCCGCCATGCGTGCGGAGCGTCCCTTGCAAGTCGCCGGCGCGATCAACGCCTACGCTGCGATGCTCGCCGAGCGCGCGGGGTTTCGCGCGATTTATCTCTCTGGCGCAGGCGTCGCGAATGCGTCCTTCGGCCTGCCTGATCTTGGCTTCACGACGCTGGAAGATGTCTGCACCGACATCCGCCGCATCACGCGCGCGACCTCGCTGCCGCTGCTCGTGGATGCGGACACCGGTTGGGAAAATCCCGCGCGCACCGTCCGTGAAATGATCCGCGCCGGCGCGGCGGGCTGCCATTTTGAAGACCAGGTTTCCGCCAAGCGTTGCGGCCATCGTCCCGGCAAACGCCTAGTCAGCACGGCGGAAATGTGCAAACGCATCAAGTCCGCCGCCAGCGCGCGAGGCGATTCACAATTCGTCATCATGGCGCGCACGGATGCACACGCGGTCGAGGGACTGGACGCAGCCATCGCGAGGGCGCAGGCGTATGTCGCGGCGGGCGCGGACATGATTTTCGCCGAGGCGCTGACAACATTGCCTGAATACAAAAAATTCACCGCTGCGCTCGGAAAAGTTCCCGTGCTGGCGAACATCACCGAGTTTGGCCGCACGCCGCTGTTCACCACCAAGGAACTCGGCGGCGCGGGCGTGCGGCTGGTGCTCTATCCGTTGAGCGCGTTCCGCGCGATGAGCCGCGCGGCGGAAAATGTTTACGCCACGGTCCGCAAAGACGGCACGCAGCGCAAAGTCACCGGTCAGATGCAGACGCGCGCGGAGCTTTATGAGGTGCTGAACTATCACGCGTGGGAGAAAAAGTTCGACGCGATGCTGGCGAAACAAATCTCGAAAGGAATGCCCAAGCCATGAGCAGCGACGCCCCGGCAATGGCTTTCAAGCCCAAGAAATCGGTCGCGCTTTCCGGCGTGGTCGCAGGCAACACCGCGCTGTGTTCCGTAGGCCGCAGCGGCAACGACCTGCACTATCGCGGCTACGATATTTTGGATCTCGCGCGGAATTGTGAGTTTGAAGAAGTCGCGCATCTGCTCATCCATGGAAAACTGCCGACGATTGCGGAACTGAAAGACTACAAGGCGAAGCTGAAAGGTTTGCGCGGCCTGCCCGACGCAGTTCGCACCGTGCTGGAAGCCTTACCCGCCTCGGCGCATCCGATGGATGTGTTGCGCACCGGCGTCTCGGCGCTCGGCTGCGCGCTGCCGGAAAATGAAAATCACACCGAAGCCGCCGCGCGCGACATCGTTGACCGCCTGCTCGCCTCGCATAATTCGATGCTGCTCTACTGGCATCATTTTTCGCGCAGCGGAAAACGCATCGAGGTCTGCACCGACGACGATTCCATCGGCGGACATTTTCTCCATCTGCTCCACGGCACGCCGCCGCGCGCCGCGTGGGTGCGCGCGATGCACACGTCGCTGATTCTTTACGCCGAGCATGAGTTCAACGCCTCGACGTTCACCACGCGCGTCGTCGCCGGCACCGGCTCGGACATTTATTCGGCAGTCGTTGGCGGCATCGGCGCGTTGCGCGGGCCGAAGCACGGCGGCGCGAACGAATTTTCTTTTGAGATCCAAAACCGTTACGCAACGCCCGACGAAGCGGAAGCCGACATCGTTCGCCGCGTCGCGAATCATGAAGTCATCATCGGCTTCGGCCACCCGGTTTATACGATTGCCGACCCGCGCAACGCGGTCATCAAGGAGGTCGCACACATGCTGTCTCGCGAGGCCGGCGACCTGAAGATGTTCGACATCGCCGAGCGCATCGAAGCGGTGATGTGGCGCGAGAAAAAAATGTTCCCGAACCTCGACTGGTTCAGCGCCGTGTCGTATCACCAGCTCGGCGTGCCGCCGAAAATGTTCACGCCGCTGTTCGTCATTGCGCGCGTGAGCGGCTGGGGCGCGCACATCCTCGAGCAGCGCGCGGACAACAAAATCATCCGCCCCAGCGCGAATTATAACGGCCCGGAAAATTTGCAATTTGTTCCCATCGGCGAACGCCATTAATAATTTTGACATGAATCAGTGCGAAATCATCTTGGACGGCGGCGGCGAGCGAAGCGCGACGCCGCTTTCGCCCGCGCGGAAATTATTGCTGGTGAAGAAATCTTCCGTCCGCCCGAAAGCGCTGTCGCCGCTGCGCTCTGCCAGCGCAGTCCAAGAAATGTTCAGCCCAAGCACGATTTTTTTCCCGGCAAATTGATTTGAACTTAAAAATGCACCACGACCACACCAGCGCCAAACGCCCCGAACCCGATGCCTTGTTGCAACAGATCGCGGACTACACGCTGGCGGTGGACCGCATCACGAGCGCGGAGGCGTTTGACACCGCGCGGTTCTGCCTGATGGACACGCTCGGCTGCGGACTGCTGGCGTTGTCGTATCCGGCGTGCGTGAAATTGCTCGGCCCCATCGTGCCCGGGGCGACGATGCCCGGCCGCGGCGCGCGCGTGCCTGGCACGAACCACGAACTTGATCCGGTGCAGGCAGCGTTCAACATCGGCGCGATGGTGCGCTGGCTGGATTTCAACGACACCTGGCTCGCGGCGGAATGGGGTCATCCCTCGGACAACCTCGGCGGCATTCTCGCCGTGGCGGATTATTTGGATCGTAGTGGCACAGGCGTCTCGCCTGTGAGTTTCGATTCAGCGCCGAACAGGCGGGACGCCTGTGCCACTACAAAACTCACGATGCGCGACGTGCTGGTGGCGATGATTCAGGCGCACGAAATCCAAGGCGTGCTCGCGCTGGAAAACGGCTTCAACCGCGTCGGCCTTGACCATGTCCTGCTCGTGCGGATTGCCTCCACTGCCGTCGTCACGCGTCTGCTCGGCGGCAATCGCGCGCAGATCATCAACGCGCTGTCGCACGCGTTCGTGGACGGCGGTGCGTTGCGCACTTACCGTCACGCGCCGAACACCGGCTCGCGCAAAAGCTGGGCGGCGGGCGACGCGACGAGTCGCGCAGTGCGGCTGGCGTTGCTGGCCATCAAAGACGAGATGGGCTATCCCGGCGCGCTCACGGCGAAGACGTGGGGATTTCAGGATGTTTTGTTTCGTGGCAAGGAATTAAAAATTCCCGCGCAAGGTTTTGGCACTTACGTCATGGAGAACGTGCTGTTCAAAATTTCGTTCCCCGCCGAGTTCCACGCGCAGACCGCCGTTGAAGCCGCGCTCACGCTGCATCCCAAAGTGGTGAAACGGCTCGACGACATTTCCCGCATCGTCATCGAGACGCAGGAGAGCGGCGTGCGCATCATTGACAAGACCGGCCCGCTGAACAATCCCGCCGACCGCGACCACTGCCTGCAATACATGGTCACCGTGTCGCTGCTCAAAGGCGCGCTCACCGCCGATGATTACGAGGATGGGGTCGCCGCCGATCCACGCATTGACGCCTTGCGCGCGAAAATGGAAGTGAAGGAAAGCCCCGGTTTCACACGCGATTATCTTGATCCGCAGAAACGCTCCATCGGCAACGCGATTCAAATTTTCTTCCGCGACGGCAGTTCGACCGAGCGCATCGCGGTGGAATATCCCGTCGGCCACCGTCGCCGCCGGCAAGAGGGAATTCCGTTGCTGGTGGAAAAATTTGAAAAGAATCTCCGCGAAAAAATCTCCGCGCAGAAGTCCGACGAGATTCTCAAGCTGTGCCACAGCCAGCAGCAGCTCGAAAAAATTCCCGTCCAAAAATTCATGGACCTGTTTGTCGTCTGAACTTTATGCAAACCGTCGCCGCCAACCGAGATGCCGCACTGGTGCAAATCCAGAACCGCGCGCTCTGGCTGGCGGTGCAGATGGTGCACCACGCGAACAAGGTGCGCACGGTCGAGGGCGTGAAGGTCGGCGGCCACATGACTTCCAGCGCGTCGGTGGTGACGATTCTCACGTATCTTTTTTTTGAATACCTCCGCGCTGATGACAAGATCGCCGTCAAGCCGCACGCCTCGCCGGTGTATCACGCACTGCAATTTCTGCTCGGCAATCTTGATGCGAAATATTTGAAGGAACTGCGCGCGTTCAAGGGGTTGCAATCATATCCGAGCCGCACCAAAGACCCAGACGCGCCGCATTTTTCCACCGGCTCGATGGGCTTGGGCGCGAGTGCGGCGAATTTCGCGGCGATGACCGAGGAATATGTGCGGCTGCACTTCGGCGCGGAAGTTTGCCGCGAACGCCGTTATGTCAGCCTCGTCGGCGACGCGGAACTGGACGAGGGCGCGGTGTGGGAAGCCATCGCCGAACCGGCGCTGATGGATTTGAAAAATATTCTCTGGGTCGTGGATGTGAACCGCCAGAGTTTGGATCGCGTGATTCCGGGCATCCGCGAGCATTGCTGGCGCGAGATGTTCAAGGCGAATGACTGGCAGGTGCTCGAAGCGAAATACGGCAAGCAGTTGCAGGCGGCGTTTCAACTGCCAAACGGCGAGTTGCTCCGCGAGTGCATTGATGATCTGACGAACGAAGCGTATCAACGGCTGCTGCGGCTCCCGCCGGAACGCCTGCGCGAATGGCTCCCGCGCATGAGCCGTCATCCTGATGAAATTTCCGCGCTGCTCGACGCGTGGAGCGACACGGAGTTGCAGGAACTGTTCCGCAATCTCGGCGGTCATGATTTCGCTGAACTGCGCGATGCGTTCACCAAAGCCGACGCGCGCCCCGGCCCGACGGTGATTTTCGCCTACACGCTCAAGGGCTGGATGCTGCCGTCGGTGGGCCACCCGCAAAATCATTCGCTGCTGCTGAATGCCGAGCAGATGGAAGAACTGCGCAGCAAACTGGAAATTCCTGAAAGCGAAATCTGGGAAGGATTTTTGGCGGAGAGTGAAGCGGGCGAATTGTGCGAGCAGGTGCGACGCCACCTGCGTAGCTGCGACGCCCCCGTCGCAGAGGGTGCAGGCGACGCCTCGTCGCCTGCTGTTCCGCGCGACGGGGGCGTCGCACACACAATCTGCGACGGGGCGTCGCAGCTACGCGCGAAAATCCCGACGAGTCTCGGCGGAAATTATTCCGGCGCTCTTTCGACACAGCAGATTTTTGGACGCATCCTCACTTCACTCGCGCGCGAGTTGCCGGAACTTTCCAAACATGTCGTGACGTGCAGCCCGGATGTCGCTAGTTCGACCAATCTTGGTGGTTGGATCAATGCGATGGGCGTGTGGAGCCGCACGGAAAAAGAAAATCTGCCCGAAGAAGGCGAGGCCGGCGTCTTCGCGTGGAAGGAAACCACGAGCGGCCATCACATCGAACTTGGCATCTCGGAGATCAATCTTTTCATGGCGCTTGGCCAGCTTGGCTTGTCGCACGAGGTGAACGGCAATCTGCTGTTCCCCATCGGCACGCTTTACGACTGCTTCGTGCCGCGTGGGCTGGACGCGTTTTACTACGGGCTTTATTCCGGCTCAAAATTCATCGTCGTCGGCACGCCGTCGGGCATCACGCTCGCGCCCGAAGGCGGCGCGCATCAATCCACGATCACCGGCTCCATCGGCATCGAATTGCCGGGCATCTCGACTTACGAACCGTGCTTCGGCCAGGAACTCGAATGGATTCTTCTGGCTGGGCTGGAAAATATTCGCACGCGCCGCGACTCAACTTATCTGCGCCTCACGAGCAAGCCGGTGGATCAATCGCTTTTGAATCTGCCTGCCGCTGCGGACGCGCGCGAAAAACAGCGCCAGCAAGTGATTCGCGGCGCATATCGGTTGATTGATCGTAGCGGCGGGGAAAATTATCAGCCGGGGAAAAACGTCGTTCACATCTTCGCCGTTGGCGCGATGATTCCTGAAGCCGTGACCGCGAGCCGCCAGCTTTTGGAGCAAGGAATTTTCGCCAATGTTTTCAACGTCACCGGCGCGGGTCCGCTGTATCGCGAGTTTCAAAATGCCCAGCACGCGGCATGGAACGCCGGCAGGATGCCGGCGAGTCACGAAGCAAGAGCAACTCGCCGGCAGGATGCCGGCGCTCCAAATCACTTGCTCGCCGAACTGGTGTCCGCCAGCGAGCGCGGTGTTCCCGTCGTGACGGTGGTGGACGGCCATCCGCACAGCATGGCGTGGATTGGCGCGGCGTTGAACGCGCCGACGACTCCGCTTGGCGTCGTGGGCTTCGGCCAGTCCGGCACGGTGCCCGATCTTTACCGCGAATACAAAATTGATGCCACGAGCATCTGCGCCGCGTGCGTGCAATCCATTAAAAAATGAATTTCAAAATCACAACGCGAGTGTGTTGCAATCGAAGTAGCGCAGAATTGCATTCTGCCGTATCGCGGATTTTCAATCCGCTGGCCGTCGGCGAACTGGACGACTTCGCTGCTTTCCACGCCCTGCCGAATGCAATTCGGCGATACGGCAGATTGCAAATCTGCGCTACTTCCCCGGTCGGAGCGCGGCGTTCACGCCGCTTCAACTCCCGCAAGTCAGGCGATTTGAATTTTCTTTGCGCTCACAACACTCGCACGCTGAAGCGGCGTGAACGCCGCGCTCCGGCTGCATCGGTGAAGAAATTTTCCAACAACCCAAAATAAAATTATGCCCCACAAATACCGCTTCCAACTCTACAAGGAACTCCACAAGAACATCGCCACCATCTACGGCGAAGCGAAGAAGTTTGCCGACGAGATTGGCATCACGCCGGAGATGAAAGGCCAGATCGGCCTCACCGGCGCGGTGTCGAGCTGCCACGCGCTGCTGACCACCGAGGTCGGCAAGGCCATCGAAGCCGCGTCGCGCAAGGTCGTGGAAAATAAATTTCTCATCGAGGAAATCCGCGAGATCGTGAAGGACGTTTACGGCGACGGCTTCGACGCCGCGCCGACGAACACCTGCGAGGCCGCGCTGTGGACGAGCTTCGATTGTCTCGCCAGTCCGCCGATGACCGGACGTGGCGACAATTATCGCGCCCGCTACCTCGCGCCGTTCGAGCGGCATCTGCATCATCACGGCGGCTATGGCCGTCCGTATCCGCCGCGTTACAAAGACCTGTTCGCCGATCGCGGCGTGACGGCGGGCGAACTCGGTTTCTCCGGCAAACGCCTCGACAACACCGACGCGATTTTCGTTCCGCTTGAAGGTGCGCGCTACGAAATCCACGGCATCAAACAACATCCGACTTTGCTGCTCGCCAACACCGACGCAAAAAAAACTCTCGCCCGCATTGAAAAAACCGCGTCACGCCACGCGTCCTCGCTCACGGCATTTTCGTCCCTCGGCTATGACAGCGTTGGCTACGGTTACGGCGACCAAGACGCGAGCGGCACACCGCTGCTGCAAACCGGCATCGCCAAGCTCGCGCAGGAATACGGCGTGCCTTACATCGTGGACAACGCCTGGGGCACGCCCTTCATCGGCGCCGACCCGCGCAAGCTCGGCGCGGACGTGATGGCGTATTCCATGGACAAATCCTCCGGCGCACCGACCGTCGGCCTCATCATCGGACGCGAGGATGTGATGGTGCCGATCCGCCGCGCGCTGGGTTATCATTCGGACCGTTTCGGCACGGGCTATTCCTACGGCAAGGCCGCCTACGTCACGAACGACCCCGGCAAGGAAGCGCTCGTCGGCCTCATCGCCGCGCTAAAAATTCTCCGCGACAAACCGCAGGTGATGACCAAGCCGCTCGGCCAGTTGCTCGC
>JAYWBR010000474.1:0-25259 GCA_043781315.1 Verrucomicrobiota bacterium | reverse complement strand
TGGCCAGCGCCTCGCTGGAGACCGTCTGGATGTTGTTGTCCTTGAGCCGCGCGAGGCACCGCAAATAAACCGAGAGACGATAGATCGTCTTGCGGGGAATCTCGGGGCGGTTCGATTTTTTCAAGCGGGTTGAAGTTAATCAAGCCGCAGCAGGGACGCAACGCGATTGAAGCGCATGCGATTGGAGCGCCGGTCTCCGACCCGGCAAGAACCGGGCGGGAATCCAACGTGCCGGGTCGGAGGCCGGCGCTCCGGCGGACGGATCACCGCTTCCGTCGGCTCTGAACGAGATAACACGCGAACGACCACAGCCCGGAAAATTTGTAGGCGGGATCCACGTATTTTTCGATGACGTAGAACGCGAAATAGTAAAACCGGCAGAAGCACCATATGGTCAGCGCGAGCAGCGAAACCGTCCGCCATGATTGATTGTCCATGACGAGCAACGTCGCCGCCGCGATGCCCAGCAACAGGAACAAAATTCCCTTCGTCTTGATCCAGAACGAACTTGTCAGGTCTTGCATGATGTTTTCAGTTTCGCAACGGAGCGCCGATCTCCGAATCGGCTCGTTGGGCTGCCTCAGGTTCGAGCCGATTCGGAGATCGGCGTTCCTAATCCAGCAGCCGCATCACCGCGTCCGCCGCGCGTCGGCTGGCGCCCGGCCCGCCAAGCGAGGCGACAATTTCCTTCAACTTGGTTTGGATTTCCTGGCGGCGTGCCGGGTTCTGCAACAGCTCCAGCGCGGCGCGCGCAATATTTTCCGGCGTGGCTTCGTGCTGGATAAACTCGGGGAAGATCGGCGCGTCCGCCAGCAGGTTGGGCATGGCGAGATATTTCACACTCACGATTTGTTTGCCGATGAAATAAGTCGGCCAGGAAGTTTTGTAGAAGACGACCGCCGGGACGCCAAACAGCGCGCACTCCATCGTGATCGTGCCGGACTTCGTGATGGCGAGATCGGCTTCAGCCAGCGCGTTGGTGAGGCCGCCGACTTGAAGTTCCAAACCCTCGGGAACCCCCAGCGATTTCACAGATTGCGCGAGCGCATCGCTGGGCAAAATCATTTTACCGCGAAGCTCCGGCAGGTCGCGGCGCAGGATCTGAAACGCGCCCGTGACCACCGGCCAGTGACGCCGTACCTCGTCCGCGCGGCTGCCGGGCAGCAGCAATATGGTAGGGACGCGTTCCACCGCGTCCCCAATTTTTCTTTCCCCGGAAGAAGTTAGGGACGCAGTGGAACGCGTCCTTACCATATCAAATCTTCCCACCATCGGATGCCCGACGAATTCCACGCGCAACTTCGGCGTGCGCTTCGCATACCACGCTTGCTCGAACGGAAAAATGCTCAGGATGAAATCGTAGTCGTCCTGAAGCTTATAGGCTCGGCCCGGACGCGACGCCCACACCTGCGGCGAGACGAATTGGACGATCTTGGGATTCCAGTTGTTGAACTGGTTGCGGTGGGCGCGGACGAATCGTTTGATCGCACGACCGAAGCGCAGATTGAATCCGCCGTAGTCCACGCCAATGATCACGTCCGGTTGGCGTTCAATGGCGAGCCGGAGCAGTTGATTAAAGAGCCGGCGAAACTCAAAAAACTTTTTGAACACCTCGGAGATGCCGATGACCGAGTGTTGCGTCATATCAAAGGCGAGTTCCACGCCCGCCGCCGCCATCTTCGATCCGCCCGCACCGAAAAATCTCGGAGCCAGCGCCGTGCGCAGCGGTTGAACATCCGCCGTCGAATCAGTTGAGTCCGCCAAAACTCGTTGCCGCAACGCGCCGACGAGTTCCGCCGCGAGCAAATCACCGCTCGCCTCGCCGGCGATGAGCATGAAGGTTTTGGGTTTCATTTCTGATCTTCGTAGGAGGCGACGTGAGGAGTCTCAAATTTGTCTTGCCGTTGGCCGTGATTCCGCGAAGTGAACATTAGAGTCTCCTTACGTCGTCTCCTACTAGGTTGATTTGCAGGAGTCGAGGTGACAAGGCTCAAACTGATTTGTTTCAACTTCATATAATTGGCGGTCGTTTTATGTCGCCCGCGTCCGGCTGACGCAGCTTGCCAAAGATTCGCCAAAACTTCGGCCAGTAGTCTTCCACCAGTGGATTCAATTTCGGATAGCCGGGAACCACACAGCCGGTGAACGGCCAATCCTCCACCTGTGCCGTAAGTTCTTCCTCCACCGGATTTGCCGCGATGTAAAAGCAGACCTTGGCGAAGGCGTTCCGCTTCCGCTGCTCTTCCCGCAAGACTTCGTCCTGCGCCTGCGGTTGAAATTTGGCGGGAGCAAGTTCCGGCTCCAGGTAAGTCCGCAGAAACGTCATGCCGTTGATTTGATCGGTGTCCCGTCGCAAACCCATCCAGACCAGATGCAAATGGTCTGGCATCAGGCAGTAGATCGGACAAACCAAACCTTCCCGCGAGGCGGCATGAAGGAGCAACTCGCGGAACCGTTGATGAAATGATGGGGTGAGCCAGCCTTTGGTTTTGTCGAAAGTTGTGAGGGTCCAGAACACCACGGCATCGCCCTGATAATGTTCGCGGGGCAGGCGCGGCAGATTGAACGCTCGATTTAGCGGGTCGCGGGGTGGTTTGGCGGGTGGCTGGAATTTCATGGGGGAGAAATTAGAGACTCCTTACGTCGTCTCCTACGAATAATCTTTGTAGGAGTCGAGGTGACGAGACTCAAACTTTTTGGATGCTCAATCGTTTTCATTTTTTTAGAGACTCCTTACGTCGGCTCCTACGTTCGCGGTTGGGTCGGCAAGCGTGAAGGATTTTGGTTTCAAAATTCCCCCGATTTAACCCCGTAGTGAAATTGCTTGATGCAATGCGGCTTCAACAGAAAGAACCTCTTCGAGAGTTGGACTTTCCAGCACTTGTTGTTCTTGTGCGCTTGTCGTGACGCAAAGGCCATAGCTCGGCCTCAAGCGTTTGCGCACAATCCCAGCGCAGACGGTCAGAACGATTCCAGCGCAGACGGTCAGAACGATTCCAGCCACCAAAAGAAGTGTGCCTAGGACGCGCCCATCAGAACCCAATACAAGCAGAATACCCATCAGACCAAAGAAACCGCCGAATGTTGCAAGCCAGTGGAACGTGGACTTGTTTGGTTCTATCGCAACAACTCGGAGTGAACTGACTGCCGCGATTGTGTAAGTAGCTGGCCCAACGACCAAACGCGTTCGTGTTACTCTAACATTTCCATTCTCGTAGATTGATTCATCGCCTGGATTGCTTTGATTATTCATATTTTAGAATTTCATTTTGATTGCTGCACCTGCCGTGTGATTTCAAACGCCAGGTCCAACGCGCGTTTGGCGGATTCGCCGCTGACCATCGGCGTTTGTCGTTCGCGGACGCACTCGACGAAGTGTTGCAGTTCGAGCTTGAGCGGTTCGTCCTTCGCAATCGGCACCGGCTCGCGGACGATTTTCTTGCCGCCGAACTGGCTGACGATGTTGGAGTCTTTGCCGACGCCGAGTTTCGCGGCCATGATTTTTTTGAGCAGCGAGCTTTCCTCCTCACCGTCGCGGGCGATGCGATAGATGAAACCTTCCTGCGCGCGATAATCGAGCGAGATGTAGCTGGGTGTCGCGCCGCCGCTGAAGACGCGAATCTTCCGCATCCGCTCCGGGCTGACGCGGCTGGCGGTAAGATTGGCGACGCAGCCGTTGGCGAAGCGTAGGCGCACGTTGGCGATGTCCTCGCTCTTGCTCAACACGGGAATGCCCACGGCGTCCACGCTGGTCACAGGCGATTTCACGAACGCGAGAATCACGTCAAGATCGTGAATCATCAGGTCGAGCACGACGCCGATGTCGGTGGAGCGGGCCGGGTAGGGTGAGAGGCGATGGGTCTCGATGAAGCGCGGGTCGGGCGCGGCGCTTTCCAGATATTTGAAAACGGGATTGAAGCGTTCGACATGGCCGACTTGCAGGACGCAGTTGTGCTGTTGCGCGAGCTGGACAAGTTCGGCGGCCTGCTCGGTGTTGTCGGTCATCGGCTTTTCGACGAGGACATGCTTGCCGCTCGCGAGCAGTTGTTTGGCGAGGTCGAAGTGCGTGCTGGTCGGCGTGACGATGTTGAGCGCGTCGGCGCTGGCAGCGGCTTCGGCGACGGAGCTGAACACGCGCAGGTTGTGTTTGGCGGCGATTTTGCGGGCGGTTTCGGCGTGGGCGTCGAAGATACCGGTCAGCTCGACTTGGTGCGCCACCGCGAGTTCGGCATAGACGCGGACGTGATGTTGACCGAGCGAGCCGGTGCCGAGAACGGCGACACGAATTTTTGCAGTTGGAGTTGCCACGCGGCCGAGTGTGGCAGTGACGGCGGGTCACTGGAAGTTGAAATTCCGTTTCGTCGCGCGAAGGGGGCGAAGGGGGCGAAGGGGGCGAAGGCGGAAAGAAATTTTCCTTCGCCTCCGTGCCGTTCTGCGCGCGGCGCTCCCGGCGGATAGTAAACGGCCCCGCCACTTTTCTTTTTGGACTTTGCGCGGCTGCTTCATAAAGTGTGCGCGTGTCAGTCTTGTGCTACTCCATCACCGTGTTCGCCGCGTATCTGCTGGGCGCGATTCCGACGGGCTATCTCGTGGGCCGGGCGAAGGGCGTGGACATCCGCACCGTTGGTAGCAAGAACATGGGCGCGACCAACGTGTTCCGCACCGTCGGCAAGGCGCTCGGGATTTTCGTGCTGCTCGTGGACGCGTTGAAAGGCTATGCGGCCTGCGCGTTCATCGCTCCGCTCGTTTTCAACTGGCTCGCGCCGCATTTCTCCGGGCTGTTCGTCTCCTTTCAAAACGAGCCGGTGGAATTTCAACTACGCTTCAAAGTCATCGCCGGCGTTGGCGCGATTCTCGGGCACAATTACACCTGCTGGCTCAACTTCAAAGGCGGCAAAGGCATCGCGACCACTGCGGGCGTGATGGGCGCGCTCGTGCCGTGGGCGTTGCTCATCGTGGTCATCGTGTTCGCCGTGCTGTTTGCGGCGACCCGCTATGTTTCCGTCGGCTCCATCGCGGGGGCGGCGGCGCTGCCGTTTGCGACGTGGTTCACCACGCAGAACACCGGGCTGACGATCATCACGGGAGCCTTGGGCGCGCTGGCGATTGTGAAGCATAAAAAAAACATTCAACGACTCATGGCCGGCACGGAGAACCGCATCGAATTCAAAACCAAGGAGGCCGCGAAATGAAGATCACCGTGCTGGGTGCGGGCGCGTGGGGCACGGCGCTGGCCAAGGTGCTGCATGAGAACGGCAACGACGTGACGCTGTGGAACCACCGCGCGGAACTGCTCGACGAACTCCGCCTGGGCCGCAGCGAACATTATCTGCCGGGCGTGCAACTGCCCATGGACTGGCGGCTGGAGGCGGATTTTTCCAAGGCGGTCGGCGGGAGCGAATGTCTGCTGCTGGCGATTCCGTCGCGCGCCTTCCGTGCGATCGCCGAGCGGTTGAAAGGGCATCCGGGCATTTTCGTCAGTGTGACCAAGGGCGTGGAATTTGAAACCGGCCAGACCATGAGCCGCATCCTGCGCGAACTCGCGCCAGCGGACCGCGTGGCCGCGCTGTCCGGGCCGAGCTTCGCGCGCGAGGTCGCGCTCGGGATTCCCTCGGCGGTCGTGTGCGCGTGCGCCAGCGATCTCACGGCGCGCACGGTGCAGGGACTGTTTCATCGCCCGGAGTTCCGCATTTATCGCAGCACGGATCTGCTGGGCGTCGAGTATGGCGGTGCGTTGAAGAACGTCATCGCCATTGCGGCGGGCGTGAGCGACGGCCTGGGCTTTGGGGACAACACGAAGGCGGGACTCGTCACGCGGGCGTTGTCGGAGATGCGGCGGCTCGGGGTGGCGTGCGGCGCGCAGGCGGAAACTTTTGCGGGCCTCAGCGGACTGGGCGATCTGATGCTGACGTGTTTTTCCAGCCAGAGTCGCAATCGCGAACTGGGCGCGCGGCTGGGGCGCGGGGAAACGCTGGCGGCGGTGCAGGCGTCCAATCCGAAACTGGCGGAAGGCTATCCGACCGCGCGTTCGGCGCACCGGCTGGCGCGGGAGAAGAACGTGGCAACGCCGATCATTGATGAAGTCCATGCGCTGCTCTACGAAGGCAAGGATCCGAAGAAGGCCGTGCGCGATCTGATCATGCGGGCGTTCAAGGCGGAAGACTGAGGCGGACTTCGTAGCACATGACTCGCATTCTACCATTTGTTGCTCTCGCGCTTCTGCTCGGATGTTCGAGCGCGGACGATTTCCCCGGTTACAGCAAGCAATCCGGCGACTTGGGCACGTTCATTCTCCAGCATTTATCCAAGTTTGGAGCGCGTACGCAACCGACGAACGCTTTGCCAAAGTTCGCAGCGGACTGGCGCTACAAAGAGGATGCCGACGGTTTCCAAGTTTACATCGTTGGCAACCATTTCACCCAGCTTCAATCATTCCTTACGGCTGCGTTCGGGCCGCCGGCCACAAACGAGTTGGCTGGCAAAGCGCTGCTCGGTTATTACGGGCCGGAGCTTGGTGCGGCTTTGAACTATGTTCTGGAGACAACTCGCGACGGCAAACAGTATACGAGCATTTACAACACAGGCAAAAGTGCTTGATAATGAAGATGGCGGAGAGAGGGGGATTCGAACCCCCGATACCCTTTTAAGGGGTATACCAGTTTAGCAAACTAGCGCCTTCAGCCACTCGGCCATCTCTCCACCGAAAACCAAAACTGCGGCTTCTGCAAGTCTGGCGATTGCCCGGGCAGAGTCAAGATCGGAGCCTGCGGTTTTTTTCAAAATTGAAAACCGATCGGGGGCCGGTCGGGTCAACGGTCCGCAAAATCCATCAGACTTTCTGCGACTCGGCCTTGAGCGCCTCCAGCTCCTCCCACCGCTTGTACGACTGGGCGACCTCCGCCCGCGTGGCTTCAAGCTGGACGGTCAACTGGCTCATCTGCGCGCCGTGCGTGCGGTGAAAATCCGGCGTGGCAAACAGGTTTTCAATGCGGGCGATCTCCGCCTCCATGCCGTGGATGTGCGCCTCCATGCCTTCGAGTTCGCGCGTTTCTTTGAAGGACAGCTTGCGCGGTTTGCCGGCCTTCGCTGCGGCCGCCGTCTTGGCAGCGGCGGCTTTGTTCTTGGCGGCGGTTTCCACCGCGAGCCAGCGCGCGGCTTCGGCGGCCTCGCGTTGTTTCTTCTCCAAGTAATAATCGTAATCCCCGACGCTGTGCGAAATTTTTCCGTCGCCCTCGAACGCGAGAATGTTCGTGCAGACGCGATTCAGGAAATACCGGTCATGGCTCACCACGAGCACCATGCCGGGAAAGGCGATCAACGCCTCCTCCAGCACGCGCAACGTCGGCAGATCCAGATCGTTCGTCGGTTCGTCGAGGATGAGAAAGTTGCCGCCGCACTTCAAAATCTTGGCGAGCAACAGCCGGCTGCGTTCGCCGCCGCTGAGTTTCTTCACCTGCGTGGTGATGCGGTCATCGGCGAACAGAAAGCGTTTCAGATATGAACGCACCGAGATTTTTGAATCGCCCCAGATCACGAACTCCGTGCCGTCGGACGCCTCGTCCAACACGGTGCGCTCTTCGTTCAATTGCAGGCGGCCCTGATCCACGTAGTTGAACTTGGTGAGCTGGCCGATCTTCACCGTGCCTTCCGTGGGCGGAAGCTGGCCGATGATGGCCTTGAGCAGCGTGGTTTTGCCGAGACCGTTCCGTCCGCACACGCCGATGCGCTGGCCGTTCTCGAACGTGTAGTTGAACCCGCCGAACAATTTTTTGCCGCCGAGCGTCATGCCGAGTTCGGCCACTTCCACGGTGCGATTGCCCAGTTGCGGCGGCGGCGGGATGACGAGTTCCATGTCCTCCTCAATCATCGGCCCGTCCTTCGCGGCCTCATCGTAGTAACGCTCGAAACGATCCTTCTGCTTGCTGCGTTGCGCACGCGGGCCTTGGCGCACCCAGGCAAGTTCCTTCTTCAAAAACATCTGGCGCTTGTGCTCGACGGTCGCGTCGGCCTCCTGCCGTTCGGCCTTGGCGAGCAGGTAATCGGTGTAGTTGCCGTTCTGCGACCAGAAATTCCCGTCGTACAACTCCACCATCCGCTTGGCGACGCGGTCGAGAAAGTAGCGGTCATGCGTGACCACCAGAAACGTGCCGTGAAACTCGTCGAGGAAATCCGCCACCCAGTCAATGGATTCGGGATCGAGATGGTTCGTCGGCTCGTCGAGGATCAAAAAGTCCGGCAACGAAACAATGGCGCGGCACATCGCCACGCGCCGCTTCTCACCGCCGGAAAGCGTGTCCACCCGCCGGTCGCCCGCCGCGCAATTCAAATGCGACATCGCCGTCTCGATGCGTTGATCGAGCGTCCACCCTTCGAGCGCCTGGATGCGATGCTCCACTTCCTCGTGCCGCTTCGAGTCGTGCGGCAGCGATTCAAACTCGGCGATCAAATCCAGCACCGGCTGCGCGCCGTCGCGGATGTTTTCATAAACGCTTTTCGTCGCATCCAGCATGAAATCCTGCGGCAGGTAACTCACGACGAGATCGCGCCGCCGCGAGACATCGCCGCTGTCCGGCGTTTGCACCCCGGCGAGCAGCTTCAAAAAAGTGGTCTTGCCGCAGCCGTTGCGACCGACCAGCCCGATGCGGTCGCCTTCGTCAATGGAAAGCGTGGCGGCGTCAATGACAGCGCGCTCGCCGTAGCGGACGGTGATTTCAGTGGCGGTGATGATGGTGGACATTTTTTATTTCAATCGTGAACGGACAACGAAGCGGACATGTTACGTGTTGGGGAAGCGCCAGCGCAATCCTGTTTGCGGGCGGGCAGCGTCCCAAACTCAGTCGGGGTGTCGTTGCCGCAGTGTCCGGCAGCGCGGCAGGATCGCCCACAAAAAAATTATCAGTTGCTGCGTCGCTCCCATCTGATATTCAGGAGCCATGAGTGAACCCAGAATCGCCGCGAAATCTCCCTTCGTCCAACCCACCAAGCCCGGCACCTATTATTGGTGCAGTTGCGGGAATTCCAAGAGCCAGCCCTTCTGCGACGGTTCGCACAAAGGCTCCACGTTCGCCCCGTTGAAGATAGACATCGCCGAAGCCAAGACCGTGGCCTGGTGCGGCTGCAAACACTCCAAGAACGGTGCGTTCTGCGACGGCAGCCACGCGAAGCTGGGTTGATGATGGCGGCGGAGTTCGCTGAATCGCATTCCTGAACCACCAACTTTTGGCGCGTTGCCTACGCTTGCAGCTCGTGGTTTAGAATCGAGAGGCAGTAAGTGGCGGCGGTTTCCACGCGCAGCACCAGCCGGCCCAGCGTGATCGGCAATGCACCGGCGGCCTGCGCCGCACTAACTTCCGCCGCTGTGAAATCTCCTTCCGGCCCGATCCAGATGCAGACGCTGGCTGGTTTGCATCCGCGTTCGGTTTGAAAATTTTGAAAATATTCCCGCGCCGGTCGCGCGCCGGGTTGCAGCGAGGCGATGAGCGGCAGATCAAATTTCTCGCCGCGCGCCAGAAATTCCCCGGGCGTCAGCGGCGTTTCAATTTTCGGCAGCCAGGCCGAGCCACATTGCTTGATGGCTTCGATGGCGACGTGTTGCAGCTTCTCCGCCTTGTGCGCCGCGTTGTCGCCGTCGAGCCGCGTGGTGACTCGCTCGGTCAGCAGCGGCACGATGCGATGCACGCCGAGTTCCACCGCTTTCTGAATGATGGACTCGATGATTTTTCCCTTGGGGATGGCTTGCAGCAAGGTGATTTGATGTCTGGGCGCAGGTAGGAGATTTTTTTTCAAGACGGCAAGCTGAACCAAATCACGGTCGCTCGCGTGGACAACACAACTTAACTCCAAACCCGCGCCGTCCAGGACGGTGACTGCATCGCCGCGCCGCAATCGCAGGACGCGCACGGCATGGTGCGCCTCGCGACCGGTCAGGGCAGGGGAACCGGTCTGGCATTCGGCGGGTGGCAGATAAAAGCGGTGCATGGGCTTGTAAAACGTGATGCGTGAAACGTGAACGGAAACGGACTGTCTGAATCACGTTTCACTCCTCACGCCTCAATGAAACAACTTCTTCGCCTTCTCGAAAAAGCCTTCGCGCAGCGGGCTTTCCTTGCCGTTGCACAGTTCGGCGAATTCCTGGAGCTTGGCCTTTTGCGCGCTGTCCAGATGCGTGGGCACCTCGACATTCATGCGGACATGCAAGTCGCCCTGGCCGTTGCCCTGGACATTTTTGATGCCCTTGCCCTTGAGCCGGAACATGGCACCCGGCTGCGTGCCGGCCGGGATTTTTATTTCCGCCTTGCCGGTCAGGGTGGGGACCTCAATCTCCGCACCCAGCGCGGCCTGCACAAAGCTCACGGGAATTTCGCACAGCAGATCGTCGCCTTCGCGGTGGAAAAGTTCGTGCGCCTTCACATGCAGCACGACATACAAATCGCCGGACGGTCCGCCGCGCACGCCAGCCTCGCCGTTGCCGGACGAACGCAGGCGCGAACCGGTGTCCACCCCGGCGGGAATCCGCAGTTTGATGGTCGAGGGTTTGTCCCGCCGGCCCGCACCCCGGCAGGTGCGGCAGGGTTTTTCCACCACCCGTCCCGCGCCGTGGCAATGCGGACAGGGCTGGGCCACGCTGAAAATGCCGCGCGAACTGAGCACCTGGCCGCGCCCGCCGCAGGTGGTGCAGGTTTTGACTTTGGATCCCGGCTCGGCCCCGGCCCCGCTGCAGTCGGCGCAACGTTCGGGCTTGGTCACGGTGATTTCCTTTTCGCAGCCGTGGGCGGCTTCCTCAAAGGTGATTTCCAGATCGAACCGCAGGTCGTCTCCGCGCTGCGGGGCGTTGGGATCGTTGCGGCCGCCGTTGCCAAACAGTTCGTCGAGAATGCTGCCGCCGCCGAACACTTCGCGGAAAATGTCGAACGGATCGTGGGCCTGCTGGCCGCGCCCAAAACCGCCGCCGCCGGCGCGCTTGTCAAAGGCGGCGTGGCCATGCCGGTCATACACCGCGCGCTGCTGCGGGTCGCTCAAGATTTCGTACGCCTCGCCGAGCTGCTTGAAATTTTCCTCGGCGGATTTGTCGCCGGGGTTTTTGTCGGGATGAAATTTGACGGCCTGCTTGCGGTAGGCCTTCTTCAGTTCCTCATCGGTCGCGGTGCGTTCCACGCCGAGGATTTCGTAATAGTCGCGCTTGGCCATTTAAAATTAAAAATCAAAAATTAAAAATGCGAAAGGGAACGACCCCGGCTGGCGGTGGTTTTTTAATTTTGATTTTTTCATTTTGAATTGGCGGCCGGGGCTTTGGCGACGATGACGGTGGCGGGACGGAGCAGGCGGTCGCGCAGTTTGTAGCCCTTGCGCAACTGCTGGGCGACGTGGCCGTCCGGGACTTCGGCGGTTTCCTTTTCGGAAACGGCCTCGTGCCAGGTCGGGTCAAAAGCTTTGCCGGCGGCGTCCACTTCTTCAAGGCCGGATTCGACGAGCGCGCTCTTGAGCTGCTGGTGGATCATCGTGATGCCGGCGGTGAGGGACTGGTTGGAGTCGCCTGCGGCGGTCTGGGCGGCCAGCAGCGCCATGTCGAAGTTATCCAGCACGGGAATCAATTTCTGGATGACCGATTCGCTGGCGTATTTGATCGCGTCCGTTTTTTCGCGGGCGGCGCGCTTCTTGAAATTCTCCAGGTCGGCGGTGGCGCGCAGGAAGCGGTCCCAGTTTTCATCGGCCTTGGCGGCGCGGGTTTTCAACTCCGCGATCTGCTCGGGGGTCAGCGGTGCGGATTCTTCCTGGGCGGGAAGTTCTTCGGTCGGGGCATTTTCCATTTGATTGTCTTCTGAGTTACTCATCGGTAAACCGGCCCTTACAATTCACGCGGGCGGGCAAATCGTCAAGCGATTGCAAACCGGCGGAGGATCTCCGCCGGGCGGGATGAAACCGGGTCAAGGCTGACCCATGATGGTCTGGTAGTTCGACATCGCCCGCAGGTTGGCGAATGACGGCTCCTTCTGGGCTTCGGGACGCAGATCCTGCCAGCCGACATTTTTGGCGAGCCACGTCTTGTTCAACTGCATCGCGACGCGGAGATGTTCCAAGGCGTCGGGATTTTTTCCGAGGGCCGCCTCGGTTTTGGCGAGATTATACCAGGCGTCCGGCTGGTCGGGCGCGAGCTTGACATATTTTGAAAGCGTCGCGGTGACCTTGGGCAGGTTCTGCATCTGCACGTAGGCCTGCACGACGCTGTAAACCGCCGGGGCGGGCACGCCGGGGCTGTCCACGATGTTGTCCAGAATTTCAAACGCGCGCGCCTCCTGCTGGACGGCCATGTATTTCGACGCGAGCAAAAAGGCGTTCGAGAAATCCGTCGGCTTGGCTTTCAAGCCAGCTTCGAGGTCGGCGATTTCCTTTTGAATCTGGAGCAGCGCGTTGGGCTGGCCCTTGGCCGAGCGCAAGCGGGTCACCAGATCGGTGATCTGGCCGTTCTCGGGATCGAGCTTGTGACAGGTTTCGGCGATCATCAACGCGTCGTCGAATCGGCCTTCGAGTCCGGTCAGCAACTGGATGTAGCGATAGACGGCTTCGGGGCTGTACGGGCAATAAGCAAAGGCCTGTTTGAAAGCAAAGTTCGCCTCGCGCAACAGCATCTTGCGCTGGGCCTCGCTCTTAGCGATCCACTGTGCGGGCACCGGGCCGCCGGAGGGCGAGAGGCCGAGCCGCCAGGAATAAATGCCGCCGATGGAACTGCGCAGTTTCGAGAACGCCTTCTGCGCCTCGTCGTCGCGGGCAAACTTGAGGTCGCCCTTGAAGCCGCTGTAATCGTGGCGCAAATTCACTTTCTCGACGAAGGCGACCACGTCCTTGACCGGCGTGTCGTAGTTGATCCATTGGCCGATCAAACGGTTGTCATATTGCGTCCAGAACTCATGATCCTTGTCGCAAATCTCCTGCGTTATTTCCGCCAGCGGCTGGCGGTTGATTTTCATGATCACGCCGAACGGGGTGAGGTGCGGGAACATCCAGTCGAGCGGGAAACTTTCCTCGATGTAGAATTCGTTGTTGGGATTTTTGTCGAAGATGACTTTGGTCAGCAGGCCGTTGATGGACATGACGGCGATCTGGCCGGAGACCTGCACGCGGTTGTCCACAATCTTCACGTCCTCGCCGGGCTTCACCTGGCGCTGTTCGTTGGGGAATTGCTGATCATGCAGCACGCGCGCCTGGGCGTCGGCGATGTATTCCTGGAAGCACTTCTGCGAATCCTCGTTCGAGGCGATGTAAATTTCGCGGTCGGGATAAACGCCGCCGAGGCTCTTGGCGATTTCTTTGGGATACGCTTCTTCGAGCAAGAGGCGGTTCAGGCGGATGCGCGTGTCGCTCTGCGGATTTTGCGCGAGGAAACTCTTGACGTAATCGGACAGCGCGACGCCGGCGAAACGATTCGTCTCGTAGAGCGGATCAATCTTGAAGGTGGCGATTTCTTTTTCCAGGTCGGCCGATTTTTGCTTGAGGCGTTCCGAAGTGCTGCCGTCGGAAAGCTGCTGGTCGGCGTCGTACTTCTCAGCCTGTTTCGCCTTGAGCTGTTGCTTGAGTTCCAGTTCGCGTTCGAGCAGTGGGTTCAAATCCGCCGCGAGCGCCTTGCGCAAACGGCCTTCGTCGCCGCCGCTGGTGATGAGCGTCTGGGTTTCCTTGCTGACGTTTTCGTACAGCCATTTGCCCAGGGCATCCTGATTGCCGCCGGGTTTGAGTTTAGCCACCAAGCCGGCGAGGTTCGTGAAATCATCCTTCCCGAACAAGGAAGACTCGGTGCGCCAGCGTTTCTCGATGCGGGCACCGCGCGCGGTGAAATAGGTGTCGAGCGGCGTGACAATCTTGGCGAGCAGGTTGGTTTCGTAATCCTTGTCTTTGAGAACGAAGCGCGCGAGTTCGCTGAAAAACGGCGGGTCCACCTGCTGGCTGCGGTAGTACTGCGCGCGGAGGTAGTTCAGATACGTGCCATCGGCCAGCGCGTTTTGGGTGATGAGATAGACATCGCGGCGGTCAAACTTTTGATCCTGCTCGGGCTGGCAGTTGTGCGGGATGAAGCTTTCGCAAAAGATCATGTAGGTCGGGCAGAAGCGCCCGGGGTCGGTGCCGCCGTAGAGGATCGTGTCCTTGGCCATCTCGGGATAGATCGGCTTGCCGTCCTTGCCGTTGAACGGCGGGGTGAACATGTCGTGGCCGAACCAGTAGCCGAACCAGTGGTTGCGCTGCTCGCTGGTGCCGTAGTGGCAGAGCGCGGAATACATCGGCGTGATGGCGAAGAGCGCCAGCGTGATCGCCAGCGGCGCGCGCTTGCGGTAAATCACCAGCGCGAGGAAGAACACCACGGCGACGGCGACCAGCACGAGGTTTCCGAAAATCGGCAGGCCGCCTTCGATGTTGCGGAACGCCTCGCCGATCCAGCGTGGAAGTTCGGCCAGGGAAACTTTTCCTTCATAGCCGAGGTAATGCCGGCCCGTGGCGTCCATCAGGGTGTAGAACGCGAGACAAATCGCAATGCCACCGCCGAGCAGACCCCACACGCGGAATTTTTGATAATGCGTCGCCATGTAGGCCATCACCAACGCCAGGCCACTGCCGATCAGGATGGCGATGACGGCGCGGGACGAGGTGAAGAACACTTTGAGCAGCTCGGCTGACTGACGATCCGGCGACGGATTCATGATGACAGTGAGCAGCACGCCGATGCAGCCGTACACCGCCGCCAGCCCGATGATCCAGGCGCGCTCCCGCTTCTGCATCTTGAACAAGAACAGGAACGGCAGCAGCGCCACAAACATGAACGCCCAACTGTATTCCTCGGCGACGCCTTGAATCAGATACCAAAATTGACCGACAAACCGCAGCGGATCGTGCAGCACGTCCGACGGGAAGGCCTTCTCATACTGGCCCCGGGTGAGGGCGTGAAAAAATCCTTCCACCGTCCGGGGATAGCCCCATTGCATCGGCGGATTCGTCATGCCCGCGATGGGTTCATAAAAATAAAACGACGCGCCCGCCAGCCACAGGAAGCCCATGAACAAAACGCTTTTCCATTCGGTGAGCAGGCTCGCGGTCTGGATGGTGAGCCAGATGCACGCGGCGATGGACAGCATCCCGACCGCCATGAAGATGTTCAACATCACGGGCGAAGTGTCCAGCATGGTGATGGCGTGCGTGCTTTTGCCGATCAAGGCGAGGATGAACACGATGCTGTTGCCGAGGAACAAATCGCGGCCCAGACGCGGCAGCGCCAAAGCCACCGTCAATTCAATGCCCATTGCCATGACCAGCAAGGTCTGGTGAATCGTCGCGCAGATGCCAAAGAAAAACATCGCGATGTAAAGGTACCGTCGTTGGTGCGGCGCATAAATCCAGCGCATCAGACACACCAGCACCAGCGTCACCCACGGCACACCGAACAGCGAGATGCGGTTGATCGCCACCGACTCGCTCCACATCACGCCGCCGAAACCGAGCAGCAAACCCGCCGTCACGCCGGACACGCCGCAGATCGCGTTTTCCCATTTGCCGGCGATGCCTTTGAGTTCCTCGATGCCCTCGATCAACATGCTGCTGCCGCGCGAAACCATCATGGCCACCAGGCCGCATGCCATCGCGCTGGCGAACGATTCACCGACTTCCACGCGCCAGGCGACGTTGCCGAACGGAACGATCTTGGTCCAAATCCAGGAGTAAATCGCCCAGAACGGATAGCCCGGCGGATGCGGGATGCCCGCGTAAAACGAGCCCGTGCAAAGCTCGCCGGAATCCTCCAGCGTCACGTTCGGCGCGAGCGTGAACAGGTAGATGCCCCAGATGACGGCGAAGGTGAACAACATCACCAACCAGTCAACCGGGCGGAATAGCGCGGCCACTTGCACCGGTTCGGGTGCAGGTGTTTTCGCAGCGGTGGCGGTTTTGAGGTTCGGTTTGCTGCTGACGTTTTCTTTATCCATTTCGTAATCCTGATTAATTGGTCGTGCCCGGCAAAAAAGAGCGCACATTAAGAGCGGAACCACTGCGGTTTGTCCATTCAAAAAAGTCGGGCGAACGATTGATCGTCACCCCGTCCAAGGCGGAAATGGCCTGGCCGGTGAAGCTGGAGACGGGCCGCTGACCGGGTTTGAGGCTGGGCCACAGATTGTTCGGGCCGAGCGCCGCCAGGGCGATCAAGCCGCAGGCGGCGGTGGGGGCGAACCACCGCAGCACCCGGACAAACTCCTGCCGGCACCCGCGTTCCGGGAACAGCCGCGCCTTAATTTTCGCCGCCGGCCGGCGTGGTTGCCACGAATGCAATTCCTTCTCCAAGTTCATCTCGTTCATAATTTTTTCCTTCCACACAGGCTTTTAACTTTTGCAAACCATACCGATAACGGCCCGCCGCCGTGTTCGGCGAAATGTCCAGCAGTCCGCCGATCTCCTCGAAGGTGTATTGATGCCAGATCTTCAAGACGATGACTTCGCGCTGTTCGAGCGGAAGTCCGGCCAGACAGTTCATCGCCGCACACTCGGTCGGGCTTTCATCGGAACTTTTGTCAAACCAGCGGTGCGATTCCAGTTCGCGCGTGAACCGCCGCCAGAGCGACCGCCGGTAATTCAGCGCGCGGTTGCGGAAGCTGCGCACCAGGTAATGCTCCGGCTGGTCGGGCCGCTCCGGCTTGTCCAGCAGCGCAATAAAGGACTCCTGCAACACATCCTCGGCTTCCGCGTGGCCAAGCCCAAGCGCGCGGCCATAGAGGATCAACTCCGCCGCTTTCGTTTCGTACAATGTTTCCAGCCAGTCGCTCACGTTTTCAATGGATAGACACCAGCAGGGGGGAATTTGTATAAAAAATTCTGCGGCCGGCTGAAAAAGTTCCAAACTTCAAGTTCCAAACTCCAATTACCCGTTCGATATTCGGAACTTGGAACTTGGAATTTGGAATTTCTTCATCACCCCCACCCCAGCAGCCTGCCCAAGTGATAGGTGGCAAACGCAAACCCCCACGCCAGCACGCCCATGTAGAGCCATTGAAAGATGGGCCACTTCCAGGAATTCGTCTCACGCCGCACCACCGCCACGGTGCTGACGCATTGCAAGGCAAACACGTAAAACACCATCAAGGTCACGGCGACGAGCGTCGTGTAAACCGGCGTGCCGTCGGGATGTTTTTGATCACGCAAGGTCTGGGCCAGGCTGCTCGTGCCCGCCGCCGAATCGTCGTTGCCGACGTTATAGACCGTGGACATGGTGCTGACGAAAATTTCCCGCGCGGCAAACGAACCGACAATGCCGATGCCCATCTTCCAATCAAAACCCAGCGGCGCGATGATGGGCTCAATCGCGCGGCCCATCATGCCGGCGAAGCTGTGGCGGAGTTTTTCGCCGGCTTCTTCCCGGCCAAGCGCGGCCAATTTGGTAGGGACGACCTGCCGGTCGTCCTGGACGCGCGGCAGCGCGTCCCTACCTTCTGCCGTGAGAGCCGCGCGCTTCGCCGCGAAATCCTTTTCAATCACCGCGCTCTTGGGATACGTCGCCAGAAACCACAGCAAAATGTTGATCCCCAAAATCACGGTGCCCGCCCGCCGCAGGAACAGCCGCGAACGATCCCACATGTGCCGCAGCACCACCTTGAGTAGTGGCATTTTATAAGGCGGCAATTCCATGATGAGCATCGGCGTTTCGCCCTTGAGCAAAGTCTTCTTGAAAATCCACGCCATCACCAGCGCCACGATGATGCCGAGCAGATACATTGCGAGCATCGTCAGCGCGGCGAGTTTGATGACGCCAAAAATTTTGATGTCGGGAATGCACGCTGCGATCAGCAGTGTATAAACCGGCAGCCGCGCCGAGCAGCTCATCAGTGGCGCGACGAGAATGGTGACGAGCCGATCCTTCGGTGTCTCGATGGTGCGCGTGGCCATGATGCCGGGAATCGCGCAGGCAAACGAACTCAGCATCGGAATGAAACTCTTGCCGTGCAGCCCGACCTTGCTCATCAGCCGGTCCATCAAAAACGCCGCGCGCGACATGTAGCCCGTGTCTTCCAGAAAACCGATGAACAAGAACAGCAGCAGAATTTGCGGCAGGAAAACCACGACCGCGCCCACGCCCGCAATCACGCCGTCCACCAGCAGCGAATTCAAATCACCCGGCGGAATCATTTTTCCAACCATGCCGCCGATCCAGCTCACTCCAGTCTGCAAGGCTTCCATCGGCAGTTTGGCAAAACTAAAAATGCTCTGAAAAATCAGCGCCATGACCGCCAGGAAAATGAGCGTGCCCCAGACCTTGTGCGTGATGACCCGATCCAGCCGGTCGCTCAACGGCTCGCCGTCCTGCGCGACTTCCGTGGTGACGGCTTGCTGGATTTCCGCAACGCGCGCGTACCGCCATTCAATCGGCGCGCCCCGCCAGTCCACGCCCTGCGCTTCGAGGCGCTTGCGCGCGGCATTTACGGCGTCCTGGATTTTCTGCGGGTAATGCGTCGTGCTCGATGCCAGCGCCTTTTCATTACTCAATAGCAGCAGCGCTTCCGCTGTCGCCTGCAAGGTGCGTTCGGTGTAAGTCTTCGCGAGCAAGTCCGTCAGGCCCGTCGCCTCGATGCGGAACAGGCCGGGCAACTGGCAGAACAAACGCGGCTTCACCTCGGGCCGCACTTGGACAAACGCGGTGATCTTCCCGCGCAATTCCGGCACGCCCTGGCCGTTGCTCGCCACGATGGGCAGCACCGGCACGCCGAGCGACGCGGCGAGTTTGTCGGCGTCAATCGTGTGGCCGTTGCCGGCCGCCACATCCACCATATTGAGCGCGATGAGCGTGGGATGGCCGAGTTCGATGACCTGCGTGGCGTAGTAGAGGTTGCGTTGGAGATTCGACGCATCCACGACAATGACGATCAAATCCGGCGGCGGCAATTCCGGCAGGCGATGCAGCAGCACGTCGCGCGAAACCTGTTCGTCGAGGGAATTGGGGCTGAGGCTGTAAGTTCCCGGCAGATCCAGAATGCGGATGTCTGCTCCGGCGGGCGCGTTCTGCAACTTGCCTTCCTTGCGTTCCACCGTGACGCCGGCGTAATTGCCGACCTTCGCGCTCAAGCCGGTGAGCGCATTGAACAAGGTAGTCTTGCCGCAATTCGGATTGCCGGTCAGGACGACATACGCCGGGGAGGCTTTCTTGCCGGCGGATTTTTTTGCGTCTGAGGCGGCTGTTGGATTCATCGGTCTTGTGAAGACGAATCATTGTCTCGGCTTCTTCTATATTGCAACACAGCCCAAGCCAAAATTCCGCCAGCACATCCTGCAACTAAGGCACGAACCCAACGTTGCTCAAAATCGCTGCGCGCATCCATCAACAGCGCAAAAACAATTACGCCGATCACAAGCTTGATCATTCTCGCGGCCGTTGGTTTGCCGGTTCCGATTTTCATGCATTTGGGAATTTCATGAATTCGCCCTCACTAAAATCTGTTCCGCCTCGTTCTTGCGCAGCGTGAGATTATAGCCGCGCACTTTGATTTCAACCGGGTCGCCCAGCGGCGCGGCTTTTGCGAGATTGGTGAACTGGATGGTTTTTTTCATCGGTAGATTTCGCGGCGATGTCCAATGTTGCCGATGCCAACGCTTTTGGCCTTGCCGTCAACGAGGTAAAGCACGCGATAGTCGCCCACCCGAATCCGCCAGCCATCGCGGTTTTTCAGTTTCTTGGCGCCGGGCGGAAACGGGTTGTGTTCCAAGGCAAGAATGGCTTTTGCAATCCGAACCTGAACCTGCTGGGGCAGCGCGGCCAGTTCCTTTCTGGCGTCGCGGGCGATGTCTATCCGCCAATTCACGCGCGGAGGTTGAGTTCCTTCAACACCTGCCGGAACGGCTGGCGCGGTTGGTGCCGGCGGGCTTCCAAGGCCAGCGTGTCGGCAATGTCTTCGGCCAGCGCCGTATCAGACAACATCTTTTCCAAGACGGCTTCGCGCTGGCGGGGCTTCAAGGATTTGAAGGCTGTCACAAAAACTTCCGCCGTGGCTTCGGTTGCACTCATAGTGTGGTCAGTGTGGTTTATTTCAGCCCGCCGCGCAAGCCGCGCAACCAGCTTCCAGTTCATGGCGGATTAGCTGGCGATCCTCACCAATATCTGCTCCGCCTCGTTCTTGCGTAGCGTGAGATTGTAGCCGCGCACTTTGATTTCAACCGGGTCGCCCAGCGGCGCAAAGCGGACGAGTTGCACGGTGCTGCCGACGAGCAATCCCATTTCCATCAGGCGCGGACGGTGCGCGGGCGGCAAATTGATTTCAGCGACGACGGCGGTGGCGCCCAAGGCGAGCGAGGTGAGCGGCTGCAGATCGGAGGCCATGAATTAAACCGCCTCCGGTTCGGCGTGGACGTGTTCGACGAGGATAGAGTCCGCCAGCTTCCTGCTGATGCCAAGCCGCGCGTTGCAGACCTGGCAGATGATGCTGGAATTATGGCTGACGAGCTTGATGCGCTGCTGTTCGCCAAAACCCATTTCGCGCAGGCGCACCTGGATTTCCGGCGTCGTGGCCAGCTCGCGGATGCAGACAACCTGGCCGGCTTTCACACAACTGAGGGGGCACACTTCCGGCCCGGCGCATTCGCCGGACAAAAGTTTATAGGTTGGTTTCGGCTGGTTCACGGCGCGATCAGGTTAGGCGGGTTGCACCCGGGTTTCAAGAATTGATTCCGGTCCACCCACAAAAATGGCGCGGCGAGTTCGTTGCATCTCATCGCCGATACGATGAACAGCCCCGGCGAAAGGCGCTGCCGGATGCTTGCGTTTTTGTGTCGTTGGTTTGCGTTTGGCGGAGGTGATCGCTCCGCCGGCGGGATACCACCCAACGCAAAACACCCCGCCTAGGCAGGGTGTTGGGTGACGATTGCGGCCGGCTAAACTGGCCGGCGGAAAAATTACTTGGCCGCCGTGGTTTTGTTGAGGCGGATCGTCAGGCGGGATTTCTTGCGGTTGGCGGTGGCCTTCTTGAGCACGCCGGCTTTGACGCCCTTGTCGAAAGCGGAGGTCACGGCGCGCAGAGCCGCAGTGGCTTCATCTTTTTTACCGCCGGCAACGGCGACTTCGTATTTTTTTTCCAGCGTGTGCAGGCGGGACTTGATGCTGGTGTTGCGGGCCTGTTTGCGGGCGCTGCCGCGCATGCGGCGTTCGGCTGACTTGGTGTTCGGCATAGTGTCTATTTACGTTATTCTAAATTCAGAGCGCGCCACGGTAGCGGAACCGCATTTAATGTCAATGGCGAAGCTCGGCCGGTTCAGGACAACAAAACTCCGGCTTGAACCCCGCCCCCATTTCAGGAAGCCTTCCGCCGCCAAACCATCAATGAGCCGACTGGATCAGGAACTCGTGGAGCGCGGCCTGTGCGAAAGCCGGGAGAAAGCCAAGCGCGCCGTCATGGCCGGAGCCGTCCGCATCAACGGCCAGTCCGCCCGCAAGCCCAGCGACACCGTGAAACCCGGCGACGCCCTCACCCTCGATGCCGCCGAAAAATTCGTCAGTCGCGGCGGCCACAAGCTCGAACACGCGCTGGCACATTTTCAACTCGCGGTCACCGGTCTGACCGTCATTGACCTTGGCGCTTCGACGGGTGGTTTCACCGACTGCCTGCTGCAGCGCGGCGCGCAGAAAGTTTTTGCCGTGGATGTCGGGCACGGCCAGCTCGACTGGAAGTTGCGCCACGATCCGCGCATCGTGGTCATGGAAAAAACCAACGCGCGCACGCTCACGCCGGCCGGATTTCCCCAGCCATTCGCTCCCGCTGATCTCGTGGTGATTGACTGCTCGTTCATTTCGCTGTGCAAAATACTTCCGCCCGCCGTTGCTTTGTTGCGGCCCTTGGGTAAAATCGTGGCGTTGATCAAACCGCAGTTCGAGGCGGGCAAGGCCGAGGTGGACAAAGGTGCGGGCGTCATTACGGATCCGATCATTCATGAAAGAGTTTTGCGCGAGCTTGAGGAATTTGTCGGGCAGCACAGCAATTTACGCTGGCATGGTGTCACCGAATCACCCCTGCTCGGCCCGGCGGGCAACAAAGAATTTCTGGTGTTGATTGAAAAAAATCGCTGACAAAATCCAACGCGTCGGACTGATCGGCAACTCCGGCAAGGCCGCGTGCGCCCAGGCCGTGACCCAGGCCGCCCGGCTGATCCGTGCGGCGGGCCGGGAAATTTATTGCGATGCCGCCACGGCCAAAGCCGCCCGCCTGCGCGGGAATGTCTGCGCCGACGCCGCCACGCTGGCGCGCGCGGTGGATCTCCTCCTGGTTTTTGGCGGCGACGGCACCTTGCTCCGCGCCGCCCGCGAAATCGCCGGCTCGCAGACACCGCTGCTGGGCATCAATATTGGCGGGCTGGGATTTCTCACGGCGGTTTCCTCCGCCGACCTGGCAAAAGCTCTGAAACAAGTCTGGCAGGGAGAATTCAAATTTGAAAATCGCGCGCTCATCGAGGCGCGTGCCCGTTGCGGCGGCCAGCCCGTTCGACAGACCGCCTTCAACGATCTCGTCATCAGCCGCGGCGTGACCTCGCGCCTGATTGAATTGCACGTCAGCGTGGACGGCGAGCCGCTGACGCGCTATCGCTGCGACGGCTTGATCATCAGTTCGCCCACCGGTTCGACGGCGTATTCATTGGCGGCGGGCGGCGCGCTGGTGTTTCCCACCGCCGAAGTTTTTCAGCTCACGCCGGTCTGTCCGCACACGCTGACGAACCGTTCGCTGATCCTGCCGCTCACGGCGACGATTCGCATCAAGGTGATGACGCCCAAGCCCGCCACCATCTTGAGCGCCGATGGCAATGTGGTGGCCGAACTGAACGCCGGCGATCAGGTGGAAATCTGCCGCAGCCGGCGGACCGTCCGCCTGATGCATCTCCCGGACAGTTCCTTTTTTGAATCGCTGCGCGCCAAGCTGCACTGGCGCGGGGCCAATCTCTGAAATTAAAAATGCAAAATGAAAAATTAAAAACGAGGTGCGCGGTGGTTCGGACTTTTCATTTTTAATTGTCATGGTACGACTCAAAGATATTGCCGAACGTGCGAAAGTTTCCGTGATGACGGTCTCCAAGGCGCTGCGCGAAGCGCCGGACGTTTCCGACGCCACGCGCGCCCGCATCCGCCTGCTCGCCGACCAGATGGGCTACGTGCCGGATTCCTCCGCACAAGGACTCCGCACGAAAACCACCAAGTTGTTTGGCCTGATCGTGCCCGCCATGACCGACCCGATTTTTTCGCGCGTCGTGCTGGCCATCGAGGAACACGCGCACGAACTCGGCTACGACGTTTTGCTCGCGCACACCTTGAACAAGGTGGAGCGGGAAGAGGCCTGCATCCGCCGGATGCTCTCGCGGCGCGTGGACGGATTGTTTGTCTCGCCGGTGTACCGGATGGAGCCGGAGGCGCGTATCTATCAGGAGTTGTTGACGCGCCAGGTGCCCACGGTTTTGCTCGGCGCGCCCGCGCAGTTCTGCCGCCAGTTCGCCAGCGTGCAGGTGGACGACATCGCCGCCAGCCAGGCCGCGACGCGGCATCTGCTGGAGTTGGGCCACCGGCACATCGCCTTTCTCACCGGCCCGCTGGCCGCGCCTTGGGCCCAGGCGCGCTACGAAGGCTACCAGCGCGCCTTGCGGGAGACCGGCATGGAGGTGGATGACAAAATGATTTTCCACGCCGGCAGCACGATTGAGGACGGCGTCAAGGCGGCCTTGCAGATGATAAACGAAAACTGCCGCGCCACCGCTGTGCAGGCCGTGAACGATCTCGTCGCCATCGGCTGCGCCAATACGCTGTTGAACCAAGGCGTCCAGATTCCGCGCGACCGTTCCATCATGGGCTTCGGCAACATTCTCACCGCCGAATATTTCCGCGTGCCGCTGACGACGGTGCGCCAGCCGAAACACCGGCTCGGCGTGGCGGCGATGGAGGTGATGCGGCATTTGCTGCGCGGCGAACGCGTGGAATCCAAGCGGCATCCGGCGGAACTGATCCTGCGCGCCAGCACCGCCCCGCCGGCGAAATGATGGAAGCAGCCAAATGGAATCTGGGGCATGTGCCGACGATCACAACTCCTTTTCATTCCACGGATTTGCCGGCTCCACCGGTACGGCCGGCTGATTCGCCTTGAGGGTTTTGATTACGAACTCCTTGAAGTGTTCTTCGGAAAGATTCAGATTTTTGTGCAGCGTGTTCAGGTCGGCCCAAAGATATTTTCCACTGGCGGCGTTGACCCGAAACCATTTTTTAATCTCGGTGCCAAGCCGGACGCGGCTGCTGGATGAATTTTCCGAGTTGCTGCGGTTCTTGACCTGAAGCAGCCGTCCATCTTCATTGACAAAATCAACACTCCGCAGCGTCTCGCCCCAGCAACAATACCATTTGAACGCGGCCAGTTCATTGGCCAGGTATGCTTCCAGAAGCTGCCCGAGGACGTTTTCGGCGGTCATGGACAGCCGGTGGCCGAAAGAAATCTTCACCAGCCCTTCCGGTTTCAAGTGCGGCAGCCGGCAGGCGATGATCGTCTCGATGATCCGGTCGGGAACGGTTTTGCGGAGATTCACGGCAAGGCGCGCTGCATGGTGACAGATGACTGCAATGAAATTGCCTTGGTCTACGATGTGTGTTCTCGGAATGACGCGCGATGATGCACAAGCGTCATTGGGCACTCCAAGCAAAGTTCAACGGACGGTAGCCACGTCTGGAGTTTACGAAGATTGGTTCTATCACGACAGGAACAAGTCACTGCATTTTGAGAATGGCCTTTTGACAGTCTATAGTGAATAAAGACCTAGTAAAAAGACGTTGAATAAAGTGCCGATTGAATTCACCCATAAATCGGCCCGAAGTTCGCACATGCGCGGTAGTCGGCGGATTGCGGTTCTAGGGCACCGAACAGATGCCACGAACTTGGACGGAAGATTTTTTACTCGGCCACTATTGCTTGGGCGGCAGTTCGCGGATGAAAGCCCAGGAGACTTCGGCCGTCTGGCCGTTGTCGTAGGTGACTTTGAAATGGCTGCCGAGGTCGTCATCCACCTCCACACTGACGGGCGTGGCTTTGGCGGCAATCTTGTTGGCCTTGCGGATGGTGGCGTGCGGTTCGAGAAAACAGAGGCCGTCCTCGAACTCGACATCGAAGGCATTTTCCCAACCGAGATACCGGGCATGGCGCACCCGCGAGAACGCGGCTTTGCCATAGGGCTTTTTGAGTTGCACGGATGTTTTCATAGACGGCCTTCTCTCACTAATTCTTGAACCAGCTTAA